>BLMC01000011.1 GCA_011959805.1 Lachnospiraceae bacterium | reverse complement strand
AATTTTGCATGGCTGAACTGTTACGTTACAAGTTATACAGGGACACAATGGGAAAATCCTTTGATGAAACAACTGTGTATTGCCAATAAAACTCTAATAGAAATATAAACGGAAATTGAATTTTCATTGTACTTAATATAAAAATATGGTATTATCTCTACATGGAAATTTTTAGTAGCGATTCTAAAATGAGGTTAGAATAGATATGTGTGGAATAGCTGGCTTTTGTAACAATCCTAAGAACTGGAAAGAAAATATAGAAAAAATGAATCAAAGAATGTATCACAGAGGGCCGGACGCAGGCGGTGTTTGGGCGGATGAAACTACTAATATTGTGCTGGGACACCGCAGACTTTCAATTGTAGATTTATCAAAATCAGGTGCGCAGCCAATGCATTCGGCATCTGGAAGATACGTGTGCGTGTTCAACGGTGAGATTTATAATTACCGTCGACTGCGGAACAAACTATTAAAGGAGAAAAAAGTAACTGCTTTTCGGGGGACTTCCGATACAGAAGTATTATTAGAGTCGATTGAGGCTTATGGTGTGATGGAAACGATAAAACACTGCAAAGGAATGTTTGCAATTGCACTTTACGATAAAAAAACAGGGCGGCTAACATTGATTCGCGACAGAGTTGGAGAAAAACCACTGTACTATGGATTTGTAAACGGACATTTTGTCTTTGCCTCGGACATTGGTAGCATTCGTGTGTTGGACGATTTTAACAATCCAATTGATACAAAAGTATTACAATTATATTTTATACATGGTTATATTCCAGCACCATATTCTATCTATCAAAATATCTATAAACTTGACGCGGGCTGTATGTTGGAGTTAGATGCGCCTTATAAAGAGCCAAAGATACAGCCATATTGGTCTGTGCGGGAAGTGGCCAAATATGGACAGACGCATTTATTTCAAGGAAGTAGACAGGAAGCAGCAGATGAATTAGAACGATTGCTAAAGGCTTCGATAAAAGAGCAGATGGTAGCAGATGTTCCAGTTGGCGCATTTTTGTCGGCAGGAATTGATAGCAGTACGATTGTGGCGTTGATGCAGGCACAGTCATCGCAAAAAGTCAGAAGTTTTACGATTGGCATGGAAGATCCAGAATATAATGAGGCTGTTTACGCAAAGGAGATTGCACAGCATCTTGGCACAGAACACACAGAACTTTACATTACAGCCAAAGATGCAAAAGCAGTCATTCCAAAGCTTTCATGGATTTTTGGAGAACCGTTTGCGGATTCTTCTCAGATTCCAACCTATCTTGTGAGCAAGATGACAAGAGAACATGTGACGGTATCATTGAGTGGCGATGCAGGGGATGAACTTTTCTGTGGATACGGTTCCTATGCATCTATCAATCGAATTTGGGGAAAAATGAAAAGTTATCCCTACGGAATCCGAAAACTTGCCAGTAGATTTCTAGTGGGAAATCCGCTGATTGGAAAGAATCAGTTGCTACAGACAAAAGCATATCTTTTAGGGGCAAAAAGTCCTGAACATTTGTATGAATTATCAAATGCACAGGAGGCTTCCAATCTGCATATTGCATTGGAACAGGAGACACATGCATATAAGCACAACAGTTTTCCATATGGGGCGCTAAAAGACCCACAGAGTAGTATTATGTTGATGGATATGGAAGTTTATCATCCAGATGATATTTTAGTTAAGGTTGACAGGGCTGCTATGGCAGTTTCACTGGAAACGCGAGTGCCTATGTTGGACAAGGATGTAGTTGAGTTTGCATGGACGATTCCTATAACATACAAGAAACAAGAAGACGAAGGCAAGTTAATATTAAAAGATGTGCTATATCGCTATGTTCCAAAGGAAATGATGGATAGACCAAAAAAAGGATTTGCAATTCCAATTACACAGTGGCTATTAGAACCAGAACTTCGACAGTGGGCAGAATCGCTTCTTGACAGTGGATTAATTAGACGACAAGGGATTCTGGATGCGGATGCAGTGCAACAAATTTGGAGGGACTTTACAGACAGAGGCAATTGGCGCATTCAAATTTGGTATTTGCTAATGTTTCAAAGCTGGATGCTGGATCGGGAGAAAGTTTGTGTTTAGTACAAAGCGGAGGAAAATATGCTTTCAGTATTTTTCAACTGGATTTATATTGCAATCACTGCATTTTTGATGGGAATGCGGTTGCGCGAAATTGTGTGGAGGCATTTTCAATACCATGTAAAGGATATCAGTAGTATCTTGGCAGCGGGATTGATAACGATTACAGTGTATGCGCAAGTGTTCAGTTTATTTTATAAAGTTGGTGCGGTGGCAAATCTTATTCTTGTGGGGATATGCATTCCAGTTATGGTGACACAGCGGCAGCAAATCATAGAGTTATTGCAAGGGATATGGCGCAAAAATAGCAGTGTGTGGAAGCTTGTGTTGGCGGCAAGTATTGTAATTTGGTGTTTTTGTACCTCCCGCGGATATATGCACTATGATTCAGATTTATATCATGCGCAGAGTATTCGCTGGATTGAAGAATATGGTATTGTAAAGGGACTGGGGAATATTCATGTGCGCTTTGCCTATAACAGTTCCTTTTTTGCATTGTCAGCACTTTATAGTATGAAATTTATTTGCGGAAGGTCTCTGCATACAGTCAATGGATTTATGGCACTATTGCTTTGGAGCCAAGTGCTTGCACTTTTTCAGAAAAAAAAAGACAGAAAGACATTAGTGACAGACTTTGCACGACTGGGCGCCTTTTATTATCTGACAGTTATTTATCATGATATTGTCTCACCTGCGTCTGATTATGCTGTGATGTGTGTTGTATTTTTTATTGTGATAAAGTGGTTAGAACTTTTAGAAAACGAAGAAATACAGTCAACCCCTTATGCACTTTTGTGTGTTGCGGGTGTCTATGCAGTCACGCTTAAACTTACAGCAGGATTAATTCTAATATTGGTACTAAAACCGTTGTCTATGTTGCTGCGAGAAAAAAAGTTGCGAGATATTGGTATTTATCTATTATTAGGGTGCGAAGTGATTGCTCCGTGGCTTGCAAGGACAGTGCTAATATCGGGATATTTGCTGTATCCATTTCCAGCATTGGATTTATTTGGTGTAGATTGGAAAATTCCTGCTGCGTCGGCGACACTGGATGCAGCGGAAATTCAGACATGGGGCAGAGGAATATACAATGCGGCGTTGACCGATTTGCCTGTGTGGGAATGGTTTCCAGCATGGTTTCATGATACATTGCCTACCATTGGAAAGTTATTTATATTGACGGACATTGTCTGTGTTCCTATTTTTATTATTTTATTCCTCAAAAATTTTTGTTTTTGCAAAGACCGTGATGCAATGCGTTCGGACCAGCTTCTTACACTTGGTACTATGCTTGCTTCTTATATATTTTGGCAGTTTTCGGCCCCACTATTGCGGTATGGATATGCTTCTATTCTGCTTACAGTCATGATAACAGGCGGTATTTTATTTGATATTTTAAGAAAATACTTTGACAAATTCCAAAAAAAGGATATGATAGTAAAGATAGCGTTGTTGGGAACAACAGCATTATTTCTGTTTTCAGCGATAAAAATGTTCTCTCTTGTGCGTTATTTGTACACAGAGTCAGCAAAACCAGCGTATGGATTTCAACAGGATTATGGGCAGTATGAACTGGAAAGTTATGATGTGAATGGGGTTTTATTTTATTATCCGCTCAGTGGAGACCGAACTGGATATGACCATTTTCCATCTGTTCCAAGACAGACAGAAATCTTTTTTCGAGGAGAAGCCATGAAAGAAGGCTTTCTCTCAGCGGGAGAAGATACGCACTTTTAAAAGTGGTGAATCGTATTCTTGAGTTTAATATCATATTGAAAAAGAAAAGCAAAGAAAAGTTTAAAAGAAAGTGATTTTTAAACGATTGATTGGTATGCGTGCCAATGCACGCAAGGGGTATAGATATGATTATCATACATGTTATGGGAGGGCTTGGCAATCAACTTTACCAATATGCATTATATGAAAAGTTTAAATTTTTAGGAAAAGAAGTAAAACTTGACCTATTTGCGTATAAAGGAGCACAAGGCGAGGAAAAGGAGTGGCGTTCCTTTGAGTTAGAATGGCTTGATGGGGTAGCGTATGAAATTTGTACGGAGGATGAAAGACGCCTTTTTCTGGATAATAGTATGAAATTTATAGATAGAGTTCGGAGAAAGCTTATTGGCAGACGGGAGAAAACAGTCAAAGAAGACGCCGACTATATGCCTGAAATTTTTTCAATGGATAATATATATCTCTATGGTTTTTGGAATTGCGAGAAGTATTATATAGATATCATACCTAAATTACAAGAAAAAATTAAGTTTCCTCCAAGTACAAATCCACGCAATCGACACACGATACAGGCGATGCGACAAGAAAATGCAATAAGTATCCATATTCGACGCGATGATTACCTTACAGTAGCAGATGGAAAGCGGTATATGGGAATTTGTACAGAAGCGTATTATAACTGTGCAATTGATTATATCTCAGAGCGTGTGGAAAATCCAATATTTTATATTTTTTCGGATGATACAGCATATGCAAAGCGTATTTATAACAAGAATAACATGTGTGTTGTGGATTGGAATACAGGCAAAGATAGTCTGTATGATATGGAGTTGATGCGTTGCTGTAAACACAATATTTGTGCAAACAGCACTTTTAGTATGTGGGGAGCAAGACTCAACACAAATCCAAAAAAGATAATGATTCGTCCACTGCACCATGATAACTATGAGACGACAGATACAGAGACAATGCATCAAAACTGGCCAGGGTGGATACTCATTGATGCCAGGGGAGTTGTGTGTTGACGAAAATTTATTCTTTGAATGGACAAGAATCAAAATTTATCTAAGGAGTGAACAATTATGGGCAAACGACCAAATTTTCCTTTTGATTTGACTGGATATACCTGTTTTTCTGTTATTAACTGTCCTGTGGAACAGGCAATTCAGCTTTTGAAGGAGTATCCGAGTGTTTGTATTGCAGAGGACAGAGTTTCCGTTTCTTTTCAAATTGTTACCTTGCCAGAGGAGAAAAAGTGGACACTTTTGCGTTGGGCTCGACCAGTAAGGTTTTACGACTTAATGAATTTAACCATGTGGTTGATGGGATATCGTGCTGGTCTGGGCGGGGAGAATGCCATTTTTATTGCACTTCCACCCACAGAGCGCGCTGCAGAAGGGCCGTTTCTGGCTCGACCGGACTACGATAACCAGTTTGGTGATTCCATGTTGGGATTCTGGCAAAATTGGAGTTTTGATTACACCATACCAGGAGAAAAGCTGCGATGGATTGGCGAGAATGTATTCCCTGAAGAATATTTCTTTTATGGTCACGGTTATTCCTTGACTGGTTTTCAATTGGAGTGGCTGACAAATTTAGAACGTATTTCAAGTTGGGTGGAGTGCTCCATTCCAATGGAGAGATAGTATTTTCAAAGATATTACTTTGAAGTTGTTATGAAAGGATGCGCATGCAAAAGAATCAACAAAAAGAGTTAATTTCGATTATAATTCCTGTATACAATGTTGAGGCATATCTTGACCGTTGCATTCAGTCTGTAATTCATCAAACTTATCAAAATCTTGAAATTATATTGGTCGATGATGGCTCGACAGACCATTCGCCGCAGATGTGTGATGCCTACGCTCAAATTGATGAGCGGATTAAGGTGGTGCATAAGTCAAATGGTGGATTGTCAGATGCCAGAAATGCTGGGCTTATGGTTGCCACAGGAACTTATATTGGCTATGTAGACAGTGACGACTGGATAGAATTGGAAATGTATGAACGTATGTACGTTGCGTGCATAGAACATCAGGCAGAGCTTGCAGTCTGCCGTTATAGAAATGAATATACCACAAAGGGTTCTTCTATGTCTGTTGATTCTGCATTGGAAAGTGATTTGGTCAAGCCCCTTTCTAGGGATGCGCTCTTGCAAATTTATCTCTGTGGGCATGAAAAGTATGTGATTTATAATTCTGTGTGGAGTAAGTTATTTCATAGAGATTTGGTGAAAGATATGGTTTTTCCAAAAGGAAGAAACTCCGAGGATATTATGTATACCACCAAAGCATTTTGTAGACTTAAAAAAGCAGTCTATCTTGATACTGGATTTTACCATTATGTGCAGGACAGACAGGGAAGCATTATGAATGAAGCCAAAAGTAAGCGAATGTTTCGGGATGAGATTCCCTTTTGGCAAGAGCATATTTCTTATATTAAAAACAATGTGTCAGAGAAGATGGGGAATCTAGCGGCATACTACTTTTGGAGACGTCTTTTATCCTACTATTTGGATTTGTCTGCCAATAAAAAGACAAAAGCAGACGCAAAGCGGCTTGCAGAGATGATACAAAGTAAGGCACCAGTAATTAGACAAGTCTATAAGAAAGTGCATAGAAGTAAAGGGGACTTGGTTCGCATGAAACTATTTCTATATAGTCCGTTAGGATATCGCATTGTAAATGGGATTTATGCACGTATAATAGTGCCAATAAAAAGAAAAGCTAAAGAGCAGAAAGAAAAGCTGCCAGGCAAATAAACCGGATATTGAAGGAGAATACATGCTGTTTAACTCTTATATTTTTATTTTCCTGTTTCTACCAGTTGTACTTGCAGGATATTATGGATTCAATTATCTAAATAGATATAAACTTTCACTTTGCTGGCTCATTGTGATGTCCATGTTGTTTTATGGTTATGATTACAATGCGATTAGTGTTCGGTATATGGTGATCTTAATCATCAGCATTCTGCTCAATTATGGGCTTGTCAAAATCTTATCAAAAGTAAATGCTGTGTTGTGGCGGCGGATATTATTGGTAGTCGGTTTGCTTTTAAATTTAGGCATTTTATTCTATTTTAAGTATTATGATTTTTTCATTGAAAATATTAATGGTGTTCTGGGCACAGATATTGGATTTTTGCGTGTAATATTGCCGCTTGGTATCAGCTTTTATACATTTCAACAACTTTCTTATGTGATAGATAGTTATAAGAGAGAATGTGAGGCATATAGTTTGTTGGAGTATACAGCATATGTTTCTTTTTTTCCGCAGTTGGTTGCAGGACCAATTGTATATCATGATGAATTGATACCACAACTTCGGGATAAGAAAAATCATGCGCTGAACTACATTAATTTGAGCAAGGGAATCTATGCGTTTGCATTGGGACTTGCCAAAAAGGTTTTGATAGCAGATACCTTTTCTAAGGTTGTGACAATTGGTTACGGAAATATTAGTGATCTGAATGCAGTAAGTGTGCTGGTTTTGATGGTGTGCTATACCATGCAGATTTATTTTGACTTTAGCGGATATTGTGACATTGCATTAGGAATTGGATATCTGTTTAATGTAGAACTTCCACTGAACTTTAATTCTCCGTATAAGGCGGCGTCCATCGTTGAATTTTGGGGAAGATGGCATATGACCTTGACAAGATTTTTTACAAAATATGTGTATATTCCGCTTGGGGGAAGTAGGAAGGGAATTATTAGAAGGTATGTAAATATTCTCATTGTGTTTTTGGTGAGCGGTATTTGGCATGGGGCAAACTGGACCTACATCTTGTGGGGAGTAATCAATGGAATTGGCAATGTGCTTGAGAAGATTTTTGGACGATTTTTTCGGTGGGTTCCACGAGCAGTCGGAGTGACGATAACGTTTGTGTTCTGTCTTTTCTCCATGAGTCTTTTTCGCGCGGAATCGATTGCGCAGGCAAGACAGCTTTGGCGACATCTAAAGGTCACTGGTGATGGTGTGTTGTACAAGCCTATGACAGATGCGTTTAATGACTTAGTGGAAGTAAAACTGCTGTGTAAGATTGGCCTTGATGGAATTGTGGGACAATATCCAGGAATACTGTTGGTTGCATTTAGTTTGATTGTCTTGGCTGCTTGTTTTTTGATGAAAAATACCCAAGAAAAGATTGCACAAATGCGTTATTCTGTCAGACAGATTATTGTGATTATTGTTTTAATGTTGTGGAGTATTTTGACACTTTCAGATGTCAGCGAGTTTTTGTATTTTAATTTTTAAAGGTTAGTTAGAAAGGAAAGCATAATGGACCAGGGACAAAAGGATGCTAAAAAATGGTTTATACGCTGTTTTGCATCGTTATTGCTGTCGATTTTTCTTGTCTTTTTGATTGTTTGGATATTTGATCCGTATTTTCATTTTCACAAGCCGTTCTCATTTGTCTCTTATCGGTTGTATGACGAGCGGTATACAAATGACGGGATTTCAAGACATTTTGACTACAATGCCATTATTACAGGAACATCAATGGCCCAGAATTTTAAGCCGAGTGAGATGGATGCTTTATTTGGGACTAAGTCTGTGAAAGAGACGTTTTCAGGCGCAGGATTTCAAGAGCTTTCGCAGAATTTAGAGCGCGCACTACAGCGCAACAAAGATTTGAAAACAGTGCTGTGGACGCTAGATTATAGTGGACTTATTCGGGAAAAAAGCTGGACGCAGTACGAGGGATATCCAGAGTATCTATATGATAACAATCCATGGAATGATGTGCAGTATATATTTAATAAATCTATTTTTTATCATGGTGTTTTGCCTAATATTTTAAAGACAGTGACAGGGCAACCAAGAACGACAATGGATGAGTATTCTTCTTGGGATAAAGAAACAGGGTTGCGCTTTATCTTGCAGACGTATGACAGGAATCATGTGGAGGAGGATATGCCAACCGTTTTGGGACCAGAGGAACGAAAGATGACATTGGAAAATATAACAGAAAATATTACCTCGTTGATAAATCAATATCCAGATACAACATTTTATGTTTTTTATACGCCATATAGTATTTGTTACTGGGATTCTTTGATACAGGAGGGTTCTATTATAAGGCAATTTGAAGCCGAGCAATTGGTTACGGAACTGTTACTTCAGTGTCCTAATGTAAAGCTGTATAACTTTTTTGATCAGTATGAGGTGATTACAAATCTTGATAATTACAGGGATAAGGAACATTATTCTGCCAAGATAAACAGCCAGATTTTACAGTGGATTGCTTCTGATGTGGGGCTTGTCACTAAAGAAAATTATCTAGAGCGTTTGGCAGCAGAGAAGCAATATTATTTGAACTACGATTATGAAGGAATCTATCACGAATGAAAGGCATGGTTAAAAGATGGATATAATTAAAAAAATGCGATACATTCTGGACAGGAAGCAGAAAATTCAAATCTGTGTTTTGGGTGTTCTTATTTTTGTAGGAGGTCTGCTTGAGACAGTGAGTGTATCAGGAGTGTTTCCCATTGCATGGGCAATTATAGACCCCGTTAAGACACAGGAAAATAAGTATGTGCGATGGGTAATGCAGCATCTTGGCATTGAGGATATTCAAGAATTTATCATTCCGCTTTTGCTTGCATTGATTCTTTTATATGCGCTGAAAAATGCATTTTTGCTTTTGCTTGTGTATGTACAGAATCGTTTTATCGCATTGAATCGAAACAAACTAATTAGTCAAGTACTTAGAGAATTTTTGAACAGACCATATGAGTTTTATTTGGATGCAGATATCCCTACAGTATTTCGACTTACAGACAGTGATATTCCAAATGTGTTTAATATTCTGATGGCAATGATTTCCTTGGTGTCAGAGTCCGTGGTATTTATTCTACTCTGCATTGTAATGATTGTTGCAGACTGGAAATTGTTGCTGTTTTTGCTTGTAGTGTTTGGTATTCTTTCTTTTTTAATTATTAAGGTGCTCAAGCCACGTCTCTCAAATCTAGGTGAGAAAAATCAGTTTATTCAGTCCAAAATTGCCAAGTGGAGGATTCAGGCAATTTATGGTATTAAAGATGTTAAGGTTCTACACAGGGAGGCATTTTTTGCAGATAATTATGAACAGAGTGGAAAGACAGGTGCCGGGTATGCGCAGAGACATGCAGTTTTAAATAATCTTCCTCGACTTTTGATTGAGACAGTTTTTATGGCGAGTGTGCTTGGATACATTGTTGTATATATTTCCCTTGGAAATGATGCATCTTCATTAGTGCCAATGCTTGCTGCTTTTGCAGTGGCAGCAATTCGCATGATGCCAAGTGTGAATCGCATCAATACTTATCTGACAGACATTTCTTTTTTCCGTCCTTGTCTTGACTATGTGTATGAAAATATGAATATCAATGAAATCAGCCGCAAAACCAATCAGACATTACAACCTGCTGATGGGTCAAAGAAAATGCAGCTTCAGGACTGTATTGAACTAAACAATATTGTATATGCCTATCCAAACACGGATAAACTGATATTTGACAAGGCAAATATGATTGTTCCCTATGGAAAGTCTGTTGGAATTATGGGACCGTCTGGCGCAGGAAAATCAACCATTGTGGATATTCTTCTGGGACTTTTGAAAATTAAAGAAGGTAGTATTACTTGTGATGGTGTTAATATCTTTGATAATTATCCAGCATGGCTTGCACAGATTGGCTATATTCCACAATCGATTTATCTGGTGGATGAATCCATTAGAAATAATATTGCTTTTGGGATTGCAGAGAAGGAGATTGACGACAATCGTATCTGGCAAGCGCTTGAGGAAGCGCAGTTAAAGGATTTTATCAAAGGACTTCCAGAGGGGCTAGACACCGCAATTGGGGACAGAGGAATCCGCATTTCAGGCGGACAGCGGCAGCGTCTTGGAATTGCGCGGGCGCTTTATCACAATCCAGAGATTCTTGTATTTGACGAGGCGACATCTGCGCTTGACAACGAGACAGAGGCAGCAGTGATGGAGGCGATTAACAGTTTCCATGGCAGGAAGACAATGGTGATTATTGCGCATAGACTAAATACAATTGAGAAGTGTGATATTATCTATAAAGTTGATGAGGGGAAGATTATAGAGACAACGCTTTAATTCCTTCGTTGAAAAACGAGTAGTGTAAAAGAGAGCCCGCTAAAGCGGGTAAGTGGGAGTTAATGTGAAATCTTTGATTTCACAATCCTGATTTGAGAGCCCGCTAAAGCGGGCAAGTGGGAGTTTACGTGAAAAAGAAACCAATTATTGCAACAGAATTGCTCAAAGGGCAAGGGCTTGGCAATCAACTATTTTGTTATGTGACAACGAGGGCGCTTGCATATGCCAAAGGCTATGATTTTAGTATATTAAATAAAGAACTTTTGGATTGTATGTATTTTATGGAGATTGATTGTGGATTAAATACTACAAAAGAAAAGTACAAAGAAAAATATTATGAAAAAGAGGAGCGAATTTTTATTGGAAATTCAAGGCATGACATAGAACATGGCTGTTATATTACTGGTGTAGATAACAGGCTTTTGTCTCTTGACAGAACAACACTTCTATATGGAAATATGCAAGATGAGACTTATTTTGGCAAATATAAGAAAGAAATAAAAGAGTGGCTAAAAGTAAAACCAGAATATGACTGCATGGATTATTCCCGTGAAAATCTTTGCATTATCAATATAAGAGGTGGGGAGTATACAAGCAATCCAGAACTTTTTCTAAGACGGAAATACTGGCTTGATGCTATGAAAATGATGCGGCAGATTCGCTCAGATATGGAATTTATGACAGTGACAGATGACATCGCAGCGGCAAAAAGGATTCTTCCAGAAGTAAAAGCGTATCATTTTGATTTGGCAGGCGACTATACAGCAATTAAAAATGCACATTATTTAATATTGTCAAATTCAACATTTGCTTTTTTTCCAGCGTTTACAAGTGACACTGTTCAATATATCATTGCACCGAAATATTGGGCAAGGCATAATGTCTCGGATGGCTACTGGGCATCGGAACAGAATATTTATTCAGATTTTTGGTATCTTGATAGATCAGGAAAACTTTATACCGCAGAGGAATGTAAAAAGGCACTTGACAGATACAAGAAAAAGTCACCATACTATAAAAAAATAGGACAGAAATTAAAGGGTATGCCTTTTATGGTGGCAAGAGTGAAGAGTAAATGGTTTGTCTACAGAGATTTGTCTATCAGGGCAGTACGGTCTTTAAAACGCAGGGTGAAGAGTCGAATTAAAGATTGATGGATATCGACGGAAAGGGGCATGATTTTAAATATGGATGGCAACAGGAAAAAATTGAATTTGCCGCAGGTAACGCTCACGGCGATGACAAGTGTGAATGTCAAAGCTACAATCAAAGCGATGCAATATAGTATGCGTGGAATTGCGTTTGGCGATGCAGTCCTAATCACCCATAGAAAACCGTTTGGACTTCCCAAAGAGATTCGTTATAGTCATACAGAACGATTAAATCATATTGATGATTTTAATTATAAGATGGTGTATGAATTGGGAAGTCATATTCATACAGAGTTTGCATTGATTGTCCATGCAGATGGATTTGTAGTTCATCCAGAAATGTGGCAGGATGCATTCTTAGACTATGATTATATTGGTGCACCATGGCCGCTACCGCCAAAAGGAGATACGACCACATATCGGGATAAGGATGGAACTATTTGCCGTGTCGGGAATAGTGTTGGCATACGAAGTAAGCGCCTGATGGATTTTCCCCAAAAAGAAAAGATTCCATGGGAAGGAGAATATGCATATGGACGTATGTGGTATTATGAGGACGGCTTTATTTGTTGTAAGATACGCCATTTGTTAGAGGCACAAGGAATGCATATCGCGCCATTGGAAGTGGCAAAGTATTACAGTCATGAAAAAATGATACCAGAAGTACAGGGAATTACCCCGTTTGCGTTTCATAAATGGGAAGGGACAAATGCGCAGTATCCAAACTTTATTCAAGAACCGTTTTTGAGGCGTTGCAAGAAATTATTGCGAAAAGGATAAAAAAGATATGAGAGACTGGATAGCGCAGAACAAAAGTTTTGCAATTGTGCTTATAATACAGATGCTATTTTTGCTGATTATGTTGTTTACTACATTCCGAAAACCAGCGACGTATATGTTGAATAGCAGTAATATAATTCAGACAAATGATAAAGTTTTTCTCGATGGTAATGAAAGTTATAGTGTGACAAGCATGCATCAAGAAGAACAGCCACCAGAAGAAATTCTTCGGTCAACACCGTTTGCACTGCCTTATGGAATGTATGAGGTGGTGGTTTACTATCAGTCTGTCTTTGAGACGGAACGTACTTGTGAGGATTCTATAGGTTGTGTGCAAATTACCTCACAGAAGCTTCGTGCAGGTTTACAGTGCAGTGAAATTTTGTTGTATGACACGAAAACAAGAGTGTCAGACCGACTTTGGGTGCGTTCTTTTACCGGAGTGGAGGATTTAGAAGCCCATGTTTTGTATGGTGGTGTTGGAGAACTTCATTTTTCAACAATAGAAATTAGGGAATTGCCATTATGGCGGTATATTTGCCTGTTTGGCTGGCTTTTGTTGTTTGTTGTTACAGACATTGGATATTTATACTTTTTTACTAGAAAAAATTATGCGAATAAACAGATTGTGATTGGACTTGGATTAACCATATTTTTTTCCAGTTTGCCATTGTTTACAGATTTTCTGTATTGGGGGCATGATATGGATTTCCATACTGCGCGGATCTGGTCTCTGGCAGAAGGTATCAAAAATGGACATTGGATTGTTCCAATACAGACGGAAATGGTAAATGGGTATGGATATGCGACACCACTATTTTACAGTCAGCTATTTTTGTATGTTCCAGCGCTAATTTATTGTATGGGGGCACCGTTGCAAGTGTGCTACCAGATTTATGCAGTTCTAATTAATGCAACTACCTGTCTAATTTGCTTCTTTTGCCTGAAAGGGTTGTTTCGCAATAAGCGTTTTGCGCTGTTTGGCGCCATCTTGTATACGCTATCGGCCTATCGACTTGCAGATGTCTATACAAGAGCATCTGTCGGAGAATACACAGCAATGGCATTTTTGCCACTTATTCTATATGGCTTTGCGCAGGTGTATATGACGGAGGAAAAAAAGATTTCTTGGCGAGACTATATACCAATTGTAATTGGTCTTACAGGAATTATTCAAAGCCATATTCTTACGTGTGAGCTAACAGCATTATGTATTGTATTATTTTGTTTGATTGCTATTAGAAAGACTATTCAAGCACAAAGGTTTTTGGCGCTGGTCAAGGCAGCATTACTTACAATTGCAATAAATGCAGCATTTTTGATTCCATTTCTATCTTCTATGACAATGAATCTAACTGTGAAGGCAAATCAAATCAATCAGATTCAAGAGCAGGGAAGCTATCTTGTTCAGGTATTAGGGCTATTTATGACCGCTACAGGCGGAAGTGTTAAGGGTACTCTTAATGAGATGCCAATGTCCATTGGATTTTCTTTAATCATAGGAATTGGCATTGTTATATATTGTTGCGCAAAAAAGTATGACTGGGAGATGGAACAAGATCAAATATTGAAGTTTGGTGCATGTTGTGCTGGTTTTGCTGTGTTGAGTATTGTATTTTCTTTGCGTTTTATGCCGTGGGATAGTATACAAAATATCAGTGGTATTATTGCTAAGGTACTTTGCATGATTCAATATCCTTGGCGCTATTATGCTTTTGCAACAATATTTGGGGTCTTTGCCGCAGTAGCGGGAATTAGAGTGATTTCAGAGTACAAAGGCAGTGTTACAGTAAAATTGTGCTGTGGTATAATGCTTTCATTTACAGTCCTAAATGCAGGATTATTTTTTCGAGATTTTGCAAACGAGGCAAAAACAATCACAGTCTATGGAGCGATGCCCACAGAGATCGGCTATGGGGAATATTTACCTACGGGCACTGTAATGCAACAATTAAAAGTACGAAAAATTGTGACTGATGAGCCATATGTGACAGTGAGTGAATATCAGTATATAGATGGTGTAACTACTTTTTCTTGTAAAAATCGATCCGATAAGGAAAAGACAATAGAAATCCCACTTTTAAATTACGATCATTATCATGCGTATGATAAAAATAATGGACAGGAGTTTGAAATCCGCAATGGTAGCAACAATTGTGTCAGCATTGTAGTTTATCCGCAGTATGAAGGAACGTTAGAGGTTCGTTATGTAATACCGATGCTATGGAAGGTTGGGTATATGATTTCGGCAGTATCTATTGCAGGGATGGTTGCGATGGTGGGAAGTACCAGATGGAAAAGAAAGAAGGCCTAGACAATGGTTTATGACTGTTTTCAGTTTTTTAATGAGTTGGATATTCTAAAGATTCGGTTGAATGTCCTTGCTCCAATAGTGGATAGATTTGTAATTAGTGAGGCGACAGAAACTTTTTCTGGTCTGAAAAAGCCTTTATATTATGAAGAAAATAAACATTTGTTTACAGAATTTGCTGATAAAATTATTCATGTGGTGGTTGACGATACGCCTGAAGGAGGGACGCATGAGCGCGATACTTTCCAGAAAAATGCAGTGACAAGAGGACTTTCTGGCTGTAAAGATAAAGATATTATTCTGTTTAGTGATCTTGACGAAATTCCAAATCCTGATAAAATTTATCAGATTTTACAGAATTTTCAGGAGGATAAAATTTATCATTTTGCACAGCGACTTTTTTACTGCTATTTGAATATGGAAGAAGTTTCCGGCAATCTGCTGTCCTATGCAGGAGAGTTTGAAGGGGTAGCACACAAAAAATGGATTGGAACAAAAATGTTAAGTTATCGTCTGTTAAAAGAGCAACAGTTGTTACTCGGTGAACTTCGTTTTCCAGAACGCAAGGAAATTGGAATTCGCGTGGAAGATGGAGGTTGGCATTTTGGCTATATGGGCGGTCACGGTGAGAAAGATATCCGAAAACGAGTACAGGAAAAAGTCGTGTCGGCAGCACATCAGGAGTATAATTCCAGACATGTGTTATCTAACGTAACAGACCAGATTAAAGATGGCAAAGATATTTTTGGTCGAAATGCGCAGTTTGTTCGATGTGAGATTGACGAAACCTTTCCGCGCTATATTCGAGAGCATCAAAAAGAGCTTGATTTTCTAATTATGCATGAGGAAAAAGAACCACAAAGGACTCTTCGTAAGATAAAAGTAATAATAAAGAACAATTGTTATCATATGTTGGTTGCAATCAAACGAACTGGCAGAAAGATTCTTAGGAAATGAGGTAGAGTATGGGCGTAAAAGTTTCAATATGTATCCCTTGTTACAACAATGCGGAGGAAGTAAAACGCCTGTTAGATTCAATATATCGCCAGGATTACACAGATTTTGAAGTCAATATTTCCGATGATTCAACTGACAATGCGACAGAAACACTTGTAAGAGAGCACTATCCGGGTGTAAACTATTGCCATAACCCAAAACCATATGGCCATATCTTTAATTGGAATGCTGCGATTCGTATGGCTCAGGGAACCTATATTAAAATTCTGTTTAGCGATGATTGGTTTACTTTTTCGAATAGTCTTAGTAAACTTGTGGAACTGCTCGATAATAATCCCAAAGCGGCACTTGCCTTTTCTGGCAGTCGGCAAGTTCTATTGGATAGTCAGAATACAACTATGCTACATCATGCTTTAGAAAATAGCAAAGCAAGTTATGACCGTTCTGCTGACAAAGAATTTGTTGATCGTTTGCGTAGAGATTACAAAAATCTATTTCTGGGAAATCAAATTGGAGCGCCAAGTGCTACACTTTATCGTCGGGACAGCGAATTGACATTTTTTGATGAGCGTAGCAACTGGGCATCGGATATGTTTCTGTATTTTGACTTGCTTCAAAAGAATCCCATTTTTGCATATACTACAGAACCATTAGTTTCTATTGGTGTGCATGAAAATCAGTATACGGAAAGTTTTTCAGAGAAGGATAATCGAATTTATGAGGATTATCGATATATGTATATGAAATATCATTTGCAAGAAAGTGTGGCATGTAGAGCATATTTTACGGAAAAATTTATTTTGAAGTATCATAGGGGATTGCGCGAGGCAAAGGAACTTGGAATTGATAAACAAATGTTTTGGAGTCGATGGATTATTGAACAGAAGGCGACAATACAGTGCTTTTTACAAAACAAATTGCGATTGCACAGCGCAGGAAGGAAACAATGAGAATGAAAAAGACAGATAACTTTTTTTTGATTCATAATTTTAATACAATACCGACAGAGTTGATTGAATTGTGCAGTGATTATATGCTATATGACTGTTCTGACAATCAGGAAGTTAAAACAAAACTTCATCAAATGAATCTTAAAATAAAAGATGTCGAGAACACAGGACATAATATTACAAGTTATTTTTCTTTTTTTGCTGAGAATTATGATTATTTGCCAGAAGTGATTTGTTTGTTAAAAGGAAATATGATCGGACGGCATTGCTCTATGGATTTTTTTCAACAGGTATATCAAAACAAAAGTTTTACTTTTTTGTATGATGAAAAGCAGTATTGGGATAAATATTCTAAATATAATGAAAATAATGAGCAGAACATACTAGGAGATGCCTTTCTTGGCATGGAAAATATGTATATTGAAAAAAATAATTCTTGGTATGTACAATCTTCAAATCATCCAAAGAAGTATTTTAATGATGTGGATGATTTGATACGCTTTATTTATCAAAAACCTATGATTCCACAATATTTTGTTTTTTCGCCGGGCGCCTGTTATATTGTAAGACGGGAACAGGTACAAAGACACAGCAAAGCATTTTATCGAAATTTAAACAAATTGATGAACTATGGGTTAAATCCAGGATTTCCTTCTGAGGCACACCAAATAGAACGATTGCTGCCAATTATTTTTACTTCACTCAGCCAAGTGAATGATTGGATGAATGACGAGGTGGCATTTGAGGCAAAATTGCCAGAGTGCAGCGCTTATATTCAGTACAAGTTTGAGAACAGACCAAGACGTTTTAAGAAGCTTAGAAAAGCGCTCGGATTAATCCAATAGGAGGAGCAGAATGAAAGAGAACCAGACGAGGAAGATAGGCGAGATATGTTTCTGGCTGGGATTAATAGTAGAACTATTGATTGTAATAGTGGATAAAAGTGCCTATGTTAATCCGCTAGAAAGCCAACTGTTTCGACTGACATTTCTATTGTTCTGTATCAAAATCGCTTTGACAAAATATACAACAAAAGAATGGGTGTGTATCCTGCTTGCTGGCAGTATCCTGTTTGTTTCTTACTTGATAAATGAAAAGGATGAGGCGGTAAGAGTAGTTGCATTGATTGCTGCGTGCAAAGGGATTGAGATAAAGAAAATAATGAAGGTGGTGTTTTGGGGCACGTTTTCAGGTTGCGTATTGCTAATGTTACTGTCAGTGACTGGACTTTACGGCAGCATCTCAATGATTGCTGATTTTGGAAGAGGTAGTCAGGGAGAACAGCTTTTTGAGACAAGATATACATTTGGCATGGGACACCCAAATGCCTTGCATGGTATGCTTTGGCTTGTGGGTATGCTGGCATTTTACTGTTATGTGGATAGAGCAAAATGGTATTGGTTTGTTT
Organism: Lachnospiraceae bacterium; assembly: GCA_011959805.1. GTDB lineage: Bacteria > Bacillota > Clostridia > Lachnospirales > Lachnospiraceae > COE1. The sequence goes on along the minus strand of BLMC01000011.1, from coordinate 43,121 downwards.
TATTTCCTGTAATTGATGTGATATTATTTTTGTTTACAGATTCAAAAACTGGATTCTTGGTATGGCTTATGTCTGCAGGACTGATTCCTATTATGAAATATAGCAAAAAGTGTAGAGAAGGAAAATGGATTTATTTGTTAGGCGCAGTTGTAGTAGTAGGGTGCATTGCTTTTTCTATGATTGGCTCCCATGTAGAAAATACTTATTTTACAACGGATTCTTTAATGCACAAGCTGGACAAGTTATTAAATGGTAGATATCAGAGTTGTTATGCCATTGAGGCAGCGCGGCTTGAAAACTGGAAATGGTTTGCTGCCGCTGAAAATACGGAATATTTTGACGCAGGATTTGTCAGACTGTTTTACTGGTATGGGATTATACCCGGAATGCTTTATATTCTAATGAATTTTTATCTGCTATATCAGAGTTATAAGGAAAAAAATAACGTTCTTTTTACTATGGTTATTGTATTTTCTATTTATAATTTAATGGAGGCGCATTTTATTTCTGTGTATCTTTTAAGAAATTATCTCTTTGTATTGATGGGATATTATTGGTATCAGCCATTTGCGCAGAAACAGGAGTTTGAAGGACATTTTTGGCAAGTTAAAGAACTGTTGGGAAAGGCATAGACAATGAAGTTGGTAAGTGTGATTGTGTTATCGTATCGTTCCGCAGAGACAATTATAGAAACTCTTGATAGTATCAAGAATCAAACATATCCAAATATTGAATTGATTATCACAGATGATGCTTCCCCTGACAATACGGTTCAAGTGGTACAAGAGTGGATTGCAGAGAATGACGGGGAACTGACGGCGATTAAGCTTGTCACATCGAACAAAAATACAGGGCTTCCAGCGAATATTAACAGAGGATTAAAAGTGGCAGAAGGCGAATATTATAAGGGAATTGCAGCAGATGACTACATGACACAAGACGCGATTGAAAGTTATGTTCGATTTTGCGAAGAGAATCCGGGTATATTTCCCATTGCAAAGGTACAGTTGTTCAATGATAAAAATCCAAATGCAATTTATGCAGATATCCAAGCGTATTGTGATAGATGCTATGAATTTGCTAAAAAAGACTACAAAGAACAATATCGTATGCTATTGATTCAGAATCGGATTGTGGCGCCATCTGCGACATTTTATACTATGGATTTTATCAAAAAGGTTGGCGGTTATGACGAAGACTATAGGTGGTTTGAAGATTATCCAATGAATCTGGAAGTCTTGCATGCTGGTTATCATTTTGGATTGCTGGATAAGCAGATAGTATGGTATCGTATGTCGGATAAATCGGTGACTGCGTCGCATCTTCAAGAGCTAAAAAAGACAGAACGGAAGTTATTTTTTAAGAAAAGATTTTGGTATATGTGGCGGAATGGGATGGGATGGGAAGCCGTGAAACAGAGTAAAAGTTGGTTAAGATTATGTTAATACACTGTTTTTTAATTCCTCATATACCAGGCACTCACTATTTGCATCATTGCTGCGTTGTCGTCAGTCAACGATGCCACCGCATTGCTTCCTTCCTCCGCCTTGTACTAATGCAAATATCAAGCACTTTGCATACGAGGATTAAGAAAACGGTGTACTACAATGAATATAATGAAAAGGATTGCGAAAATGAATATATTAATAATACCTGCTTTCTTTAGAACAAAGAACAAAAGCACTCTTGGAAGCTTTTTCTGGGAGCAGGCGTTGGCACTTAAACACGCAGGGAATAAGGTTACAATACTATATACTGATACGTATTCTGTTAAATGCATTCGAGAATATTTATTCTATACAGAAGAGACAACTGAAATGTGCGAGGCGATTTTAATACATCGCAAGAAGGTATTCTGTCCGCTAAAACATGGAATAGAAGGACATCGCGAGGCATTTGCAAGGGGAATCTTGCAGTTGTACCAAAAATATGATACACAAATAGAACAACCGGATATTATTCATGCACATTGTTGTGTCTGGGCTGGATATGCAGCAATGCGACTTTCCGAAAAAATAAACGTGCCATATCTGATAACAGAACATGCGACATTGTTTCAACTTCATAGAGACAAGATTCGCAAATCTAATGATTGTTATATTAAACAGGCATTTGAAAAGGCCGCAAAAGTAATTTGTGTAAGCCATGCATTTGCAAAATTAATATCAGAATATAGGACTTCCAACGATATTGAAGTGATTGGAAATGTTGTTAATTTTGAGCAGTTTAAACCTTGTGTAAGTGACCCGCATGAGGAAGTACGTTTTTTGACAGTGTGCTATATGGATACCGATGATCAATTAAAGAAAAAGGGTGTGGATATTCTTTTAAAGGCCTGGAAAGATTTTTCTAAAAAGTGTGATACAGCAAAGCTTTTTATTGGCGGTGGTGGACAGGCAACTCGAAAAGCGGTAGAATGGTGCAGAGAATATGATATAATAGATTCTGTAGTGTTTTTAGGTAGTCTAAATCGCTGTCAGGTGGCGTCTTATATGCAGCAGTGTGACTGTTTTGTGCTTCCAAGCCGATATGAAACTTTTGGTGTGGTCTATATCGAAGCAATGGCTTGCGGAAAACCAGTGATTGCGGCGGCAAACGGTGGTCCTGATGATTTTGTGAAACCGTTTAATGGGATGTTGGTTGCGCCAGAAAGCGTAAGTGCTTTAACAGAAGCAATGTTACAGTTGGCAAAGAACAGAAAAAACTACAATTCGCAGCAGATTGCAGATTTTGCAAAAGAAGGTTTTTCTGGACAGTCAATCGCGGAGCAGCTTGGCGGGATATACCATAATATTTTGTGTAGATAATAGGAGATATCAGTATGATAAAACCAAAGACATGGATAAAAAAGAATTGGATGCTGTTTTTTATTATGTTGTTTGCGATTGTGAGCAGAAGCATTCTGATTGGTAAGATACCATGTGGTGTACATGCAGATGAGGCATTTGCTGGATATGAAGCATATTCTTTAATAAAGTATGGAACCGACTCGTGGGGATACGCAAATCCTGTTTATTTGACAACTTGGGGAAGTGGAATGAGTGCATTGGAATCGTATCTAATGATTCCATTTATTATGCTTGGAGGATTAAACCTTATTACCATAAGACTTCCACAGATGATATTTGGGATTGCTTCTGTATTCGTTGTATATTTACTTTATAGAAGGATTGCGGATAATAAGAAAGCATTATTTGGAACAATGATGATTGCAGTCTGCCCATGGCATATTATGATGAGTAGATGGGGATTGGATGCAAACTTGGCACCAGCATTTATTTTATTTGCAATATATTTTTCTCTGTTGGGGTTTACCAAGGAAAAGTATTTGATTGTTTCGGCAATATTTTGGGGATTATCATTGTATTGTTATGCATTATTGTGGTTATTTGTACCTTTTTTTCTTTGGTTTTCTTTGGGGTATTGCATAAAATATCATAAAATTAGAATATCAAAATATACGATCAGTGCAGCAATAATTTTGTTAATATTTGCGATTCCATTACTTTTGTTTGTGGCGGTTAATATTGGACTGTTGTCGGAGATAAGAACCCCTTATTTTTCGATACCATGTTTGGTGCAGTTTCGAGGAGATGAGTTGAATAGTACACATCTTTTAACCAATTTAAAGGATTTGTTGAGAATATATATTAAACAAAGTGACTATAATCTGATGAATGCGATTCCCTTTTTTGGCTTGTATTATCTTTATTCCTTGCCTTTTATAGTAATTGGGTTTTGTGATATTATTAGAACAGTGTACTGTAATGGAAAGCAAAAAAGATTTGGATATGAGATATTTTTGCTTATTTGGCTTGTTATTTGCCTTGCTATTAGTTTGTTGCGGTCAATGTCTATTTACAGAGCCAATTGTATGAATCTTGCAATGTTATTTTTGCTGATTAGAGGAAGTTATTTTGTAGGGCATATTTTTCAAAAAACTTGGATTTGGAAAGGGATTCTTATCTTATATTTTGTTAGTTTTTGTTTATTTGAGGGTTATTATTTTACTACTTATCAAAACACAATTGAGTCGATGCAGCTTTCAGGAGCAGAAGATGCATTGATTTATGCCGTTGCATTGAAGGAAGAACGCGGTAATGATAGAATCTGTATAACTGGAAGAATAAGGCATTCGCAAGTATTATTTTATTCAAAATACCCAACAAATTTGTATATAGAAACGGTTGCATGGAAAAATTATCCATCAAGGTGGCTTGTAGCAGACCATTTCGGGGAGTTTTGTTGGGATACAGATAGGCAGGAAGAAATGAATGATATTTATGTTATATGTAGTGATGAAATATCAGATTATAAAGATGCTGGATATTCTATTGCAGAGTTTGACGCATGTGCAGTTGCGTTTCGATAAATTGCATAAAGAAAAATAAAGAAGGAAAAAATAAATGATAATAGCTGTAAATTATGCAGATAAGAGCTTTCGACGAGCACAAAAACTTAATAGTAAGACCGCAAAACAATGGGGAGCAGACAAGGTAATTGAGTATGGACCAGAGGACATTGATGAAATATTTCGTAGACGTAATCAAGAGATTTTATCAGTTCCTAGAGGTGGAGGTTATTATCTCTGGAAACCATATATTTATAGAAAGGCTTACGATGTGTTAGGTGAAGGTGATTATCTAATATATACGGATTCTGGAGCTGTCTATATTAATAAAATACAATATTTGATAGATTGTATGGAGCAGGAAAAGGTTCCTATTATGATTTTTTCGCTAGAACAAGAGAGAATTGAGAAGGGGAATACAAAAAGGGATGCTTTTGTGCTTACAGGATGTGATGAGACAAGATATACAGACACACCACAGTCTATTGGGGGATATTTTGTATGTAAAAAAATGCCAGAAGTAGAAGCCTTTCTTGATGAAGTATTATATTATGCACAAGATATTCGGATTATCTCAGATAGACCAAATGTAATGGGATTATCAAATTACAAGGAATTTACAGATCATAGACATGATCAATCTGTTATTTCGCTGATATCTAAAAAATATGGATTTAAGAGATTTCGTGACCCATCACAGTTTGGACAGATAAATCATTATGAATCAGAAGTAGAACATAGAAGCACATATCCACAGATTATCGATTCACATCGTCTAAATGCAGGGAGTCTAATGGAGGTTAAAATTCGTAGAGTGAAGGCAATTCGTAAGGTTACTGGATTGATAAACAGAGTTAGACATAGACTGGGAGGGACAAAATGACTAGAAAAGAGAAGTGGGTTCGATATGAGAAAAGGTGGAAGTGGAGGGATTTTTACTTTAATAAGTGCTTAAGACGTCATGGTGTTTTGAAGTATTTTCATAGAGAACCCGTCATGCCGCACTATGCAAAAAAGTGGGTGCTGTCGCCGTCAAAGACAAATGATTATATCTATCAGAAAATTATAGAGGGAAAGCCTTTTATGGCTTGTCGTTTTGGCAACACAGAACTTCAGACTGTCGTGGGATATCTTAAGGTAAAATATAAAGGACACAGCTTGGAAGATGATGCATATCTAGATAAATGGTTTACCCGGCTAGGGAAAGACTCAGGATTTTTCCCAGTTGAGTACCGATTTCTTAAACCATTTTCGGAACTAATCCTTGATGCAGGAGCCAATGCTGATCTTCTTGCGATGTGGCACTTAAATATGGAAGATTTTATTATTGAAGAATTTGCACCACAAGCAGATCTAACATTTCTATTTCGGTTAGAACCGTGGCTTGCGCCAAGTAGACCTTGGACAGCAGCATTGGCAGGTAAAAAGGTTTTGGTGATTCACCCATTTGAACATACAATTCAGGAACAGTACAAAAAACGGGCTCAGATTTTTCCAAATTCAGAGATTTTGCCAGAATTTGATTTGAGAACACTAAAGGCAGTACAAACTCTGTGCGGAGAGAAAGATAACCGTTTTGCTACATGGTTTGATGCGCTTGATTTTATGTATGAGAAAGCAATGAATATAGATTTTGACACAGCAATAATTGGATGTGGGGCATATGGAATGCCATTGGCATCAAAGTTAAAAAGTGCAGGAAAACAGGCGATTCATTTGGGAGGAGCAACACAACTTTTGTTTGGTATCAAAGGATATCGGTGGGAAAATAATTATCCCACAAAGATTGCGACATTTTTTAATGATGCGTGGACTAGAGCACTCGCTGAGGAGACCCCAAAAAATGCATTGACGGTAGAAAAAGGATGTTATTGGTAAGGAAAAGGAGTAGGCAATATGCCAGAAGTATTGGTGACAATCCTCACCCCCTGTTTTAACAGTGAGAAGACGATTGAAAAGACATTAGAGTGTATTGAGAATCAAACTTACAAAAATATAGAATATATTATTGTGGATGGAGGATCAACGGATAACACCCTTAACATTATTAAGCAACATATGGATAAGCTGCCGCAGGACTTTACGCTAATTTCAGAGAAAGATAATGGAATTTATGATGCCATGAACAAAGGAATAAAGTTAGCCAAAGGGCAGCTAATAGGTATTGTTAATAGTGATGACAACTATGAGAAGGACACAGTAGAACAAGTGGTAAATCATTATTGTAAAAATCAATATGAAGTAATTTATGGTATGCAGCGAACTTATCTTGATGGTCGAGAAAAAGCAGTTGTGATTTATCATCATGATTTTTTGCCACAGCAGATGATTACGCATCCAACCTGTTTTGTTACAAAGGATACTTATGAGAAATTTGGAGCATTTGACACACAATACCATTCAGCGGCGGATTATGATTTGATGCTGCGGTATTTTAAGAGTGATAAAATCGTTTTCACGCCAATATATCAAGTGTTATCTAATTTTCATCTAGGGGGAATATCAAGTAGTCAGATAGGAGTACGTGAAAATGCACAGGTGCGTCTTCGACATGGTTTTATTACCAAAAAAAGATATTATTTTTTAGTAATGAAAAGTTATTTGTACGATTTTTTTCATAAACGTTAAAGGCTGTAAAAGAAAAGACAGAGGTTATGCATATTAGTGATAAGATTGATATATGGACAAAATTTCTACAGGATAAAAATATATTAAACAATAGAGGACAGGGATGCTATTTATGAAACTTGCGGTAATATCACTTAATACAGAACAAAAAAATCTAAGCCAGTATTATAATTCCCAAGCGGAGGGCATGGCAAAAGCTTTGGCTGCAATAGGACATAGCGTGTCTGTATATCATCTTATCCCTGATTTGGATAAAAAGGTAGAAACAGTTCAAAAAAATCAGATACAAGTTGTCTATCTGAAATGCAAACATCTTGGAAAACATGCATTTGTAGCGTTAGATTTGTTAGACAAGGACATCGCATGTTATATTACCGCCTCTGACAATTATTTATTTCTTGGCAGATTTTATAGGTGGTGTAAAAAGAATCGGATTTTATGTTTGCCTTATATTGGGGTAGTGCACAGTAACAACCCATGTGTATGGAAAAGAAGGGTTGTGGATTTTTTTTGCAATAATGTAAAATACTATAAAAGGATTCCTACTGTTGTAAAGACACCAGCACTTGCAAAAGATTTAAAGGTACTGGGAGCAAAATATATCGATATAGTTCCTGTAGGGCTTGACAAAACCCTTTTAAAAGAGGATTATTTACAATATAACGCAAAAAAAATATTGGAAAAATATGGATTTATGGAAAGTGACAGGCTGATTCTTTTTGTAGGTAGAATGACCGCGGAAAAACAGCCACTAAAAATGATTGATATTTTTAATGAAGTTTATCAGCAGGACAAACGATTTCGGCTTGTTATGGTTGGACAGGGAGAACTTGCAGATACAGTCAAGAAGCGGATTGACAAAAACGATTTGACACAATATGTCACAATCTATGATAAGATGTCAAACGATCAAATGTGGGAATTATATCGAATTTCTGAGTTTTATATTAATTTAAACACACATGAGATATTTGGAATGGCGATTTTGGAGGCGATGTTCTATGAATGCACAGTAATCGCTTTAAATGCACCTGGTCCTGCGTATATAATAGAAGATAGTGTATCAGGATATCTCTGTGAAAATGAGGAAGAAATTGTAAGAAAAGTTATGTGCCACAATAATAGACAGATAGGAAGCGCCGCGAGTAAACATGTTTTGGATTATTTTACATGGGATAAATCCGCACAATCTCTTTTGAAAATAGTAATGCGTTTAACGGATAAAAGATGAAAGGATTTAAAGTATGGAGGATAGGGTATATGCAGATAAAATGCAATGTACTGGATAGGCAATTCCAGATGTACCAAGCAGAATATGAACAAGCAGCGTTGCGCGTGCTACGTTCTGGTTGGTATGTATTGGGAAATGAGGTTTGTCAGTTCGAGGAAGAATTTGCACAGTTTACGGGAAGAAAATATTGTGTTGGATTAAATTCGGGATTGGATGCGCTTATTATGTCAGTACGTGCACTTAACATTGGTAGAGGCGACGAGGTGATTGTACAAGCAAACACATATATTGCAACTGTACTTGGAATTACCGAAAACGGTGCAACACCTGTGTTTGTTGAACCTGATGAATGCTTTAATATTGACGCGAACAAGATAGAACAGGTAATTACAGATAAGACAAAGGCGATTATGGTAACACATTTGTATGGACAAGCATCTGAAATGACAAAAATTATGGATATTGCAAAAAAGCATCAATTACAGATTATTGAAGATTGCGCGCAGTCTCACGGTGCATGTTTTGATGGAAAAATGACAGGGACTTTTGGTATTTCAGGATGCTTTAGCTTTTATCCGACAAAGAATTTGGGTGCATTTGGCGATGCGGGCGCTGTTGTTACAGATGATGAGATTTTTGCAGAAAAACTGCGTATGATGCGCAATTATGGCAGCAAAGTGAAATATCACAATGAGATAGCGGGAATTAATTCAAGGCTTGATGAAATGCAGGCCGCTCTTTTGCGGGTAAAATTATCCCACTTGCGAGAACTGAACAATGAGAGAAAAATGTTGGCACAAAGATATAATAAAGGGATAACAAATCCATTACTTATCTTGCCCAAAGTAAGAGATGGCGCGGAGAGTATTTATCATCAGTATGTAGTAAGGTGTATATCTCGCGATTCTCTGCAAAAAGTGTTGGAACAAAATGGAATACAGACACAAATACATTACCCAATCCCACCACATTTGGCAAAATGTTATCATTTTCTTGGACATAAAAAGGGAGATTATCCAATTACAGAATCTTATGCAGATGAAGTATTAAGTCTGCCAATTTATACAGGAATGACGTTAGAAGAACAAGATTATGTGATTGAGAAGATTAATGTATATAGAACATAAACAGGATTGCCAGATAAGCATTTTAAGAAAGGGATATTGAACAATATCAGAAAAGAAAAATTAATGATACGAAGATTGGAACACAAAGATGCAGTGTTTATGCTAGAATGGATGCATGATAAAGATATAATTCAGAACTTTCGGTTTCCTTTTGAACAGGCGACGTTACAAAGTGTCACAAATTTTATTGATAATAGTTTTTCAAATTTGAACAGACATTTTGCGATTGTAAATGAATCAGATATGTATCTTGGAACGGTGAGTCTCAAGAATATATCGCAGGAAGATCAATCAGCGGAATACGCAATTGTACTTAGAAGTGTTGCAAGAGGGACAGAAGCAGCAACACTTGCGACAAAAGATATTTTGCACTATGCTTTTGATACTCTGAAATTGCATAAGGTATATTTGAATGTATTGGAGAGAAATGAGCGTGCAAGACACTTTTATATAAAATACGGTTTTGTTTATGAAGGTACTTTTAAAGATGCAATTTTGCTAAATGGAAAATATGAAAATCTTGCGTGGTATGCAATAATAAATGATAATTAGCAAAAGACAGACTTTGACCGTTACAAAAAAATTAGGATTCTGATACATTGACACAGTATAATTGTTTTCGATTCGAGGTACAGGATATGTTGTAGTAATAGTTTTGAAGTTAATGACAGAAATATATGAACCATATGATAAATGGAATGCTTTTAAATATATTAGGAGGACAACAGATGATAGAACAGTGCAAATTGATAGAGTTTCCGCAAAAAGGAGATTATCGAGGACACCTTGTTATTGTGGAAGGAAATCAAGATATTCCATTCCACATTAAGAGAGTTTTTTATATCTATGGCTCAGATAGGGAGGTTATCCGTGGAAAACATGCAAATTATAATACAGAGTTTGTGCTGATCAATGTTGCTGGAACATCAAAAGTAAGAGTGGATGATGGCAGACAACAAAAGATATTTAGTCTGGATCGACCGCACATTGGTATCTACCTTCCCAAAATGGTGTGGAAAGACATGTATGATTTTTCGGAGGATTCTGTACTCCTAGTGTTAGCGAGTGAACATTATGATGAAAAAGAGTATATTCGGGACTATGCTGAATATCTTGAGATTGTGAATGAGAAATAATTCTAGGAGGAAGTTTTATGTTAAGGAGATTAGAGGAAAAGGATGCTGCTTTGATGTTGGAGTGGATGTATGATGAAACAGTAAATTGTTGGTTTCGCTATCCATTTGCAAATATGACACTGGAAAAGGCAATCATTTTTATTAAGTATAGTTTTGATGAGGAGAATCAACACTTTGCTATAACAGACAGCAATGATGAATATCTGGGAACAATCAGTCTCAAACATATTTCGGAGAAAGACCACAATGCAGAGTTTGTTATCGCGGCAAGAAAAAAAATATGGGATACTGGTTGGGCGGAACGTGCAGCAACAGAAATGATACGTTATGCATTTCGCGATCTTGGGCTACACAGAATATACTTAAAAGTATTAGCGGATCACGTTGGAGCCAGAAAATTTTATGAAAATTGCGGGTTTGACTTAGAAGGCGAATTTCGGGATGCAATAAGGATAAAGGATAAGTATCGAAGTATGGCATGGTATGCTATGTTAAATTGGAAAGAAAAGTAGGTTTCACAATAAAATATGCCTTTGGCGGATTGCAGAAGCGCCCAAAAGAATGTATTATACTATGATGCGCGCTTTGTAGCAAGAACGCCGATGGCGTTCTTGAATATTAAGAAAAAGAATACACTTCCAACAAAAAAGAAACTTCCTGAAAGGATTAAAAGGAAATGGAGCAAATAAAAAAAGAGCAAATATCAATTATTGTGTTTTCAAAAGGACGACCATTGCAGTTGCATGCATATCTCGAAAGCCTTTTTCTGTTTTCGGATGCAGAACAGAAGATGGTCACAATACTTTATAGCGAAACAGTCAATATTAGGTATAAAAAGATAATGCAGTGTTTTCCACAAGTGAACTGGATACAAGAACAACAGTTTGAAACTGACTTGAAACAACTCGTTACGGACGCGGGCGAATATATTATGTTTGGCTGTGATGATGTTGTGTTTACAGGAAAGTTTTGTCTTATAGAAGCCGCATCTTACCTTGTGAAGAATTCCAAAGTGTTTGGTTATAGTATGCGGCTTGGAGACAATATCACGCCGAGACCACAGAATCTTTCAACAGAAGATAGTGTGTTTGCGTGGAAATGGAATTGCGAATACCAACATTATAATTATCCATGGGAGCTGGATTGTACATTGTATCGTAAGAAAGACGTACTCAAGCTAACAATGGAGGAAGACAATACAATCAAGAATCCTAATTATTATGAGGCAATGATAACTCCAGAGAACAGAGAAAAGCGTATTATACGACCTTATATGGCATGTAATGCGGGATTAAGCTGTGCCATTGTGATTACAGTAAACAGAGTACAAGACACACATCAAAACGGGTTTGATGATAGTATGCTGACAGATATTTACTCATTGGATAGATTATACAATGACGAAGACAATACATTGGACATTGAAAAAATTGCAGCAATAGGCAATCATATCATACATGTGGGAGCAGAGTATTTTATTTTACGAAAAAAAACAAAAGGGTATTCATCTGCACAATTATATAAGAAGAAGGCAAAGGACGTTGCTGGAAAGTTAACAAGACTTCCTATTCGCGTTGATCATCATTTGGAACGTTTACAGTATGAGAAGGGAGCCTATACGGACAAGCTTCAAATTCTTACTACAGGTGAGACAATGCGCTTGTTAGAAAAGGAAAAAGTAAGTTTTTTGCGATATGGAGATGGCGAAATTGCGATTATGATGGGAGATTCCATACCATTTCAGGAATTTAATCCCAAATTAGCACGCAGATTAAGAAAGATTTTAAGAACAGAGATAGAAGGATTGAAAATAGGGATTCCATACTATTATACCCACCCAATAAAGAATTTAAATCCATTCGTAGCGTCTTTTGCAAAATCTTTGACAGCACAGCGCAGATTTTTATGTAGGAATTGCAATAGAGATATGGTTTATATAGATACTTGTATTACGCAAGTGTATCAAACTTATGAAAAATATAATTTTCAGCAGTATTATAAGCATATGCAAAATTTGCTGAAAGGACGAGAAATTACGCTGATATGTGGAGAGGGCGTGCTAGACAAGCTGGAATATAAGGCGTATTCTGTATGCAAGTCAGTTGATTTTATCACAGCGCCAAGTATGAATGCGTTTGAAAAATATGATTCATTGTTGCGTGCTGTCCTAAGGACAGGCAAAGAAAAGCTTGTGTGTATTGTACTTGGACCAACAGCGAAGGTGCTGGCTTGGGATTTGCACAAAAGAGGATATCAGGCTTGGGATATGGGACATTATTTTAAGGATTATGACGCCTATATGAAGAAAAAACCACAGACAGAATCAGAGATTATTCAGTTTTATAAGCCGGACTAAAAAGGATTGAGGAATGTTAAAAAAGATTAACTATGTCTTGGACAGGAAACAGAAAATTAACTTGGGGATATTGCTTATTATCATATTTATAGGTGCATTTGTAGAACTTTTGGGTGTTTCTGCGGTTATGCCATTAATTGATGTTGCCATGCAGCCAGAGACAATCAATGAGAAGTGGTATTTTATACTAATAAGTAAGTATACAGGTATTACAGATGCCAATCAGATGGTTTTGTTTTTGGCGGTGCTTTTAATTATTATTTATATCTTGAAGAATATTTATGTGATGGCAATGTACAGTCTTCAATACCGATTTGTCTTTAATAATCAACAGCGTTTGTCTGTCAGAATGATGAAAAGTTATATGCAGCAGGATTATTTGTTTCATGTGTCTAAAAATGTGGCGGAATTTCAGCGTAATATTACAAGCGATGTCAATGGTTTTTTTACAGTGGCATTGAATGTTTTACAATTTCTTGCAGAGTTTAGTGTCAGCACAGTGCTTGTCGTTTTTTTGTTAATTCAGGATTGGGTATCCACAGTTGCAATTGCTGCATTATTGTTCTTATTTATGGGTATTTTTACTGTTTTCTTTAAAAAAGTGCTTGTGAAAATAGGAGAGGAGAGCAGGAAAGCAAATGTTTTGGTGACAAAGTGGTTGTTTCAGGCTTTTTCGGGGATTAAGGAGATAAAGGTAGCGAACAAAGAATCTTTTTTCATCACAAATTATGACAAAAATTATAAAGATTGCGCAAGAGTGCAAAGGCAGCAGTCAATACTTACTTATCTGCCCAAACCTGTCATGGAAACAGTGTGCATCTGTAGTTTGATGTTAGCAATGATTATAAAAATAGCAGTAGTGAAAAGTGATATTGTCTCTTTTGTCACAACGTTGTCTGTCTTTGCAGTTGCGGCATTTCGTATGCTGCCTTCCTTTAATAAAATAACAGGCTACATTAGTGGCATGATGTTTAACAAACCAGCCATCGATTCTGTATACAAAGATTTAAAAGAGATAGAACAGCTTATGGAGCAGAAGATAGTAAGACACGAAGATACAACAAGTATTACTCTGAATAAATCGATTCGATTAAATAATGTTTCGTTTCATTATTCAGAATCTGATAAGTGGATATTAAAAAATGCAAATCTTGAAATAAAGAAAAATACATCTGTGGCATTGATTGGTGCGTCAGGAGCCGGCAAGACAACAGCAGCAGATTTAATTCTTGGAATACTTGAACCACAGGAAGGAACAATCACAATAGATGAGGTAGACATTAAAGAGTGCATGAAATCATGGCATGAAGACATTGGCTATATTCCACAGGTAATTTATCTTATGGATGATAATATTCGCGCCAATGTTGCCTTTGGTATACCAGAGGAGGAAATTGATGATGCCGCTATCGAAAAAGCACTGCGAGAAGCGCAGCTTGACCAATTTGTACATGCTTTACCAGATGGATTGGACACCATGATTGGAGACAGAGGGGTAAAACTTTCTGGCGGACAACGACAGAGAATTGGGATTGCCAGAGCACTTTACCGCAATCCTAATGTATTAGTGCTCGACGAGGCAACTTCTGCATTGGATAGTGACACGGAGAGAGAAGTGATGGAGGCGATAGATGGTTTACATGGTACAAGAACATTGATTGTCATTGCCCACCGGTTAAGTACAATCAGAAAGTGTGATAAGATTTATGAGGTTGGTAATGGTAGATTTACAGAGCGGAATAAGGTAGAGGTGTTGGGACATTAGAGAAAAAGAGCAAAGTATAGATAGACGATTTTAAAGAAGATTTAACATTCCATAATAAAAGTGGGGGCAGAAATGGAAGATTTGGTAAGTGTTATTGTACCTGTGTATAACTCAGAAAAATATCTAAAGGATTGTGTGGAAAGCATTGTAAATCAGACCTATCGAAATTTGGAAATTATCTTGGTTGATGATGGTTCAACAGATACAAGTGGAGCCATTTGTGATAGGTATGCTGAAGATGATAGTAGAGTGCATGTCATCCATAAGGAAAATGGTGGAAATGGAGATGCTAGGAATGCCGGATTGGAAATAGCTACTGGAAAATGGATTACAATGTCTGACAATGATGATATCTTTCATAAAAGACAAATAGAAGTGTTGCTTTCGATTGCAATTAATAAGAATGCAGATATTGTCGTGGGGTGGTACAGACCGTTTGATGTTAGTGAACAGCCGCAGGATGAGGGGATTGAAGATAATTTTTTAAATAAAGTAGAGATTTTATCGGATAAACATTTATACAATGACGCATTTATAAAAAAACGTTCTATGATTTTAACGGTGCCTTGGAGTAAAATATGTAAAAAAGAAATGTATCATAATGTATGGTATCCGGCTAAGAGTAGACATGATGATACATGGACAACGTGGAAATTATATCAACATGCCAAAAAAGTTGCTTTTATTCCAATAGTATTACATTATTGGAGAAATGATCCAAATTCATTTGGGAGACGAAAGTTTGACGCGACACATTTTGATGGTATGGATGCGTACAGGACACAGATGGAATATTTTCGCAAACAAGGGAAACAGAGATATGTAGAAATTACATTTGCTTCCTATATAGAAATGTTTTTTTGGTGTTATAATCGTATGAAAGAGTCTAAAATGGATGTAGCACAATTAAAACCATATTGGAAATATATGAGGAAGCATATTGGATATATGAAATTGACCAAAAGCCTTGGATTAAAACAGTGGCTTAGATATAGATATTTGGTATGGTATAAAATTCCACGGTTGATTTTTCATTAGGGCAGGGGGATAAGAAATGAGGATTATGGAAATACTAAAACAAAAAAAAGGAGATATTCCGTTCTGGGGCTGGATTGTATTTACAATTATTCCTCTATTTTTTTTCTGTATATACACATATACAGATATTAGAGTAACTACAGAAGATGGAATAGCAGTTTGGTATGCGATTTTTGATGAAAAGTCATTGAGTAAATATTATATGATGTTGTATCCATATAGGGAAGGTGGATATCCGAGTTATGATTTTTTTATATATTTAATTTTCGCAATATGGGATTTTCCGTTATATATTTACGAAAAATTAGCTAAAACAGGTTTTGCACAAAATTATATTATGTTATTATATGCGAAATCTATCTGTCTGTTCTTTTTAATATTATGTGTTAATCAGATTTATAAAATTGTGTATAGAATAACAAATGACAAAGGAAGAGCATGGTGGAGCTGTTTTACGTTTATTTTTTCTGCTACAGTATTTCAGGCAGTAGCTATTATATGTGGATATGATGTTATTTCTTTATTTTTTACTTTATGTGGTATTTATGCGTATTTTGAGAAAAAAGACAAAAAATTTATTTTGTTCTTCTCATGTGCTATTGCATGCAAAATGTTTGCGTTGTGGATATTTATACCATTATTGTTGTTAAAATATAAAAGGATTTGGCAAGTAATAGTAGGTTTTCTTGGAGGAATAGGAGTTATGGTTCTTCCCAAGCTTTATTTTATGCTTTATCAAAATTTAAGTGGACTAAAAATATTGTCAGACAAGGATAGTACAATTGTATCTGCCAATGCAGTAAGGTATATTAGTGATTATCTTTGGAGCAGCGAGGCACCAATTGCAACGATATATATTCCATGGTTGTTTTTCTTTTCCTTTATTCTTTGGGTATGGTGTTGGTTCAATAAAAAAGAGTTGTCAAATAAGATGATTATTTATATTTGTTTGATAGGCATGTCTATTTTTATGCTAACTTGTTATACACATCCACAATGGATGATATTAATTATGCCATATATCGCGATACTTGAGTGCATCGAATGGACAAATCTACCGATGTGTTTATTTTGTGAAGTATGTATGGGTATAGGCCATATTTTGTGGATGGTACGCAATGCACCACAGTGTTACAGTTATAATATTATAAATAATATGCTTCATTTTGAAGAAGGAAACAGAGAGTTTTGGTTTACAGGTATATGGCTATATATTAGTAAATTATCTAGTGTAGTCCATATAAGCATAGACCATATATTTCTTGCGTTTCGGAGTGTATTTGTAGCATCATTTATTCTTTTGTTGATATATGTATATCCTAGAGAAAGACAGCAGGAGACAGCTGTTGAGTCAAAAGAGGTGCGGCGGTTATTTTATCTGAAATCAATGATAAGTATGCTTGTTTTGGGAATTCCTTTACTTGGAGTTATACTTAGAATGATGGGACTGCAGTGACTGACTCAGGAAGACATGGTAGATAAAAGGAGGATATCCGATGAAAGTAGTAATTTTAGCGGGGGGTTTTGGGACGCGGATTAGTGAAGAAAGTCATTTGAAACCAAAACCCATGATTGAGATAGGAGACAAACCAATTTTGTGGCATATCATGAAAGAATACTCATATTACGGATTTAATGAATTTATAATATGTTGTGGATATAAGCAGCATGTTATAAAAGAGTGGTTTGCTAATTATTATCTTCATAATAGTGATATTACATTTGATTTTACGAAAGATAATCATATGGAAGTACATTCAAATGTGGTAGAGCCATGGGTTGTGACATTAGTTGATACTGGATTGAATACTATGACTGGTGGAAGAATTAAGAGAATTCAGCCATATATCGGAAATGAAACTTTTATGTTGACATATGGGGATGCTGTCTCAGATGTTCCAATTGATAAATTGGTAGAATTCCATAAATCCCATGGAAGGATTGCTACAATGACTGCGGTAAATGTCGGACAACAATTTGGTATATTGGAGATAGGACAGGATGGTAAGATTAGCAGATTTAGAGAAAAAAGTAAATCTGATGGTGGAGTGATTAATGCTGGATATATGGTTTTAAATTCTGAGATTTTTAATTATATTGAAGGCGATATAACTGTATTTGAACAGGCCCCTATAGAACATGTTGCTTCTGATGGTCAATTAATGGCATATATGCATCATGGGTTCTGGAAGTGTATGGATACACAGAGAGACAAGCAAAGGCTAGAAGAAATGATAGCATTAGGCAATGCTCCATGGATGGTTTGGAAATAGAGTGTAGATAGAAATTTCACAAATAAGGAGAATAATATGTTTGAAAATAAAACCGAAATCCAAGCAAGAAAAGAAATCCTAGATATGGTAACGGATTATTGCAATAAGTATCATAACCAGAAGAAAATATTTAAACCAGGAGATCGCATTACATATGCGTCCAGGGTATATGACTATGAGGAGATGTGTAATCTTGTAGATTCAGCGCTTGAGTTTTGGCTTACATCTGGTAGGTATACAGAAGAGTTTGAAAGGGAACTTGCAAATTATTTGGGTGTTAAATATTGTTCGTTAGTCAATTCTGGTTCCTCTGCAAATCTAAATGCATTTACTGCGTTAACCTCACCGTTACTAGGAGAACGTCAGGTAAAACGTGGAGATGAATTGATTACTGTTGCAGCAGGGTTTCCAACGACAGTTACTCCTGCAATTCAGTATGGTGTAGTTCCAGTATTTATTGATATTACAATACCGCAGTATAATATAGATGTGACACAATTAGAAGCAGCAATGTCAAATAAGACAAAGGCTGTTATGGCAGCACATACATTAGGAAATCCTTTTGACTTAAAAGCTATGAAAGAATTTTGTGATAGAAATAATCTATGGTTGATTGAGGATAATTGTGATGCGTTGGGAACAACATATACATTAAATGGAGAGGAGCGATTTACAGGAACAATAGGTGATATTGGAACATCTTCATTTTATCCGCCACACCATATGACAATGGGCGAAGGAGGTGCAGTATATACGAATAATCCGACACTTCATAAAATTATTCGTTCTTTTCGGGATTGGGGGCGTGATTGCATGTGTCCTTCGGGGAGAGATAATTTTTGTGGTCATAGGTTTGATAGAAAGTTTGGTGAATTGCCGTTGGGATATGACCATAAATATGTATACTCACATTTTGGATACAATTTAAAAGCGACAGATATGCAAGCGGCAATCGGGTGTGCACAGATTAAGAAGTTTCCTGATTTTGTTGAAAAAAGGCGTCATAATTTTGAACGTTTACGAGCAGGTCTTGCAGGATGTGAAGACAAGCTGATTCTGCCAGAGGCATGCAAGAATTCTAATCCAAGCTGGTTTGGTTTTTTGATAACATGCAAGGAGGGCATAAATCGTAATGACCTAGTATCTTATATAGAAAGTCAGGGTATACAAACACGTATGTTGTTTGCAGGAAATTTGACAAAGCATCCATGTTTTGATCAGATGCGTGCGACTGGAGATGGATATCGAATTGTAGGAAAATTAGATAATACGGATAGGATTATGAAGGATACCTTTTGGGTTGGAGTTTATCCGGGAATGACCGATGAGATGATTGATTATATGGCGGAGATAATTAAGAAAGGAGTGGATCAATAAATGCCAGAAATTAATCTATTGGATTGTACACTTCGCGATGGTGGTTATGTGAATGACTGGAAATTTGGACATAATAATATTGTGAGCATATTTGAACGCTTGGTAAGTGCAAAAGTAGAGTTTATAGAACTTGGATTTCTGGATGAGCGGTGTAAATTTGACATGAACAGGAGCATTGCCCCAGACACAGAAAGTTTTAATAAGATATATGCAGGACTTGATAAAAAAAGATCTCAACTTGTTGGAATGATTGATTATGGCACATGTAACATAGAAAATATACAGCCATGTAACACTACGATTTTGGATGGCATTAGAGTGATATTTAAAAAACATATGAGAAGACAAGCAATTGATTTTTGTGAACAACTGAAAAAGTTGGGATATAAAATATTTGTACAGCTTGTATCTATTACAAGTTATAATGATGAAGAACTCACCAATCTTATTGAAATGGCAAACGATTTGAAACCATATGCTGTATCCATGGTCGATACGTATGGATTACTTCAACAAGAAAACCTGATGCATTATTTTAATGAGTTAAATGACAGACTTGATAAAGAAATATCTTTAGGCTATCATTCACACAATAATTTTCAGCGAGCGTTTGCAAATTGTACTGAAATGCTTTCACAGCAGACTGATAGAAGTTTGTTGGTAGATGCTTCAATATATGGTATGGGAAAGAGTGCTGGGAATTGTCCTATTGAGCTTTTGACAATGTATTTAAATGACCATTTTGATAAAAGATATGATTTGGCACAGATTTTAGAAGCACTTGATTCAAATATTATGAATATATACAAAGTAAAGCCATGGGGTTACAATATGTTTTTTTATATCGCAGCATTAAACAACTGTCATCCTAGTTATGTGACCTATTTAATGGAGAAAAGAAAGCTTTCGGTGAAACAAATTAATGAGATATTGGAAATGTTGAAAAAACATGAGGATAAGCAATTGCTGTATGATAAGGAACTTATTGAGAAACTTTATCTTGATTATCAGAAGCAAATCGATGTCGACGACGCAAAGGATATAAAAAAACTTTCAGGGATATTTGCAGGTAGAAATGTGTTGCTTTTAGGTCCAGGAAAAAGTATTGAGCAGGAAAAAAGCAATATAAAAAACTATATTGAGATGTATAATCCGTTGATAATTTCTATAAATTATATTTCTGATGAATTACCAGCTAATTTTATTTTTCTAAGCAATGCAAAAAGGTATGTGCAATTGGCATCTTCCCTATTGAAAAAAAGAAGTCAAATTCAGGTGATTTCGACAAGTAATATAACAACTATGGATGAACAAAAATTTGAGTATTCACTTGATATATCTTCACTACTTGATGAGGAAGCAGAGATAATTGATAATTCATTTGTGATGCTCTTAAAAGTTATGATAAAAATCGGGATTAAAAAGGTATCCTTGGCAGGATTTGATGGATATATTGGCGAGAAATTTAAAGATCATGTAAATGAAAGTATGGGATACGACTTTTCTAAGGCTCAAGCGGAAAGATTAAATAAATATGTCGGGAAAGTATTAAGTAGTATGAAACCATATCTTGAAATTAAATTTATTACAAATTCGTTATATCTTGAAGAAATGAAGATGGTGTAAGAATGAAAAAATATGAGATAGCAGTTTTTGATGTAGATGGGACTCTTTTAGACACGACAGAAGGGGTACTGGCCTCTGTGAGATATACGATTCAGAAAATGGGTTTTGCGCCATTAAGTGAGAAACAAATGCTGACTTTTATAGGTCCTCCAATACAAGATTCATTTACTCAGGCTTATCATGTAGAGGGGGAAATTTTGCAGATGATTGCCACATGTTTTCGAAATCGTTATAAAGATTTTGAACTTTTCAAGGCTGTTCCTTATGATGGAATTTATGACTTGTTGGATGCTCTTTCTAATAAGGGGATAAAGCTTGCAGTGGCAACATATAAGAGACAGGATTATGCAGAGGCTATTTTGAAACATTTTGGCTTTGATAAATATACTGATATTTTATATGGAGCTGATCATGAAAATAAATTAAAAAAGATGGATATTATTAAGAAATGTATGGATGATCTGGGGGTACATGATTATAGCAGAGCAGTTATGGTTGGTGATAGCAGACATGATGCCATAGGCGCCCAGAAAATAGGGATGGATTTTATTGGTGTTACATATGGATTTGATTTTAAGTCATTATCAGATGTTTTTGCATTTGATGCGATAGGAGCAGCAGATTCACCTAAAGATATACTACAATATTTTGATTAGGAGAAATGGAATGAAGATAAAAGTTGCAAAGTATATGTCACAATTTTTTGTAAACAAAGGTGTTACAGATATGTTTATGATAACTGGAGGAGCAGCGATGCACCTAAATGATGCATTTGGACATCAAGAAGGATTGAAGATAACATATAATCATCATGAGCAGGCATGTACTATGGCTGCGGAGGGGTATATCCGTGAATCAGGTAAGGTTGCGCCTGTTTGTGTCACAGGAGGACCAGGTGGGACAAATGCTATTACTGGTGTATTTGGTGCATATGTTGATTCAATTCCTATGTTTGTAGTGACTGGGCAGGCAAAGCGAGAAACAACAGTATGGTCAACAAAACTACCTCTTAGGCAATTGGGTGACCAAGAAGTACAAATTACAGATGTTGTAAGAACAATGACAAAGTATGCAAAAATGATTACAGATCCGAAAAGCATATGCGAAGAGATGGAAAAAGCTTGGTTTTTAATGCTAAATGGACGACCGGGACCAGTATGGTTGGATATACCTGGTGATGTAGCATCTGCGATGATAGAGACAGACGAACTGGAGATTTTTGATAAACAAAAATATATAAATGAAGATTGGGCATCGTTTAATCAAGTCAATCCAATATACAATGAAAAAGATACCAAATATCTTCTTGAAAAAGTATTCAAAGCAAAAAGACCTGTAATATTAGCCGGAACGGCAATTCGTCATACAGGTCAGCAGGATGAATTTATTCGTGCAGTTGATAAACTAGGGATTCCTGTCGTTACAGCATGGGATGCACATGATATCATATGGGATACCCATCCTTTGTATTGTGGCAGACCAGGAACTGTAGGAACACGAGGGGGCAATTTTGTAATTCAAAATGCTGATTTGCTGGTTATATTAGGGTGTAGGATGAATATTAGGATGATCGGTTATAATTTTGGTGATTTCGGTAAAAATGCATACAAAATAGCTGTGGATATTGATGAAGCCGAATTGCATAAGCCTACCATTCATATTGATTATCCGATACATGCAGATTTATGTGATGTGTTGCGAGATATAAATCTGTTAGATTATGAGAAAAATAATGAGCATCAAGAATGGGTTGTGTGGTGTCGGAATATCAATAACAAATATCCTGCTACATTACCACAATACTATATGGATGAGAAAGGGTTGAATCCATATGTATTTACTACAGAATTTTTTAAAGAGCTTAAAGACGATGATTCTGTTGTATGTGGCAATGGAGCGGCCTGTGTTATTACATTTCAGACGGCTATATTAAAAAAGGGACAACGCTTATATACCAATTCTGGTTCTGCTGCTATGGGATATGGTTTTCCCGCAGCTGTGGGGGCATGTGTGGCAAGACCAAATAAACGGATCATTTGTGTAGATGGTGATGGAAGTTTTATGATGAATTTGCAGGAACTTCAGACAGTAGTATTTAATAAATTGGATATAAAAATATTTTTGCTAAATAATAATGGTTATCATTCAATCAGGCAGACACAGAGAAATCTTTTTCAAGGACAGCCTTATGTGGGAATTGGTGGTGGTTTTGGTTTGAGTATACCAGATTATTCCAAAGTAATTCCGGCATTTGATATTCCTTATTATAGGATAGATAGTCTGAAAAATATTAATGAGAAGATTAGAGAAGTATTGGATACAGACGGACCAATATTTTGTGAAGTATTTGTTGACTGGTATCAGGACTTTGCGCCTAAGTCAAGTTCAAAAGTTTTGTCATCTGGAAAAATTGTTTCTGCTGCCATGGATGATATGGCGCCATTTTTGGATAGGGAGGAATATGAGGAGAATCATATAAAATGAATCGTATAATTATAACAGGTCCGACAGGTGCCATTGGAATGGCGCTAATTGAGTATCTAAATAACAGGAATATACAGGTACTGGCAGTGGTTAGAGGTAATTCAAGCAGGAAACACAGGATTAAGGAATCGAATTATATTGCAATAGTGGAATGTGCGCTTGGGGAGATGAAAGAATTACCACAAAGAGTCAGAAAAGTAATTCAGCAGAAACATTGGGATGAGAAACAATCCATAGATGTTTTTTTTCACTTTGCATGGGAGGGTACATTTGGATATAGTAGAGATGATATGTATCTCCAAAACAGGAATGTAAAATATGCTCTGGATGCAGTTGACGCGGCAGCAGAACTTCAATGTGAATTGTTTATTGGTGCAGGTTCGCAGGCAGAATATGGGAGGTATGAGGGGAAGTTACATGCTAATGTACCAGTGTTTCCTGAAAATGGATATGGTATTGCAAAATTATGTGCAGGGCAGATGACAAGAATCCGATGCTATCAAAGAGGTATGAGACATATATGGACACGAATTTTGAGTGTATATGGTCCTTATGATGGAAGTAGCACAATGGTTATGTCTATTATTAGAAAAATGCTTAATGGAGAACGGGCGTCTTGTACAAAAGGTGAACAAATGTGGGATTATTTGTATGCAAAAGATGCGGCAAAAATGATGTATCTGATAGGGTGTTATGGAATAAACGGAAAAATATATTGTTTAGGAAGTGGTATTGCAAAACCGCTTAAAACTTATATTGAGATAATCAGATCTGTTACTGATTCACAGGCTGTAGTAGGGTATGGTGATATTGAATACACACCAAAACAAGTTATGTACCTATGTGCTGATATACAAGAGCTTATTGAAGATACTGGATATGTTTCTGATTATACTTTTGAGATGGGTATACAAGAGACAGTAGATTGGGAGAAAGCACAGTATGAAAAAAATTAGTATTTTAATACCATGTTATAATGAACAAGAAAATGTGGTTCCAATGAGTGAAGCAATTGTAAATTTGTTTGAAGCGGAATTAGCACAGTACGAGTACGAGCTTTTGTTTATTGATAATGATTCAACAGATAATACCAGACCACTATTGAGGGAGATTTGTGTAAAAAATCATCGTATCAAGGCAATATTTAATGCAAAAAATTTTGGACAGTTTAATTCTCCATATTATGGGATGCTTCAGACGACAGGAGATTGTACAATCAGTATGGTTTGTGATTTTCAAGATCCCATAGAGCTGATACCACAGTATATACGAGAATGGGAAAATGGATATAAAATTGTAATAGGAATAAAGAAAACTAGCAAAGAAAATCCTATAATGTATAAACTGCGAAGCACTTATTACAAAAT
This sequence comes from Lachnospiraceae bacterium, assembly GCA_011959805.1. Lineage (GTDB taxonomy): Bacteria > Bacillota > Clostridia > Lachnospirales > Lachnospiraceae > COE1. The sequence goes on along the minus strand of BLMC01000011.1, from coordinate 18,362 downwards.
AATCAAAAAATTTTCTGATGTGGAACAGATTGAACACTTTACAGGTTCAGGGCTATATGATAGGGAGTTTGTAGAGGTGTTAAGAAATTTAAAAGATCCCACACCATTTTTGCGGGGAATTGTTGCAGAACTGGGGTATCGGAGAAAGGAAATACCTTATGAACAGCCACAGAGACGCGCAGGAAAGACACATAATAGTTTTTACACTCTGTATGATGCAGCAATGCTTAGCTTTACATCTTATACAAAGATTGGATTAAGGTTAGCAACTTTTATGGGAATCGGTATTGGAATTCTAAGTGCAGTGATGGGAATCGCATATTTGGTAATGAAATTATTATATTGGGATCGGTTTGTTGCAGGTATGGCGCCAATGTTAATTGGCATATTTTTTCTGGGTTCTATTCAGCTATTTTTTCTTGGATTTATGGGAGAGTATATATTGTCTATTAATCAAAGGGTTATGAATAGACCCTTGGTAATTGAGGAGGAACGACTGAATTTTGAAGATAGCTGTGGAGAGAAAAAAAATGTTTGATTTTTCATTTTATAATAATAAAAAGATATTAATTACAGGACACACAGGATTTAAAGGAGCTTGGATGTGCAAAGCATTGCTTAAAGCAGGGGCATATATAACGGGATATGCCTTACAACCACCAACAGAACCTTCCTTATTTGAAATATGTCATTTGTCTGGTCAGATAAATTCTATTGAAGGTGATGTTCGTGATCTGAGACATTTAAAAAAGGTGTTTGACCGAACTCAACCAGAAATTGTTATCCATATGGCAGCACAGCCTATTGTGCGTGAATCTTATCAGAATCCTGTGTATACTTATGAGACTAATGTTATGGGAACAGTGAATGTGCTTGAGTGTATTCGATTGACGCCTTCAGTTCGATCTGTTATTAATGTAACAACAGATAAGGTTTATCTGAATAAAGAATGGTCATGGGGGTATCGTGAGAATGAAGAATTAAATGGATATGATCCGTACTCTAATTCCAAATCATGCTCAGAACTTATAACAAGCAGTTATATCAAGTCTTTTTTTGAGGATAGGAATGTAGCAATTTCTACAGCAAGAGCCGGTAATGTAATTGGCGGAGGTGATTTTGCATCAGACAGGATTATTCCAGATTGTATTCGTGCAGCGGAGAAAAGAGAGGATATTATTGTGAGAAATCCTTTTTCAATCAGGCCATATGAGCATGTATTAGAACCGATTGCTGTATATTTAATGATTGCACAGAAACAATATATGGATAGGGTGTATGCTGGATGCTATAATGTGGGACCAGATGAATCGGATTGTTGGACTACAGGTAAACTTGTAACTCTGTTCTGTGATAAATGGAATAAAGCATTTGATGGAAATATTAAATGGATTAATAAATATGATGGTGGTCCCCATGAGGCGAATTTTCTGAAATTGGATTGCTCTAAATTAAAAAGTGTATTCGGTTGGAAACCAAGATGGAATGTGGAAACAACAATAGAGAAGATCATAGAATGGTCTACAATATACATGACAGGTACAGATATTTCCGATTGTATGGAGAAACAGATAGAGGATTTTTTCGAAATATGAATAGAAGCAAAACAGAATCAATTTATCGAAAAAATGTGATATGGAATATTATAGCAGGAATTATAAATGCTGCAGAAGCTGTAATTATTGTTGCTGTAGTCTCAAGAATAAACGGATTAAAAGAAGCTGGGATTTTAACATTTGCTTTTTCTGTTGCGAATTTATTGATGACAGTTGGAAAGTTTGGGATAAGGAATTATCAGGTTGTACATGAGAATGAAGAATATACATTTAAAGTATTTTTTAATTTTAGGATAATAACAGTTGGAATTATGGTGTTGTCTACCATTATTTATTTTCTGTACAATTTGGGAATTTACAATGATATTAATCAAAAGTCATCATGTGTTTTTTGGGTTTGTATGTGGTACGCGGTTGAGGCTTTTGAGGATGTATTTGCTGGTTCATATCAGGCAAGGGGAAGATTGGATATTGGTAGCAAAATATTTTCGATACGATGGGTACTAACACTTTTGGTATTTATAGTTGTTGACTTTGTATCAAAGGATATTGTCAAGTCTGCTATCTGGGGATTTGTTGTTTGTTTTATTTCTGGAACTATATTTATTATATATACTTATTTTAGATATATAGACAATAATGTAGGTGACTCAAGAAAAGGAATGGATAAATTATTTAAGGAAAGTGTGTTTTTATGCATCGCGTCATATTTATATATCTATATAACAAATATTCCAAAGTATGCGATAAATACATATCTTGGCGATGAAATGCAGGCTGTTTATGGGTATATATCCATGCCGGTGTTTGTGGTTACGTTACTGAATAGTTTTATTTATCGTCCACAGTATGTATTGTATTCAATGGAGTGGAAAGAACATAAAATTCAGCAGTTTTCCTATAGAATTGTGAGGCAGATGTTTGTTCTTATCACAATTGTGCTGATATGTTTATTCGGGGGATTTTTTCTGGGGACTTCAGTATTATCTATTTTGTATCATAAGGATCTTAATGCATATAAAATACATTTGTTAGAAACCCTTTTAGCGAGTGGCTTTTTAGCAGTTGGTGGTTTTCTTGCTAATATATTTACTGTTATGAATAAACAGAAAAAAGCGATGCTGATATATTTGGGAGTTTCCCTGGCTGGACGTTTTATTATTTATAAAATGGTACAGTGGTTTCAACTGGAAGGAGCTGTGTGGGGATATATGATTACAATGATATTATTGGCTTTAGTATTTGGTATAGCATATATTATAATACTAAGAAAAGCAAGACATGATAGGCTTTAGGCTTATCATGCCTTGCTTTTTGAGCAGTTACTTTTGGGAATCTGTTCTGGCAGAGATACTAAAAGGCTTTAATAATTTATATCGGACAAATGAAGCTAACTGTGGAGAATATTGAGCAAGCCATTGGTATCCAGAAACCAGAAAAGATGTGTGAAGTTTTTTTCTGTTTCTGTCCATTAAGAAATGATGCACATATTCCAAATTATTGATACATGTTTTTCTTTCAAGCAGTAGGATTGCATTTTCAAGTAAATATTTTTTATGTTCTTCTATATCAACAGGTTGAGGATTCCAATTTATTGTATTATATTCATCTGGTGTGTATAGTGGTAGAAACTTTTCCAACCATCCAAAACGTTTGTCAAATCCATCTTTTACAACAATGACAGGTATTCCCATAGCCATGCATGGAACAGCTACATGTAGTCGAGAAGTGATAATTAATGTAGCTTCGTTAAAGTATCTGGAATAAATATTTTTCGTTTGTTCCTGAATGACATCTGCGATTTTTTGTTTGGGCATATTTTTGTCAATACATATATCTTGTGTCATATATTCTGCTGATTGCATAATATTTTGAGGAACATACTGTACTGCTTTAGGATGGACGTCAACTAAAAAAACATGAGGAGTGTTTGGGACAAAATTACGCTTTGGAAACAACGAGGTAATACATCCTAGAAGGTATGCGTCGCAACCATTTTTGCGCATAGCCAGCATTGTACTTTCATCTCTACACCCTATAGGCTCACATTTTTTCCAAAAACTTTTATATTTTAAATATTGTTTGGATGTACAATGCAAGCTTAAAAATATTGGTATAATGTCATTTGAGGTTGGAAATACAGGATTTCTACTTTCATATTGAAAATAGCCAGCAATTGGAAGGATTACTTTTTCGCCATGATAAGTGCGAATTTCATCAATTGGAATATTAATAATATCATTTTGATTAAGTCGCATTTCTTTATAAATAATATCTACAGCAAAAATTTGTATCGTATCACCAGCATTAAAATAATTACGCTCAATAGCACGGTTAGCAAATGTTATTCTTCCCCATTTCATGTTTTATATCTCCTTTTTATCAGAAAGCGCAGTAGTAGAAAAAGCTTTTAGAATTTTTTTCTGAATAAACTCGGCAAGTGCTGGAAAATATTGTGCAAGCCATATGAAGCAGGAAGTTAATATTGGTGTATGAAGGTTTTTTTTTGTTCTGTCCAAATAAAAGGAATGGGTACTTTCTAAGTCACTATAATTTGTTTTTCTACTTAAAAGGTTTATAACAGCGCGCATTAACCTTGCTTTGTGTTCTGTAAGATCTACAGGTTGAGGATTCCAGTTGATTTTGCTATACTCATCTGGTGTGTACAATGGTACAAATTTATCCAACCATCCAAAACGTTCATCAAATCCATTTTTAACGACAATTGTTGGAATTCCCATGGCAATACAAGGAGCAGCGGCATGAAGTCGAGAAGTTACGATTAATGTAGCTTCATTATAATAGCGTGCATAGATTTCCTTTGTTTTATTTTGAATGTCTTCCATTATTTTGTCTTTTGGTAAACTTCTGTCAATTAGTATGTCGTGTGTAATGTATTCAGATGATTCCAGAAGATTTTTAGGAATATATTCAATTACCTTTGGCTGAACATCTATTAAAAAGACGTGTGGAATATGTGGATTAAAATTGCGTTTTGGGAAAAGAGTAGTGATACAACCTAGCAGGTATGCGTCATATCCCTTTTGACGCATTGCAATCATAGTATTTTCATCCCGGCAACCAATTGGCCCGTATTTGTTCCAAAAGTCAGTATGTTTAAGGTATTGCCATGAGGTACAATATATGCTTAGAAATATAGGAATAATATTTTTTGAAGTCGGAAATACGGGATGTTTTCTACTGTATTGGAAATTACCAGCCATTGGAAGAAGTACAAGTTCTCCATTATAGGTATTTATTTCGTCAGCAGGTATATCAACAATCTGTTCGGATGCAATTTGCATTTCTTTGTATATGAGGTCGACTGCAAATGTTTGCATAACATCCCCAATATTACAATAATTTTTATAACATAAAGAAGTCGCAAATGTTATTCTTCCCCATTTCATGCATTATTTCTCCTTTTGATTTATTGTCGGAAATCGATTAGTATATATTGTATCCCTAAGTACCTAACTAAAGGATTTATAGCAAAGAAGAAAGGTGGACTATAAAAATGAATTATTTGACATTTAAAGAGCTTGCGGAGGAATGGCTCCATTATAAAAAAAATTTGGTTAAAGAATCAACTTATTGTAATTATGCTATACAGTTGAAAAATCATATTATTCCATTATTTGGTAATATGAATTGTTCTATGATAACATCAGATATTTTGAATCAAAAAATGTCACAGTGGTTTGAAAATAATCGCTTGCAAGGTAATATGCCACTTTCTGACAAGACTGCTCGAGATATAACTTTAATTTTCAAATTGTGTTTAAACTATGGAATGCAAAAAAATTACATACCAAATCAAAAAATTAATTTAGTAATCCCAGTATGTAAAAATAGAACTGTTGCTGCACAAACATATACGATTCGAGAACAACAAATTATAGTAAACGCCATATTATCCAATTTAACAAATAAATCAAATGGCATTTTAATTAGTTTATATACGGGAATTAGAATTGGAGAGTTATGCGCATTAAGATGGTCCGACATTGATTTGGAAAATAGAACCATTATAATTTCTAAAACATTGCAAAGACTATATTTTAAAGAAGAAATTGAAGAAAAACATACAAAAATAAGTATTACTTCTCCGAAAACATGCAACTCAATACGTGAAGTGCCTATTTCATCCAAACTCACACAGACATTAATAAAATTACATGCAAACAACCCTAACACATATGTTTTAACAAATACAGAAAAATACATTGAACCACGAACATACAGAAACTTTTATTCACAATTTATGGACTCTTTAGATATTCGTAAATTAAACTTTCATTGTCTAAGACATACATTTGCTACTAGATGTATCGAATGCGGTGCTGACTATAAAACTGTAAGTGAAATACTTGGACATGCTAATGTAAATATCACAATGAATTTATATGTTCATCCCAGTATTGAACAAAAAAGAAAATGTGTTGAATTAATAGATAGAATAAATAAATAGATATCTACACAAAATATGGTTTTGATGTAAATTCTTGACAATACATGTAAAGATAGTTTATTATAAATCTATTATAAATCCTTTAGTTAGGTACTTAGGGATTTTTTGTATTTATAAAAAACGCTTTAATTATACAATTGTAAAGAATAACTAGCAAATAGGAAAGTGGGGAAAAATAATGATTATTGGTTATACAACAGGTGTTTTTGACTTGTTTCATATTGGACATCTTAATCTATTAAAAAATGCAAAAGGATTTTGTGATAAATTAGTGGTTGGAGTGACAGTAGATGATTTAGTATCTTATAAAGGGAAGTGCGCATTAATACCATTTGAGGATAGAATTGAAATTATAAGAAGTATTAAATATGTAGATGCTGCAGTACCACAGTATGACATGGATAAGCTTTTGGCGTGTAAGAAGTTGGGAGCCTCCGTTTTATTTGTAGGTGATGATTGGTATGCTACAAATAAATGGAAAGATTATGAGGAAAAGTTTGCTAGGGAAAGAATAAAAATAATCTACTTTCCATATACAAAGGGAATTTCGTCTACGCGAATTTCAAATACACTAAATTTACAAAATGATAGGAGTATTGAGTTATGACATTACGAGAATACCAAGATGTGTTGTTTGAGATTTTGTGTGTTGTTGATGATATATGCAGGAGAAATCATATAATATATATGCTTCATGGTGGAAGTATGTTAGGAGCTGTTCGGAACCATGATTTTATTCCGTGGGATGATGATATTGATATTATCGTATGGCAGAAAGATTATGAACTATTGTGCGCAAAATTAAGAGAGCAGCTTCCAGAACATTTAAGAATAACAACACCAAATGATTTATTACCTAATTTTTTTGATTTTGTAACACGTGTACAAGATCTTCGTTATCCGATTCACAAATCAGATGATGAAGATTTATTTTATGATAATAAACAGAATTATGCCTTTATAGATATTTTCCAATTTGTCTATAGTGCAAATACAATATGGCAGGTAAAATGGGTTGCATTAATGCATAAGATTTTATATGGATTGGGGATGGGACACCGCTATCGAATTAAAAGTGAAAAGTATACATGGATTCAAAAATGTCAGACAAAAGTTCTCGGCAGTATAGGTGCAAAAATAGATATGAAGAAGATTATAAGTTGGAGAAATAAACTGATTAATAAACAGAATAAATCTCCCAAAAAGTATTGTATGAGTGTAAATTCGCCTTTGAAAGGTATTAGCAGACCTTATGAAAGTGCGTGGTATGATAAGGTTAGCTTTATGCAATTTCGTGATAGACAATTTCCAGTGCCTAGAGGATATGATTGTCATCTTACTTTACAGTATGGTAATTATATGGTTCCTGATAAAGGAACCGGGGAATACATAAAACATTTCATTGAATGATAGTGATTTTATTCATTACATTTACAATAGCAAACGAGTTGGTGCTTGTCGAAAAATTTGAATTAAGAAATATATGAACCTGTTAGAATATAAGACAGAACTTCAGATATTGCTTTTGATGGAGTGGTTTTATGGTCAGTGTAGCGCATAAAAATATCGTTTTGACAATTATATGATGTCAAGAGGTATTGTTAGAACTCTATTGTCTAGTATTCTTGTATTGTCGTTGTTTTGAAACTTATTATTTCCTTATATAGAACATTAGAAGTATCAATACGTTTTTATTTTTATAGTAGTAATATTTTTGAAATATATGTTTTTTTAATTAACAAAGCTACAAGAAATATAAAATATTCATAGATTTATTAATTGTGGTCATAATTTGTTATGACTGCTTTGTGAAACATCCTTTAAAGGGCGTTATGAGAATTAATTTATGGAACATAGGTAAGCCTAACTGCCTGTGTTATTATTGATACAATAAATATTCAGAAAAAACAGACTAGATGATTGCGAGAAAGTTCATAAGGATTACTGTTAATTCAAGTGTTTATTGAGAGCGGATAAGAAGCTATTGACATTTTTTATGACAAAATATATACTTAAATGTGTTTTTGGTTGTATAAATTGACCAGATAGATTTTGTGGAAGGAAAGTTTCAAAGATGCTATTTAATACAGTGCAGTATTTGATTTTTTTACTGATTGTGGTTTTAATTTATTATATTCTGCCCAAAAAGGTTCGTTATGTGTGGCTGTTGTGTGCAAGTTATTATTTTTATATGCAATGGAATAAAACATACATTCTTTTATTGATATTTTGTACAACAGTTACGTATATAGGAGGAGTGTTTATCGAATACTTTAAGGTTGGGGATAAGGAGAACGGAAACAAAAGACACAACAATAAAAAGCTGTGTCTTGTTGTATGCATTGTGCTAAATCTGGGGATTCTATTCTTCTATAAGTATTTTTCATGGGGAGTCTTTACATTGAATCGTATATTTTCGGCATTCCATGTGGGTGAAATCACATGGGAAATGTCGATACTGCTGCCTGTTGGGATTTCTTTTTATATACTACAGTCGCTAGGGTATCTAGTTGATGTGTACCGAGGAGATATTTATGCAGAAAAAAATTTTATCCGTTATGCGCTGTTTGTTTCATTTTTTCCCCAACTTGTGGCAGGACCAATAGAGCGTTCTAAAAATCTGTTAGTGCAATTACATGAAGCATATGACTTTCAATATAAGAATATGAAAAAGGGCGTTATCCTGATTTTGTATGGATTGTTTCTGAAAGTGGTGATTGCGGATAGGGCAGCGATTGTCGTGAATACCGTGTATGAGGATAGTGCGGGCTATCCGGGATTCTTTATTTTAATAGCGACGATTTTATTTTCCATTCAGATTTATTGTGATTTTTATGGATACTCTACGATTGCAAGAGGTTCCGCACTGCTTATGGGCATACGATTGATGAACAATTTCGATGCACCATATTATGCAAAGAACATTCGAGAATTCTGGCGGAGATGGCACATCTCGCTGTCAGAGTGGTTTCGTGATTACCTTTATATTCCGCTTGGTGGCAGTAGAAAGGGAATAGTGAGGAAAGAGTACAACCGTATAGTTGTGTTTGCAGTAAGTGGGCTTTGGCATGGAGCATCGCTTAGTTTTTTGTCTTGGGGGATGTTAAATGGCATGGGACAGGTTATGGAGGATTTAGCAGAAAAGATTAAAAAACGTTCTGGGAATCCACATATGCAAAAAGTAGCATCTTTTAGTAGAAAGCTGTGTCAGATGTTGTGTACCTTTGGATTTGTGACATTTGCATGGATATTTTTCCGTGCGAGCGGATTAAAGGATGCACTTTTGATTCTGCGGGATATGTGTAGTTGCATGAATTGGACGATTTTTTTTGATGGTTCTATCTATGAACTTGGCGTGACACAGGGACCTATGAATATGCTGTTGTTAGCGATCGCAGTGTTGTTTGGTGTGGATTATCTGAAATATAAGGGACATGATGTCGTGGATCTGTTATTAAAACAGGATTGGTGGTTTCGAACAGTTGTAATAATGATGATGATTTTTGTCATTTTACTGTATGGGTGTTATGGTACACTTTATGATACTACACAATTTATTTATTTTCAGTTTTAAAACTTAGGGGGGCAGTAAAATGAAATGGTTTCAGAGAATTACAGGGTTCGTGGTAAGGATTTTAATTTTCTGTGTCATTTTGAATGGTCTGAATTATGTTTATGTGATGGATCCGCAGTGGGAGCGAATTTTGTGGCATAATTTTTATAAAGCTGAAGGGAAAATTGATAATTTGTATTTAGGTTCTTCACATGTATATTATGATATTGATCCTTTTTTATTAGATAAATTAAATGGACAATATAATTTTAATATGTCAACTCCTGGGCAGTTGATGAATGGAAGCTATTATCTTTTGCGGGAAGCGGACAAGTACAACAAATTGTCTCATGTTTATATAGAACTATATTATTTGAGAAATACTGGCGATAGTGATTGGGTTACACAAGAGCCTTGGTTTAATTGGCAGAACACAGATTATATGAAATGGTCTATCAATAAACTCTCTTATATGCTGTCAATTACTAACGATATCGAAAATTATATAAATATTCTGATACCGTTTAGCAGATATCGCGAACATCTTGGCGACTATGAATTTATCAAGTCTACAATTGAAACAAAAATGACAGGTGGTTATAAATATTCAGATGAGCATGAAGAATATCTGGATAAAGGCTTTCGATATACAGAATATGTATGCAGAGCAGAAGACAGAAGGTTTAGGAAAAAGCAGAATTTAGGCGAAAATCCCATGGCACAAAGCAGTGAGCTGTATCTGCGTAAAGCGATTGAATATTGCCAGAAGAAAGGTATTCCAGTTACTTTATTCATATCACCAATGTATAATCTACAGCCTGCCAGTGTAGGAAATTATGATAATTATGTAAAACAAATGAAGAATATTGCAAGTGAATATGACTTGGATTTTTATGATTTCAATCTTGCGAAGGAAGAGTATTTTCCAATACAGAATTTGAAATATTTCAAAGATGTTGATCATTTAAATTCAAACGGAGCAGCTATGTTTACAGACTTTTTTTATAAAGTAGTATCGGGCAACGCAGAACAGAATCAGAAATATTTTTATGATTCCTATGTACAGAAACTGAAGGATGAGGAACCAGAAGTATATGGAATTCATTATTGGAAGGAAGATGCCGAAATATTTATGAATGTTGTTTCAAACAGAGATTCTGGTATGGAATACAGAATTACAATTATTCCAGATAAATCTTTGAACAAGGAATCATATCTTGTACAGGACTTTTGCGAAAATAAAAAGTTTATTATTGAGGATGGAAATGGAATCTGTACTGTCGAATATCGTATGAAAAACGCTCCAGATGCTGTGCATATTGTGGAGGTAGAATATCAATAGGAATGGTTCTGTTTAGGACTTTACAATTGTTGCAAAGTCCTTGAAACAGCGCTAGAGTTGGGAAGCATCAAGCCATTACTAAGTGGTTTTGCATGACTTGATGCCTATAACAGAAAGTTGAAGGTGGAACTGTTACGTAAATAGTATATTTTAATAACTGGCAGTATTTATGCAAAGAAATGCAGTTGAGGGAAAGGTTATGAGGATGAAAAAGAAAAAGTGTATAATGATGGCTGTCATGGTTATCTTGTCGGTATTTCTCGGATATTTGCAATTTGTGCAATCCAGATGCAATACAGATGACGCTGGAACATATGCATATATGTATAACTATTTTGAATTAGGCAATAAAGAATTGGGATTAAAAACATTTTTAAATCCATGGTTTTTTTGTTCTGCTATCGCGTATTTACTGAATATAGGAGGGAGCGGTACGTTTTCTTCTCTTGCATATATTTCCTTTTGGTATGGAATAGCAGTTTTTTTTACACTTTTACTGATCATGTATAATAAAGATTCCAAGTGGCTGCTTGCATTTGCTATATTTATTCTTTTACCTTATCAAACGACGAATAGGTATCATATGGTTGTGACATTTGTTACTTTGTTTGCGATATGGGCGTTACAGTTTTATAAGGATAGCGGAAAAAAGTGGATACTGTTTTTGATTGGTTTTGTATCCATATATACACTACTGTTTATAGATGACAGATTGTTATTGATACTTTTTTTGTTTATTCCATTAAGTGTATATTTTGTAATTCTCTTATTCCAAGATTATGAGAAACGCAAGTATCTTTATATGGCTTTTTTTGGAGTTGTATTAGTTGCAGGAATATTAAAAATTTTTGATATGCTTACAGCTAAATTTTTTGGACAAGGATTAGGCATTATGGAGGCGTTAGGGGGGTATGGTGGTGCTGAATATTATAATTGGATAGATGTTGAAAATCTTTTTAGTAAAGGAATTCCTTCGCTTTTTAGTTCTTTGTTGATTCAATGGAATATACCAATTGAAGGAGGCATGATACAATTTAAATCGTTTTATTGGATAATAAGAATTATAATTGCAGGATTTGCTTTAGTTGCCTTAATTAGTAGGTGGATAGAGATATTAAAAAAAGGATTAAAAAATACTATATTATTGGATTCATTGTCTGTGATATGTACAACAGTAGTATTGATATTCAACATATGTAATGGTATGATAAAATACTATAATATAAAAGGTGCACCGATGAACAGATATGCAAGTGTCTGTTGGTTTTTACTTGTAGTAATTTTGGCGCGGTGGCTGGATGAACGTTATAGTAGAACTATGATTTTTCATAACATATCCAATAATTTATTTCTCGGGGTGGTATTTATTTTACTGAGTATTGGTTATATTAATCCTGTGTTTATTCCATCAGAAGATATTACAAATGGTAGTTTTATGTTTGAGATTGATTTTCTAAAAGAACATGGTCAAACATATAAGTATGGTTTGGGAAGTCATTGGAAATCTGTTCCTGTAACAGCAGCTACAAATGCAGAGTATGTAATTAGTAAAGCACTTATTGAGGATGATAAGTTTGTGTGTGGTAAAAGTGATGGTTTTTATAGAGATGGGGGTAATTACTTCAATTTTATAGTATCAGATGGTAATAATGAGATGACAATATCTCCCGAAAATATTAATAAAATTAGAGACAATTATATGGAAGCTTATTCCGACGGGGATACGATTTATACTTATGATTATGATGTGCGTTTTGATACGACAGTTGTTATGGATACTGCTGGGATGGGGTATGAACTTACAGATACGATTACTTATTATTTAGATCTTCCAGTTGGCTCTAGTAGAATAGAGATCACAACAGCAGCAAAAGATAATTTGTTGTTGGAGGTATTGAAAAATGATGAGATTACAAATATAAAGATTGATAATAAGGGAGAGGATATTGCCACAGTTGAGATTACTTGTCTTCAAAATACGCAAATAGGGCTGTCTGTAGGACGTAGAGAAGATATTCCTACAATATTATATAAAGTAGAGATAAAAAGAACTGCCGGAGCAGTTGTTGTAGGCGAAGAGCAGACAAAGCTGCCACTTAATGAAGGCAAATATATTGTTACATTTTCTGGTAAAGATTTGAAGGATATGAAAATAAAATGGAAGGTTGATGGTGAAGTAACACAGTTGACAAATGGAAGAATAAAGAGGCGCTATTTGATTGATATTTCAAGAAAACAAGATATTGAATATGAAATTATAACGAATGGTGCTTCGGTTGAGACCATTTATTATGAAAATGAAAACCTATTTAATGAGTAAGTGAAAGGGTTGCAGATTTGGAAAAACGGCAGAGTAATTTTGAATTGTTGCGTATTGTGTGTATGATACTAATAATGGGATTCCATATTACCAGACAAACAAAGATGGGTGAATACTTGATTGGTGATAGAATAGATTATTATTATAGTATATTGTTAGGCTCTGCTGGACGGTTTGTGTGTAATACATTTGTTATGATAGGCGCATGGTTTTTGGTAGATAGTAAGTTTAGGGCTGAAAGAGTCATTAATTTATGGATGCAAATATTTCTGTATTCTGTTAGTATAACAGTTTTTTGTATTGTGATTGGGTGTAAAGATGCCACTATAACTACATTGATACAAGCATGTTTCCCGATTTTTGGAAGACCAGTATGGTTTGGATCGGAATATATTTGTTTACTACTGTTAACACCATGGCTGAATGAAATGCTTGTGGAAAAAAATCAGCACAAAACGAAACAAATAATAAAATTATTTGGTATATTGATCATAGGATGTGCCACGCTATTTCCAATAGAACATGTTACACCAGCATTCAGCGAACTGGTTTGGTTTTGCTTTTTGTATCTATTTATAGGACTTTATAAACGATATCAATTTTTTAAGTATGAATGGTTTGAAAAATATAGTATTTTGTGGTTTATAGTAGGGTATTTGTTTTTATGCGCAATAAGGGTGTTAGCAGATTATTTAAACCATGAGGGCTTGTATAGAATTTTTATTCACTATTATGCACATTATGAGGCGCTTTTGGGTTTTATATGTTCTCTGGCTCTTTTCTTCGCATTTAAGAACTGGAATATGAGATCAAATCGTTTTGTAAATTTGGTATCTCGTTCAACATTTGCAGTATATATAATTCATCAAACACCAGCGTTTTATAATTATATGTGGAATGGAATATTTCAGGTAAATTCTGCTGTAGAATCTGGAAATGGAGTATTTTATTCATTATTCGTAGTTGTAATAATATTTGTGGTGAGCGTTTGTGTGGATAATATAAGGGTTTTGGTAATGGATAAGTTTATTTTTAAATGTAAAGCGTATCAATTTGTATGTAAGAGGCTAGAAAAATTTTATCAATAAGATATGAGCTTCACTTTGCAGTAATATAATGATAATGCTATTTAATACTCTTTAGTTGTAACTCTATAAAATTATGCATAGATAAGGATATTAAGGAGATTTTGTAGTTTATGATAAAAGGATTAAGCTCTAACTGATTAGATACTTAATCCTTAATTTTCATTGTAACAGTAAATATCTTGATATAGAAAAATAATGTATTCTATATCAAGATTAGGAATGTAATGCCTTGTATCGAAATGTAGATAATGGCATTCCACAGATTTTAGCAGCTTCGGTGCCAGATATTTCGCCTTGTTTCCAACGAAGACATATTTTCTCAAAGTTATCAGGTAGTGGATGTGATGGTCTGCCAAATCGTACACCACGAGCTTTTGCGGCACAGATTCCCTCGGACTGGCGTTGTCGTATATTTTCTCTTTCGCTTTGGGCGACAAAAGAAAGTATTTGTAATACAACATCACTTAAAAAAGTTCCAATAAGATCTTTTCCTTGACGTGTATCTAAAAGTGGCATATCTAGCACTGCGATATCGATCTGTTTTTCTTTTGTCAGAATACGCCATTGTTCTATAATTTCTTCATAATTGCGTCCTAGTCGGTCAATACTTTTTATAAAGAGCACATCATTTTTTTTCAGCTCTTGGACCATTTTCGTATAGGATGGGCGCTGGAAGTCTTTCCCGGACTGTTTGTCAATATAGATGTTTTGAACAGAAATACCGATATCGTACAATGCAAGTAATTGCCTGTCCTCATTTTGTTCTCGAGTGCTGACTCGAACATATCCATAATTCATTGTTTATTCCTCCAAAATATATATGTAAATTTGTGTTTGGAGAAATTATACACTTTTGATATGAGAAAGTGATAGTAGTTAAGAAAATTTAGGCCTTGATAATTATAATTAGTATGAAATCAGAGATTTCACCACCTTGATTTGAGATTCCGCAGAGCGGAATCATGGAGGTTAGTGAGAAAAGCAATAATTGTTTGTTAAATAAAGTCTGTTTCGGATTCAAGAGTATTTTTAATTTGGGTACTACTGATTTCAGGAGTTCTTGACAGATAGATTACTTCGACACCTTCTTCTTTTAAAAAATCAAATTTACCTTTCCAGTCATCGCCAATTGTAAAAATATCAATATGGTATTCTCGTACATCAGTACGTTTTTGTTCCCAGTTTACCTCTGGAATTACCAGATCGACATAACGTATTGCTTCAAGTAGTGTTTTCCTTTGTTCATAAGTAAAGTAGCAGTGTTTATGCTTTTCATTCCAATTAAATTCGTCAGTGGAGCATACAACAATTAGATAATCACCTAATGCTTTTGCCTGTCGTAACAAATTGATATGACCATAATGTAGTAAATCAAAAGTTCCATAAGTAATAACTCTTTTCATAAGACCTCCAGAATGATTATTATTTTAGATATTCTGTATATGATTTTTCTGTATCAAAAAATATGCTACCATGTGATGTGTTTATGCGAGAGGGTTTCATATAGTCACCATATTGTTTGGTAAGAACTTCATGGTATCCAGCGGGTGCTGGTATTTTAATAGTTTCAAAATCAAGCCATACAATGTTGTCATATAAATGTTTGTTTCGGCTTCTTTTTTTTGTTTCAAAAACAAAACTTAATAATGATACAAATTCGGTATCATCTATAGAAACAGAACGTAATATTTTTTCTTTTTTTGCAAACAGCGTCAACTTATCTAATTTGGATAGAAGTAGTATTCTTTTGATAATTCTGTCTTTTCTTGTTAACAAGGATTCGTTGGGCGTAAAAACTTTTAAAAGATGATTTAAAATTGTTATTTTTGTTCTTTGCATCTCAAATGTTATTTTGTTAGGGGCGACACCATCTAGAACAAAAATGTCAATAAAAATTCCGCAATTGTATTTAACTTTATTTTTAAATTGTGCATCTAAGATTGCGGTTGTATTACTGTTGCGAAGCTGTGCATGGCCAATTTTATAAGTTTCATCTGTATAAGCAGTTTGAAAAAAGTATGGTTTTTCAAACTCAGTATTTGCTAATTTCTTCAATTTTTCATAGTCATGGCGAAACATTGCGACATCAATATCATCATCCCATGGGATAAATCCTTTATGTCTGACAGCTCCAATTAGAGTTCCGGCATCTGCATAACAGTGTAAATGATGTTTATTACAGACGGCTAAGAGTTTATTCAGAAGATCTAGTTCAATAGCCCAGACCTTTTTCATATTCGTCGTAATTGTATAGCCTTGTCTGATTTCTTCTTGAAAGAAGTTGTCAGGCAATTTGATATTTAATTTGACCATAATCGGGTTTACCTCTTTATTTGTTTGTTTTAAACTTATATTTGAGCCAGTCTTTGAAACCATATAAACGTTGAATAGACTGGAGAGTACAATAAGCATTATATAAAGTGTTCTTGATCCCATATAGATACCTTTTGGACAAGAATGTATAATATATGTTTAATATAATATTTTTTAAGGACAACTTGTGTGGATAGTTATCGTCAAAAGCAAAATAGTTAAGTTTTGGACAGCATTTTTGTATGATCTTTTCTTCGTGATACTTTTTCCAGGGTTCTTTTTCTTGTTTTGCCAATTCTGCTAAGAGTGTGAGAAATATTCTTGAATTACATGGCTGTAAAAAAGTGGTATTATCCATAATATCGCAACTTTGCTCAATAGAGGAAAGCCAGCTTCCAACGCGAATTTCCCAATGATATCTGTCAACAGGATCTAGATGTAAAGCTTCGTGTTTTTCGATATATTTAAGGTAGTGCATAAGTGATTGCATTGCATATCCATCATTTATCAGTTGGGGATAGGATTTTTTTATTTTATAAATGTCCAGTTTTCCTTCGCTATCACAAAATTGTCGAAAATATTTCATTACGATTCCCCAAATACCACTACGTAATATAACTATATTATGATTGTTTTTAGATAGTTTGGCATATTGTCTAAAAGCATAAGATAATACGTCTTGATCCTTAGCGAATCCATTTGAATGAGAAATATATTCTTTTATTTTATGAGCTGAAAATTTCCAAGGATTTCTTTTAAGAAAGATAAATGGTTTTCCTGTAGATTCTGCTAACATTTGTGGAAGAACTTTATCTCCATCACTCATATTAGTGACATCTAACGTAAAACATTTGTAGGGTATTTCAGCGTATTCTAACAATGCCATAAGAGTTCTAGAATCATGACCACCAGTTAATGAAAGCCATAATTCTCCATCAATAGTAGCTCTCATATTCTGTAAAGAACATTTAAAATAATAAATAAACGTATCTAAAATTTGGTTTTTAGAATAAAGGCAGGAATCGAATTCTGGAAGAAGCTGCCGATATAACAGTTTTTTTTCTGTATAGTTATATATTTGACTGGGGAGTAATCTTCTTATTTTTTTGTGCATTGTAAATATGCCTGGCTGGAAACCTAAACCTATTCCAAAAGATTTGTCGGGATATTTTTTCTTAATGCCTAGAACATCACACAAAATAGAATAACTGCTAGACAAAGCATTATTAGAATAAAAAATACCAAGCATTCCAGTAGCGTCAAGATAGATATTACTTTCTATAATTAAAACATATCTGCCACACCATGTTCGCTCCATTTGATATACATCTTCTAGCGTTACTTTCGTTTTTAGCAATAATTGATCTAATTCTTCAATAGGAGAACATCGCGTAGGGTCAGTTTGCCATGCAAATCCTATTATAATTCCCTGATTGTTCTGATTTGACTGATATATATTTAATTGTTTATGAAAACTGAGGATATAACCATCTTTCAGTTGCAGAGAAGAAAAATCTTTTGAATAATAGCGTTTTTTTGCTAGAATAAATTGCCGTCTGTTTATCATTTTAATCCTCCATGCCGCCTTTGGCGGCTCAAATAGACAGTGTGAAATTTAATCGTTCTTAGGTAGTGTCTTTTGCTGCCTTAGAACGATTTTTTACACTAACTCCCATCTGCCTGCTTCAGCAGGCGTACAAATCAGGATGGTGAAATTTT
>BLMC01000010.1 GCA_011959805.1 Lachnospiraceae bacterium | reverse complement strand
TGAAATGCGGAGCAATCCGTGGTATCATGTAATCGAGTAGGGAAGGCTTTCCCTACTCACCACACCAGAGATCCATCAGTTTTGTTGACTACTTTCCTATGGACCCATATGCATAGAAAAACGAGTGCGAATACACTCGTTTTTCTAATACACTTTAATCTACATACACTTTTAAAACAACTTTTTTTACTATCGATGGTCTCCCCACAGCTAGTTTAACTTTGTGCGCATCCTCAGGAAAAAGAATCAATACCTTTTCTGGAACCAATTTTATGTATTGTTCAACAGGTCCTTCTATCTCGTAAAAATCCTGTTCTTCTTCATAGCGCTTCACGGATACCTTAGAGAAATCAGAAATGCCGACGTTCTCCTCACCAGATACAATAATATGTATATCTGTATACTTTTTATGTGCCTCAAAAAATGCATTCTCCTCAGAAAGTGTCTCATATTCAAACACATTCATATAAATTTGTTCTCCCGCAATCTCATAGTGTCCTGTGTGTGAATTTCCCAATGTGTGGTTGCACAAATAATCGATTGCTTGATCCAAATAACTGCTTAGACCTCGATAGTGGTTTAGATTTGTTCTTTCTGTGTAAATCATATTTGTCCTCCTCCTGTTTTGATAAATGGGATTTTTATTGTATGGTCAGATTGTATTTTTGTCAATACATTTTTGAAAATTATTTTCATCATTAAATTTTATAGAAAATTTTTAACATTTTTTTCTTCTATCAATTGCCACAACACAAATAATATGTTATAGTAATTTCATAAGGGGATTTTTCCCATATCAGGATATAAAACCATATTTCGATTTTAAATCAGGAGGTACACTATGAAAATTTACAGAGCAAAAGATTATAATGACATGAGCCGCAAAGCTGCCAACCTTATCTCGGCACAAATTATTATGAAGCCAAATTGCGTTCTTGGTCTTGCCACTGGATCTTCTCCGGTTGGCACTTATCGCCAGCTTGTAGAGTGGTATGAGAAAGGAGACCTTGACTTCTCAGAAGTTATGACAGTAAATCTTGACGAGTACAAAGGATTGACGCGCGACAATTCGCAAAGCTACTATTACTTTATGAATGAGAACCTTTTTAGCAAGGTAAACATTAACAAAAACAAAACTTTTCTTCCTGATGGAACAGAACCAGACAGCAATGTTGCATGTCACAATTACAATGAGATTCTGCGCGCTGTAGGCGAACCAGATCTCCAGCTCTTAGGACTGGGGCATAACGGACATATCGGTTTTAATGAACCCGGTGATGTTTTCTCTACAGAGACACATTGTATTGACTTATCAGAGCAGACAATCAAGGCGAATGCACGCTTTTTTGAGACAGAGGCAGAAGTGCCACGCCAAGCATACACAATGGGTATTAAGACAATTATGTCTGCACACAAGATTTTGATTATCGTATCTGGCGCAGACAAAGCAGATATTGTAAAAACTGCATTTTTTGGCCCTATTACACCACAAGTACCAGCTTCCATCTTACAGCTCCATCGCAATGTAATTCTAGTAGCGGACGAAGCTGCACTCTCAAAATGCGAATAATTTGTTATTGACTCTCCAAAAAACTAGTTAAAAGAAAGGCGGACAAAATGGCACTCAAAAAAATTATCAATGGCCTTGTCTTTCATGAAGACGGCTCTTTTGCTCCCAAAACCGTATATATATGCGACGAAAAAATTGTATCAGAAGAAGATTATCGCAATGCATCTGGCGAAGAAACTGTGATTGATGCTGCTGAACACTATGTTATTCCCGGTCTCACTGATATTCATTTTCATGGGTGTATGGGAAGTGATTGTTGCGATGGCACAGTGGAAGCACTGCGTACAATCGCACACTATGAATTAAGTCAGGGCATAACTTCTATCACACCTGCCACCATGACTATGCCCGAAGAAGTATTGACTCAAATCTGTTGTGCCGCAAAGGATTTCAGCGAGCAGGCTGACGTTGATGCAGCAGACTTCTGTGGACTTTATATGGAAGGTCCTTTCATCAACGCTGCCAAAAAAGGTGCACAGAACGGAAAATACATCGCTCTGGCTGACACTGCTATGCTGAATCGTCTACAAGAAGTCTCCAATGGGATGCTTCGCACTGTAGCAATTGCTCCTGAAACAGAAGGTGCGCTAGAATTTATTCGAGAAAACAGCAGTCGTGTCAATATCTCCATTGCACACACAACAGCAGACTATGACACTGCAAAAGAAGCCATTGCCTGTGGAGCTTCACAGTTGACTCACACTTATAATGCCATGCCGCCTTTTACTCATCGTGCTCCTGGTCCAATTGGTGCAGCCGCCGATGACAGTCACTGTATGGCTGAATTAATCTGTGATGGAATCCACATTCATCCTGCAGTGGTAAGAACCACGTTCAAAATTTTTGGTGATGACAGAATTATTTTGATTAGCGACAGTATGCGCGCCGCAGGTCTTGACGACGGCCAATATGACCTCGGTGGACAAAATGTCACTGTCAAAGGAAATTTGGCTGTTCTTGAAGATGGTACAATCGCAGGTTCTGTGACAAATCTTATGAACTGCGTGCGCACTGCTGTTCATGACATGGGGATTCCTCTTGCAAGTGCAATCAAATGCGCTGCTGTCAATCCAGCAAAAGCAGTTGGCATTTACGAACATTATGGAAGTCTCACTCCAGGCAAATACGCAAATATTGTAATTTTAAACGACAATTTAGAACTAAAAATGGTATTTCACCGCGCTTCACTGATTGAATAGCAAGGAGGATTTGGCTATGACAACCTTGGTTCTTGATATTGGCGGCACTGCAATTAAATCTGGTCTGTATATTGACGGAATGCTAACGGACATCAAAGAAACTCCAACAGAAGCCAGTCAAGGAAGTTCGCATGTGACAGCGCGCGCAAAGGAAATTATTGCCGCATATCAACAGCGCACTCCATTTGAGCGCATTGGCGTTAGCACTGCTGGACAAGTAAACCCTGTGCGCGGACAAATTATCTACGCAAATGAAAATATTCCTGGCTACACAGGTACAAAATTAAAAGAATTATTAGAACAAGAGTTTAATGTGCCCGTTGCGGTCGAAAATGATGTAAATGCAGCTGCAATTGGAGAGTTTGTCTTTGGAGCTGGAAAAGGTCGCAAAAATTTCGTGTGTCTCACCTATGGCACTGGAGTGGGTGGTGCGATTTTTTCCGATGGAAAATTATACTCTGGAAGCAGCTATTCTGCTGGTGAATTTGGCGCGATTGTCACACACCCCGAAGCGCGCAAGATTGACGATGACATGTTTTCAGGTTGCTATGAGAAATATGCTTCCGCCACTGCACTGGTGAAAAGTGCACAGCAATTTGACCCCACACTAACCAACGGGCGTAAAATTTTTGAACGCCTAGAAGAACCCGATGTAAAAAAACTTGTTGATCACTGGATTATGGAAATAATATATGGACTAACCACGATTATTCATATGTTGAATCCCGAATGTGTAATCCTTGGCGGTGGTATTATGGAGCAGCCCTATATAATAGAACAGCTCCACGAAAGGCTGTATCCCCATATCATGTCCAGCTTTCGTCAGGTGAAACTGGAGAGAGCAGCACTTGGCAACCGCGCTGGTATGTTAGGCGCTGCTGTACTTGAGCTTTAGAAAGGAGATGATTGTTTGGCAGGAAATATTCTGGAACTAATCACGGAGCAATACCATTCACTTACACGTTCCAGCCGAAAGCTGGCTGACTACATTCTTGCCAATACCCACGATTCCCAATATATGTCTATCTCAAGCCTTGCAGAAAACAGCGGTGTGTCGGAGGCTTCCATCACACGCTTTTGCCGAAGTCTCGGCTTGTCAGGTTACAATAACCTCAAACTAGCACTTGCTAAGGCTGCTTATGTTACGGATATTGGCGACCCATCGGACACCCCTGAAACAATTACTTCGGAAGATACTCTTGGAAGCATTTTTCATAAGCTTTATTCATCCAGTATTCTCTCCTTAAATGAAACTATGGATTTGTTGGACGAAACTGAAATTTCCAGAGCAGTTGATTTTATCTCTGCCGCTGATAGAGTTTTTTGTTTTGGTCAAGGTGGAAGCATGGTAATGGCTATGGAAGCATGGGCACGTTTTTCTACTGCCACCTCTCGTTTTGTTCATATTGAGGACTCACATATGCAAGTTATGAACATCTCACTCGCCACAAAAGAGGATGTGATCTTGTTTTTTTCCTACTCTGGTTCCACCAAAGATATGGAAGATATTATGCGCATTGCAAAAGAACGCCATATATCAGTAATACTGGTCACTCACTTTCCCAACTCACGCGCTACAAAATACGCGGATGTTGTACTATTATGTGGCTACAATGAAAGTCCACTGCAATCTGGGTCTGTAGCTGCCAAACTGGGACAACTTTTTATTATAGAATGTTTGTATTATGTCTTTTGCAAACGCAACCCTGTAATCTACTCCAAGGCGCGCTCTGCAACTGCCGAGGCAATTATGCCTAAGCTTCTATAATTAGAATCGAGTAGGGAGGGCTTCTCTTCCCTACTCGGACCCAGGCAGCTTTTGGTGTATAGTTTCTTTTCGCGTTCGTATGCATAGCATAAAGGGGCTTCAGAGAAATCCGAAGCCCCTTTTTATTTACTCTAAAGTTTACAATTTAATTTCTTTTTCACTGTGCAAAAGATAGATTATACTCCTGCCTGCGCTGCAACCTCAGCAGCAAAGTCATCCACTTTCTTCTCAATACCTTCCCCAGTCTCAAAACGAACGAAATTCTTAATCTGAATCTCTGTTCCATTCTCCTTAGAAACTTCATTAAGATATTGTTTAACTGTCTGTTTTCCATCTTCAGCCTTCACATAAACTTGCTCTAACAAACACATTTCCTTAAGTTCCTTATTAAGGCGACCAACTACTGCACCTTCAATAACATTCTCCGGTTTTCCAGCCATCTTAGGATCATTTTTAATCTGCTCCGCGATAATCTCCTTCTCATGTGCTTTAAATTCCTCAGAAATTTCCGCAGAAGATACATACTTCGGATAAAGTGCTGCCACTTGCATTGCCAGATTGAGAAGTGCTTCTTTTACTGCATCATTTACTACTGCTGTCTCAGCATTTACAATAACACCAATCTTTCCACCACCATGTGTATATGTCACAACACAACCATTCTCCGCTGTAACTTTCTCAAATCTTCTAATGGTAAGATTTTCTCCAATAACGGCAATCTTCTCAACTAATGCTTCCTTAACTGTCTTTGAAGAATCCTCATTCCACGACTCTGCAAGAAATGCATCCATATCTGTAGTGCTTGTTGCAAGCGCCTGTTTTGCAACTGCTGTAACATAATTCTGGAATTGTTCATTCTTTGCCACAAAGTCTGTCTCTGAATTTACTTCCACTACTGCTGCTACCTGGTCACCATCAGTACATACTCTACAAAGACCTTCCGCTGCAATTCTTCCTGCCTTCTTTTCCGCCTTTGCTTGTCCATTCTTTCTCAGATATTCAACAGCCTCGTCCATATTCCCATCTGTCTCATTTAGTGCCTTTTTACAGTCCATCATACCGGCACCTGTCATCTCTCTCAACTCTTTTACCATTGCTGCTGTAATCGCCATTTTATATTCCTCCTGCTTCCTCTATCTTATAACAATTCAGCCTTTGGCTTCCTGTTACAGGTATCAAATCATACAAAACTATTTCGTAGTGACTTGATACATCTTACTTTCAGCGCTATTCGTGGCTTATAAGCTATACTTTGCACTTGCTACAAAGTCCTGGTTGAACTGTTACTCTATCTTCAATTACTCTGCTACTGCCTCTTCCTCTACCACTTCTTCTGGCACTGCATCTGTCATCATCTCACCCTGATTTGACTCAATCACAGCATCAGCCATGGCAGATACAATCAACTTGACAGCTCTAATCGCATCATCATTTCCCGGAATTACATAATCCAATTCTTCTGGATCGCAGTTTGTATCTGCAATACCAATCAGAGGAATACCAAGTGTGTGTGCTTCCTGTACACAAATTCTTTCCTTCTTTGGGTCCACAACAAAAATTGCGTCAGGAATCTTTGTCATATTCTTAATACCACCAAGATTTCGCTCAAGCTTTTCCCATTCCTTCTTAATCTGAATAACTTCCTTCTTTGGAAGAACATCAAATGTTCCATCCTCTGCCATTGTCTCAATTGCTTTCAATCTGGTAATTCTGCTTCTAATTGTCTTAAAGTTGGTGAGCATACCACCCAGCCATCTCTCATTTACATAGAACATACCGCAGCGCTCTGCCTCTGTACGAACAGCGTCCTGCGCCTGTTTCTTAGTTCCTACAAAAAGAATTGTGCCGCCCTGTGCTACAATATCAGCTACAGCTCTGTACGCCTCGTCAACTTTGCCTACAGATTTCTGTAAGTCAATGATATAGATACCATTTCTCTCTGTGAAGATATAAGGAGCCATTTTAGGGTTCCATCTTCTTGTCTGATGTCCAAAATGAACACCTGCTTCCAATAACTGCTTCATTGAAATAACACTCATGATTTACCTCCATTTTCTACGGTTGTACCGCGCTTCCGTCCGCTTCCTCTCTGTGGGCTACCCACGGCATGGACCACAAATCTGCAAACGTGAATACTATTATTTTTTACATTTGTTGCGGCTAGAATGTCAAACACAGCCACAACATGATTACTATAACATAAAAAAACCTCCTATGCAAGAGGTCTTTTTATTTCCAAACACTATTTCCCTGTTAAATTTTCTGCAATCTCCTGCCAGCTTGCTCCAGCATGAATCTGTATCGTTCCTGTCTTAAGCTTTTTGTCATATCCATGCTGCATTAAAAATGCATCGTACTCCGACGCATTCTCGATTAGTCCTGCGTTAAACAACTTTCTGGAAACTGTTCCAGAATCATCACCTTTTGTCACATCAACATGGACTATATCATCCTCACCTGTTGGAACCACTGTCACTACATTCTCCGATGTTTCAGAAGAAACATCGGACTGCTCTTCTGTCTCTTGTGTCTTTGTACCAACAGTGTCATCCTGCTCTGCGCTTTTTGCCGCATCCAGCACTGAACTAATCTCGGATTCCTTTTCCTCATTTCGACTAGCTGATTGCTCCGTTGGTTCTGTTTCGGACACCTCCTCAGAATGTTTTTCTGTCATTTCTTCTGACAGTCCATTGTCTTCTCCAAGTCCATATTCCTTTAAAACTGATACTCTCGCATCTGCAACAGCGCTCCTAGTATAGGCTCCCATCACCGCTGCGGTAATTAAGATTCCTAGACCAAGACCCCTTAACATATATTTTAGTTTCATTACACAGCCCCCTTAAACAGATTGATGACCAGTTTTACCTCCCCAACTCCAAGTCCCAATTCCTTGGCAATATCGACATTGGAATAACCTTCTTTATAAAGTCTTAAAATCCTATCATTATTATTCTCTACTACTCCTGAAAAAGCATCTTGAGGTTTTATCATTCCCGCGACCTCTTTTTTCACAGGTCTTTCAATGTGTGGCGCTTGATCCACAAAGGAATATACCTCGACGGGCCTAATCTCAGCCGGTTTTACATCCACTACTTTCATGTCTTCAGGGCGAGAACCAAATGTCTGCAACTCTGCTGCGCTGACTGGTACAATACCTGTATTTTCTGGTACAGGTTGCATATCTTTTGACATGACAATATCCGCTGGTATAATCTCCACACTTTTTACTATAAGTGGACTCAACTCTATTGGTTTGTCAGGGAGTGTTTTTTCCCCTATATCCAACCCTAGTGCACCAATGTCGAGAGCACGCACATCTACCTGTCGATGAATTTGCATTTCCTGCTGCATTGGTAAAATAAGTCTTGCCATCTGTCGGCGCGCATATTCCTTCTCTTGCGCTTCCTTATCCAACAAAGTACAATCAGTATTATTATTTTTTCTTACCATCTCTTTTTCTCTTGCCTCAGCGTCTTCCTTCGCTTTTGCTGCGAGAGCAAGCGCTGCTGCATTGGCCGCTTCTTCCGCTTCCTTTGCTGTTTTATCTACGTGCTTTATCGTTTCTTTAAGATTATTATGCTTGTCATTTAACATATCGTACAGAAAGACCACTTCCTGATGAGATTTGTTGATGTCTGCAAGCACTGTTTCCGAATATTCGCTAATCGCCATAATCTTTTCATTTGAAATACGTTCTGAGGCGCGTTCTGTCTTTTCTACTGCATATTCCAGAGTCTCATCTACAACTTCAGTGACCCGTTCTTTGGCATCTCTCATCTCTTTGTCTATAACACTTCGGATAAGATCCACATCTACCTCCTGCCCACCTCCATCATCTGATTTCCCTTTGACTAAAAAACTTCCTGCAAAAGCACACGCTCCAAATACTAGCAGCGCAATCTCCAACCAATTCATCTGTTACCAAACCTTTCCAATCCTCTACAATGTACACCAAAAACACACTATTCCCATTTGCCTGTTTTATTAAGCATTCAAGGCTTCACACTATATCTTTATGTCAAATCCACCCTCGGATTTCTCGACAACTCTTCCGTCACCCTTTATTTTCTTCCTGCGTTTTCCCCCGTCACCAGAATAACCATTATGACCTTTCTCTTTGGCATCGAAACGCTCTTCCTTAAATAAGGTTTCATCTGCATGAACGACCTGTTTTGCCATCTGCTGTTCTTTTTTTTCTGTCTGAACCTGTATATTTCCCTGGTCCACGACACCCTTCTCTACCTGTTTTACCTGATTGTGTAAAACATTATCAGTCTGCTGAATACTTCCATTAAGCAGTATTGGACTTATAGCCATTTTTATCCCTCCTCTGGGCCGCTCAATTTACATGGCGATACCATATTTCGCTTTATTGTAATATATTTCGACAAAAAAGGCAATAGCCCCTACAAATTTGTAGAAGCTATATCTGCATCTTTTTTGTACAAGCGACAAAATGTATATTCGTTTTTTACCGTCATTGTAGCTCCAGAAATCGCCACAGCGACTCCTTGATACATTGTTCCACGGATATCGATATGTGACATTCCCTCATTTTTAAGCATTTTATCAATCTTCTCAATCTCTTTTAGTTCTTCCTTAACATTTGCTTGTGTCTCCGCAAGAGTAATCTGTAACATTTTGGCATTCTTTAATTGTTCCTGCGTCATTTTCACTCCTTGCTTTAACTTTATGCTAATATCTTCCAAAGATTTTCTTAACTTAGGTATTGTTTTTGATTTTTCTCCCACACTCTTTTGAAGTTCAGCAAGACGCTTTTTAGCATTCAAGTCACTTCCAACCTCAACAATCGTCGAAGCTCCCATAGGTGACCCTATATTTTTGGCATTGATTGCCACTTTTGCCATAACCTTGCCACCTGTAATCAATCCTTTTCCTGCGTCTGCATTCACATTCGTTCCTGCAGAAACATAGGCATTTACAATCTGTTCTGCCTCCACAAAACCATCTGCTTCTACCTCCGCAGCAGAAATAAATTTTGCGACAATATTTCCGCCAGCCTTCAGCCTACCTTTGTTTTGTCCATGCATTCCTCTTGCAATAATAATATCTTTGCCGGCTTCTATAACTGCACCTTCTACAACACCTGTCACAAAAACATTCCCATCTGTCTTCACACTAAAGTTCTCACAGACATTTCCTTTTACTTCCACGTCTCCATAATATTCAATATTTCCTGTCAAAGTTCCTACATCTTCTACACTGTATACATCCGATACAAAAACTGTATCATCTACCAAAGAGGCATGCCCATCTACCATGCTAGTTAGTTTTAATCCATCTGGCGAAATCTCAAGATTCCGCCCATGTGCAAACGTAATCTTTTTAACCTCTCTTGCAAGCATAACTGTTCCATATATGTCAAATCCATTCTCGCCTTTCTCCTCAGGTATAATCTCTGCAAGAACCTGCCCTTTTATACAGTGATGAAGTGTATTTAGCTTAAAAAAATCTACCGTTCCATCCTCTTTTAATTCTGGACGAATATTATTATTGGTATCAAAATGATAAACAATTGACGCATCGCGACCAACGGTAGGCATTTTCCCGCGCGCAACAACAATATCTGTGCAATAAAGACTTTCTTCCAGAGCTATTGTTATCGCTTCCTCATCAATTCCCGCTCTTATTTTGAACTGTTCAAGTGTATCCATAATCTGTGTTTTACTCATTGGCAAGCCACCTGTACTAGGCGGATATATACGCATTACCGCTGACATTTTATCAAGTGCCACTTGAATATTACAGATAGCATCCACTGGGGAAAGCTTCATTGCAGTCAAAAAAAGGACAACCTCCTCCTCACCCAAAGAAGAAAGGGCAGAGTTGATTGCCTTAACATCATAGGGTATACCTATTCTGTTAAGATACTCCTTTAATTCCGCGGCACGTATCTTTTCTCCATCCCCAACTGGGGGAAAAAGTAACAGGTTTACCCCTTGTTCCTTTATCTGTATTTGAAAAAATCCATTCATATCAGTCTTGCCTCCATGCAATCATTTCATCTGTTATTGCTCCAATATTCCAATATAATTTCCCATTTTTGTCTTCATTTTCTGAAGCGCTTTTGTATGAAGCTGTGATATTCTTGATTCCGATACCTCGAGCACACGACTGATTTCTTTCAGGGTAAGTTCCTCATAATAATACAGTAAAATTACCTTCTTCTCCTTATCTGTCAATACTTCTAGCGCTTCCTCTAACACTTCCTTTAACTCACTTTTTTCAATTACACTTTCCGGCGTATCAAATCCTGATGTAATCCCCTTTTCTGAAGAAATATCATTTCCCTGTTCCACGTATTCATTTAAAGATATGATATTGTCCGCCTTGACCTGATTTTGCCAATCGAGAAACTCATCCGCACTAATCCCTATAAATGACGCAATCTCAACATCTGTAGGAGGTTTTCCATTCTTTTGTTCCAACTCCTTCATCGCAGTATCAATCTGCTTCTGACGCTGTCTAATCGTGCGCGGTATCCAGTCCATCTTCCGAATCTGGTCCAGAATAGCACCGCGAATACGCAGACTGGCATAAGTTTCAAACTTTACTTCCTTACCAGTATCAAACTTATCGATAGCATCAATCAAGCCAAATACTCCATAGCTTACCAAATCCTCATATTCTACATTGTATCCAAGATACATGCTAAGACGCCCTGCCACTACCTTGACCAACGGTGCATATTCCAATATAAGTTTTTCCCTTAAATCTGGCGACTTCAGTCTGGCATAATCATCCCAAAGTTTCTTGCGTGCTGCTTCGTTCATGTTATTCCCCCGTTATACACAATGTTGCCTACATAAATAATCAGTTTTCTGCTTCCCCAAAAGGATCTTCACTCTCATATTCCATTGATGAAGCAGCATTTTCGTCAGTGTATCCATAAAGTTCCTCATCGGGATATCCTTCTGCATCTTCTGACATAAAACCATCTGCATCTATACCTTCCATATCTTTTTGCTCCTCATTTGCAAAAGCAACTACATTTCCGGTAAGATCTCCATTTCTTTTTGCTTCTTGAACCATTAGTTCAAGATCTCCTGTCGGTATAATACGGGGTCTAATTGATGCATAAAGATATCTTGCCACATCACCAAGCACATAAAATATCAGTAGCACAATTAATAATCCCCACAACATTTTCGTCAGTTCGTATCCTCTGACATACATAATAATAGACGCTATCGCACCTGCCAAAAGCATGAGAAACGGCGTGATAAGACCTGTCTTATTTCCCATCTCATTCTCCCCTTAATTATTCTGTTATATCTTTTTTTCGGGTTTTCCTGCGGAACGGATAATTAATTCTCCTGTCTCAGGGTAAAATACAATTGTACGACCATAATTCAGCCCTGTATCCTGTGCTTTCAGCGGAATTCCCAGCTCTCTAAGTTTCTTCTTACTAGCCTCCACATTTCTCTCTCCGACACGTACCATATCCGATTTATTCTGAAATGCAAACATCTGAGCGCCCCCCGCTAATTTTGCCTCCAATCTTGCCTTTCTGCCTCCTATTGCAAGAATTTTTTGCACAAGATCTTCAATTCCTGTATCCGCAAACTTTGCTCTGTTCGCATTATTTTCTATCTGTCTACTATCTGGCAGCATGGCATGTGCAAGTCCCCCAACTTTTGCAACCGGGTCCCTGATACAGATTCCCACGCAGGAACCTAGTCCTAGGGTTGTAATACCATCAGGACTTTTACACACATTCAGGTCCGCCATTCCCACTTTTACTATATTTGCCATAGATACAATGCCCCTTCTCTGTATTCATATAGTTATAATAGTCTCTCGGAGTGTTTCCTACGCCTGCTTTTGCGGTAAATATTTCTCTATATACACATAAATTTATTCAGCATAAAACTTATAAATTCATGTATCTGTGACATAAAATCTTCTTACAACATCAGCGCAAAAAGACTCCGAGAGTCTTTTATATTGACAACCCGAGCGCACCCAGCATCTTTGAGTAAGACTCAAGATCTGGCATCAGAATAAAATAACCATTCAAATCCACATCATCTGTAAATACCGTCTGTATCAGCAAAATCTGATCTCCTATAATACCAAATTCTATCGCTGGAACACTTAATATTGCATTGAGCATATCGATATTCAGATCTGGAACCGATGGAAGCATCTTGAGATTGGTCATCTGTGCCAACGAATTCAAATAAGCCCCTGTAATGATATTTCCAATCTCTTTCATCGCTGAAATTTCAATTTCACTAAACTCACCTTCTGAAGGCGGCATTCCCATAAGTTTAGACACAAGAGCCTTTCCGGCATTCTGTTCCAAAATGAACATAATACTACCTGTGATATCACCTTCCACAGCTAGATAAATACCTACGACAAGCTGCTCCTCTCCCCCCATAACTACACCAACATCTTTGAAATCGAGAAGTCTTACCTGCGGAACTTTCATATCCACTTTTGTCTGAAGCATTTGTGCAAGCGCTGTTGTCGCATTTCCTGCCCCGATATTTCCTAGCTCCTTTAATACATCATAATATTCTGTCGTAACTCTCTCGAAACTCATATTCTCTGCCATGATAAAACCTAAGCCTTTCCCTATCAAAAAGTCACTCTAAATCCTGTCTGCCCACACATGGGTAAACTGTTTAACTATACATCTACTACTTCTGCAAGCACTGACGTGATGTCTAACAATGAGATTAGTTTCCCATCGGATTTACCTACACCAGAAAGAAACCGCTCCTTCTCATCTTTTTCATATCCCATCCGCTCAATGTGTTCCTCGTCGAGTGTCACAACTTCCTTTACTTCGTCAACAAGCACACCAATCGATTCATGTTGTTCTAATGTCAAGATAATAATACGTGTTTTTTTAGTTACCTCATCCTCTGGCAACCCCATCTTCAATCTGAGACTAATCGTCGGAATGACGACTCCTCGCACATTTATCACACCTTTAATATAATTTGGCACCTTAGGTACTCTTGTGATCTTCGACATCCGAATGATATTTGATATATACTTAATATCGATCCCATACTGCTCTCCGCCAAGCTGCGTCACGATAAACTGTGTTGTATCGTGTTCTACTGGACGGTTTAAACTTACGTTCCGTTTTTTATCATCCCTTATTTTTACTTCATCCATGTTCTATGCCCTGCCTTTCTTCCTTTTCATTGTCATTAAAATCAAATCAATGCATTGGTATCAAGGATCAGTGCCACTTCACCGTTTCCTAAGATTGTAGCACCACTTATCATCTTTGGCACCTTAATGTACTTGCCCATGGACTTAATAACTACTTCCTGCTGCCCGATAAGCTCGTCTACTACCAAACCTGCTTGTTTCTCACCTTTTTTCACAATAATTACGGTGAGATTCTTATTCTTATCGCCTTCTCTTGGGGGCATATCCAAAACTTTATCCATTCTGATAATTGGAATGACAGTTCCACGAATGTGAATTACTTCCTTCGCCTGTACAAGTTTGATATCTTCTGGCAGAACATCCTCAATTGTTTGAATGGAACCAAGTGCAATCGCATATTTCTCATCGCCAATCACAACCATAAGCGCCTGAATAATCGCCAATGTCAAAGGAAGTCTAATAATCCAAGAAGATCCCTCACCAAAGCGATTTTTCACTTCAACCTCACCGCTCAAGGACTCAATCTTTGACTTTACTACATCGAGCCCAACACCACGGCCAGATACATCAGACACTTTCTTCGCCGTTGAAAAACTTGGCAAGAACAAAAGATCGATAATTTCCTTCTCTGTCATGGTCTCAGCTTGTTCTGGTGTCACTGTACCACGCTCAATCGCTTTGTTTCTGACAGCTTCTACATTGATTCCGCCACCGTCATCCCGCACCTCAATCACGACATTGTTACCGTCTTGATAAGCATCGAGAAAAATAGAACCAACCTCTGGTTTTCCGTTTGCAACACGCACATCATTTGTCTCAAGACCATGATCTGCCGAATTTCTAAGCATGTGCATCAGCGGATCGCCAATCTCATCTACCACAGTACGGTCAAGTTCTGTATCCTCACCAGTCATATACAATTCCATTTTCTTATTCAATTTCTTGGAAAGATCACGGATCATACGTGGAAATTTTGCCACAACACTCTCAATTGGAACCATTCGCACTTTCATAACCGACTCATGCAAGTTTGTTGTGACACTCTCGAGGTACTCAATCTGTTCATTGACAGAACCATTATCTCCTTTATTATCATCTGCTGCTGTGGCAGAAATCAAAGAGTTCTTCGCAATAATAAGCTCACTGACCAGATTCATCAGATTATCCAATTTTTCGATATCTACTCTGACCGTTCTGTTTACCACAGGTTTTGTTGCTGGTTTTGATGAGGATGAAGACGTCGAAGAAGATGGTGTTACTGTCGCAGGTGCAGTCGGTTTTATTGTTGCAGCTGATGTCTGAGTCGGCGCCGAAACAGTTTTGGACACTGTTGTCGTTGTTGTCGCAGCCGGCTTACTCTCCTCCACAGGCTTACTCTCAACGGTTCTCTCTGGCTCTGCGGGCTTCTCAGATTTTTCAGAAACATATTCTGCGCAGAATGCTTCCTCTATCTCAGACACACTCTTAACTGCGTCAACAATCTCTTGTGTTGTGTTTCCAGAGATTAGAATTAAACTAAATGTCAGGTCAAATTTTTCATCCTCAATATCTTGTGCAGTTGGAGAAGATACAATAATCTCTCCTAATTTTTCAAGCGCCTTAAATACAAGAAATGCTCTTGCTGCCTTTAATACGCACGCCTCCTCGACATAGACTGTCACACCAAACACTTTCAGTCCTTCAGTGTATGCCTTGTCAATCAGCATCCGTTCTGTATCGGTAATCTTAATATCCTGCCACTTTTCCCTCTTGGTGTTTGGACCTTTTTCCTTTGCAGTAGGAGTATCCACCACTTCTGTCTTTGCAGAAGCAGCACTTTCACCGATGATAACCTCACCATTATTTTTTAAGATACTATTGAGTGCATCAATTAAGTCCTGATTGTCATTTGTCCCCTCTTCTGTTGTCTGTTGAATATTGTTGACGTATTCCTCCAGCGCATCCAAACTCTTGAACAAAATATCAATCATTCCAGGTAATACTTTAAATGTACCATTGCGAACTTCCGAAAAAACATTTTCCATATCATGGGTAAGCGTCTGCATTCGCTTATATCCCATTGTACCTGCCATACCTTTCAACGAATGAGCTGCCCGAAATATTTCATTGATTGTATCCATATTTTCAGGATTTTGCTCCAGATCCATAATCTGATCACTTAGATTTTGTAAGTGCTCCTTTGATTCATCAAGGAAAATATCAAGATATTGACTTGTATCCATTTACCTGACCCCCACATTCATAATAATTTCCTGGGCCACGTTATCAAGTGAGACCACTTGGTTTACCAGTCCTGTAGCAGCGATTGCCTTAGGCATTCCATACACCGTCGATGATGCCTCATCCTGTGCGATAACGTGTATCTTTTTTGAAGTTTCCAAATTCACGATTCCTCTAGTACCATCCGCACCCATTCCTGTCAGGACTACACAGACTACTTGCGCATAACTGCTTGATTTTAAAGATTCATACATATAGTTTGCACATGGTTTTACACCTTCTCTTGGCGGTTCATCTGTATATGTAATTGTTGCTCTGCCTCCTCTTGTCGCCACATTCATATGTTTACCACCCATCGAAATGTATACCACACCATTCTCAAGTACGTCGCCTTCTACCGCTTCCTTAACCTTAATCTTACTCATAGAATTAAGCCGCTCTGCAAGAGACTGTGTGAATCCTTTTGGCATATGTTGTACAATTAACACAGGAGCAGCAAGCTCTGCTGGAAGTCGTGGTACAACACTCTGCAACGCTTTAGGTCCTCCTGTCGAGCACGCAAGTGCAACAATCTTCTGACCTCCTACGATTGGTTTACTCTTCCTGACAATACTCACAAGCTTTTGTGTATTTTCCTCCTGCTTTTCTCTTGTCAAAACAGGAGCGCTAGAAATATTGGTCTGGCGGCTAGATACAACTGCATGGAGTGTATCTAGGAACTTATCCTTAAAGCCACTGCTTTTCAAATAGACAATATTAACTGGTTTCTCTATAAAATCAATCGCTCCAAGATCGAGCGCTTCCATCGTTACCGTCGCGCCATCTTTGGTATCTGTACTTGCCATCATGATGCGGGCACGAATCTTATCCTTCTGCAAAGCACGCAGAAATTGAATCCCATTCATTTTTGGCATATTTACATCGAGCACTACACCATCATATTGATTTTTTTTCAAGAGTTCATATGCTGCCTGACCATCAAAAGCCTGCTCCACTACTTGGAACCGTTCATCTGAATCGATTATATCACACATAACTCTTCTCATAAGTGCAGAATCATCAACTATAAGTATTTTTTTCTTTATTTTTGATGTATTTGAGTTAATTGTCATACTATTCAACGACCCTTCCCATTCTTTCTATTTTTTCGTTCCTCATCAAAGATATATTTAATAATTTCTTCTCGCGTTGTGGTATCAATAAATTCAAATTTAACTCTATTTTCGTACTCATTCTCTCTGTTTTCAATCTCGTTAGAATAAATTACCTTCGCAGCCAACAAAAACAATCTATCCCGTTCCATAACATTGAGTTTAAATTTCATCAAAATATAGCTGTCCTCATAAAATTTCTGTCTGGAGACAAATCGTGCACCGCCGCCACTAATATCTACAATCACACCTCTTATCATCTCTCGGTCTGGCACAAGATACACCATTCCTTGAATATATGCATCAATCTCCTGTCTTGTCATCTCTTTGATAGCCATGTCAATCACACAATTAAAGCGATAATACTCTCTGCGCTGATATCTATGGAGATTGCTAATCAGCTCGACCACAAAAACATAAATTCCATCGACTTTCCGCCGCTCAATAATCCGCACATCCGCCCGATATACACCACTGTGCGAAAAGAAACACACATCATATTCGCCATCTATTGGCAGCAATACCAGTTTTGTCTGCTCCATCGGCATCACGAACTCTAGCCGTCCATCATCCAGAATATTATTCACAGAAGACTTGTATGTTTTTACTCCTTCTGTGCCATCAGGAAGAATAACACGGACCGTCGATTTTAATTCTAATTTATCCCCCGACGATATAAATTTTTCTATCATAGACTCCTCCTGAAGATCATTTGTTATCTATCCCATTTTTTTATTTCCTGCTACAATATGTGAGAAAAAAGCCGCCATACCCCTTTTGACCAGCGATTTATCATATTCTTTATCCATCAAAACATACGCCATCTTTTCGTAGGCAATCGATGACTTTGCATTTGGACTTTGAAGGCTGACAGGCTTTTGTTGCATGACTGCATCCTCAAGACGATAATCTTGTGGAATTGCTCCAAGATAAGATACTGGAAGTTTAAGATATCTGTTCACTACTGTCTCAAGTTTGTTGTACATAACCTCGCCCTCAGCTGCGCCTGCTACCTTATTTGCTATCACCATAATCTTTGAATCTTCCCTAGAGAATCGCGGATGGCGGTTGAGCGCTTTTAAGAGCGAATACGAATCTGTAATCGATGTAGGTTCTGGGGTAGCAACCACAAGAATTTCACCACTCGCAACAAGAAAATCCAACACTGCATCAGAAATCCCTGCACCTGTATCTATAATAATAATATCGGCAATCGCATCTAATTTTGCAAGATTTTGTATGATATAATTTAAGTAGTCTCTACTCAAATTTGAAAGACCTGCAATTCCAGATCCCCCTGATATAAATCCTATGTCCATAGGTCCCCAGGTTATGATATCTGTAATATTTTTTCCTTGATATATGAGATCACATAGATTATGTTTTGGTACGGTTCCAAACATAATTTCGATATTCGCAAGTCCAAAATCTGCATCCAATATAATGACTCGCTTTCCCATCTTTTTGAATTGACAGGCAAGATTAATAGAAGTATTCGATTTCCCTACACCACCCTTTCCACTTGTGACCGTGATAACCCTTGAGAGTGGTCTCGGAGCTGGATTCATTTTAATCACATTTCTTAACTGTTCCGCCTGATCCATTTATTCCCCTCCTATCAACGCCTTCCCCCAAGCAACTGTTTTACAGTTGACTGCGGATTGAAATACTCAATATCATCTGGTACATTCTGACCGCATGTCACATAGGAAAGTGTCGCGCCCGTATATAGTTTCAGGTTATAAATATTTCCCAGCGTAGCGGTTTCATCTAATTTCGTAAAAATTAATTTATAATCAGCTATTTCTTTATATGTATCTGCAATCTTCATCAAATCTCCATACTTTGTTGAAGCTGACAACACAAGGAAAACTTCTTTGGCTGCATTGCTATCTACAGAGTTTATCAAATCGCTCATACTCTCACACTGTGCTTCATTATTAGGTGAATGTCCTGTGGTATCCACCAGTATGTAATCATATTCTCTAAAGTCTTCTATCGATGTTGCAATTTCCTTTGCTGTGTATACAACTCGAAACGGCACCTCAAGAATATTGGCATAAGTTCTTAACTGTTCTGCCGCAGCAATTCTGTAAGTGTCAGCTGTGAGCAGTGCGACTTTCTTCTTGTGTTCTACTCGAAAGGACGATGCAATCTTGGCAATCGTTGTTGTCTTCCCAACTCCTGTAGGTCCTACAAAGAAAATCACCTTTGGTTTTCTTTCATTTTCCTCCATAACATAAGGTTTTCCAAGTTTTAATATCATTCTTTGATATATTTCCGACAGCATAAAATCCAATGTAACATCTGCCTTACAGTTTCTGTCAATCTCCTCTACAATGTCTTTTGCATATTTTTCACTGATTTCGTTATCCATCATCTTATTGTACAAAAGCTTTAGGAAATTCACACGTTCTGTATTTTCTTTCCTATTTCCATTCTCAGCACTTTTTGTCTCTTCTGATTGTGGCTTATTTTCCTGTTGGGATAATTGCTTCTCAATTAGATTTTGCAAATTATCCAATTTTTCTTCCAAGCCATTTCCTCGAAGATTCTCCTTGGTTGGTTCATTTGTCTTAATCTCAGACATCCCCTTCTCCTTTATTCCTTCCTCCTTCACTGTATCCAGCTTTTGTGATGGAAAAGAAGAGAGAACATCCGCAACTGCTTGACCGACTGCCTTCGCGTCCTTTGCAACTGCCTCCTGTTTCTCAGGCTGTTTCATTGGAATAATCTTTGCTTGTGATACCGTTTGCCCTAGACTGACCGTCACTCCTTCTTTCTGAATCTCTCCAGAAGAAATCGTACTATATTTTTCGTTCTCCTCTTCCCGCGCAACAGTAACCTCAAACCTTGTTCCTTTGAAGATGCCTTTTAAACCTTTTGGCTTAACCGCCTTGACGTTCATTTCAACAATGTTCTCGCCAAGCTCTTTCCTCGCACTTGCAAGTGCCTCTTCCTTTGTTTTTCCCTGAAATTTCTTTATTATCATGCTGTCACCATTCCTACTGATTGTAATTCAACGTTTGAATCAATCTCATTATAAGATACCACCACCAAATCTTTATAATAATCTTCGGTAAGTCTCTTAAAATACATCCTAACAATTGGCGATGTAATCACAATTGGATTCTTGCCAAGTCTTTCAAGTTTTCCTACTTCTGATTCTACAGAAGCCATAATTGTCTTTGTCTTTTCTGGATCAAGCGTTAGATAAGCTCCTTGCTCTGTCTGTTTCACACTTCCCATAATCTCCTGCTCTAATCCAGGATCAAGCGTAACCACACTTGTCGTTTCATTTATTGGAAAATACTTGTTGGAGATCGCACGTTTTAAACTTTGCCTTACATATTCTGTCAAAATATCTGTGTCCCTTGTCGATGCTGCGTGGTCAGCAAGCGTCTCAAAAATTGTGACCAAATCTCGCACAGATATCCCTTCTTTTAAAAGATTCTGTAACACTTTCTGGATATCTCCAAGTCCCAATAGCTTTGGCACAAGCTCATCCACAAGCGAAGGATTGGTTTCTTTCACATTGTTGACAAGGTTTTGTACATCCTGTCTTGTGAGCAAATCTGCAAGATACTGACGAATAATCTCTGTCAAATGTGTCGCTATAATAGAAGGCGGGTCCACAACTGTATATCCCACACTTTCTGCACGCTCTCTCTGATTTTCTGTAATCCAGATTGCCGGTAGATGGAATGACGGCTCAAAAGTAGGAATTCCCGAGATTTCCTCCTCCACAAAACCAGGATTCATCGCCATATAATGGTCAAATAAAATCTCACCCTCGCTCACCTGAATTCCCTTAATCTTAATGATATACTGGTTGGGGTTTAACTGAATATTGTCGCGCAGACGAATAATCGGCACTACCGTTCCAAGTTCCAGTGCTATCTGCCTACGAATCATAACTACACGGTCCAAAAGATCACCGCCTTGATTGACATCCGCAAGCGGTATAATACCATATCCAAACTCAAGTTCAATTGGGTCTACTTGTAGCAATGAATTGACATTTTCTGGTTTTCGGATTTCGTCCGCTGTATCTTCTTCCATATCTGTCTCTGCTTCAATCCCTGCCACTTCAATTGTGGAAGCAATCATACGTCCGCACACAATAAAAATTATGCCCAAAATAACAAAAATCAAAGGATTTAGTGGTGTCACCAATCCCAAGAATGCAAGCACTGCACCTACCATGTACAACACTTTCGGTATTCCAAAAAGCTGATTCACAAGCACAGAACCAAAATCTGCCTCTTTTGACCCTTTTGTAACCAAGATACCAGTTGACAATGATATAAGAAGAGACGGAATCTGGCTTACCAGTCCATCACCAATCGTAAGAATCGTAAATTTATCAGCAGCAGCGCCAACATCCATGCCCTGCCGTAATACTCCCATAATAATACCACCAATAATATTTACAAAAGTGATAATTAGACCTGCTGTCGCATCTCCCTTTACGTACTTAACAGCACCATCCATAGAACCAAAAAAACTTGCTTCTTGCTGTAACTTCTCTCGCTGAATCTTAGCCTCGGCATCTGTGATCGCACCTGTATTCAAATCCGCATCAATTGCCATCTGTTTACCTGGCATTGCATCCAATGTAAATCTGGCCGTTACCTCAGCGACACGCTCAGAACCTTTGTTGATAACCACAAACTGTACGATAATCAAAATAATAAAGACAACAATACCGATAACAAGATCCCCGCCACCTACGAAATTACCGAATGTCGCAACAACATTACCCGGATTTCCTGTCGATAAAATAAGACGAGTAGACGATACATTCAGAGCAATTCTGAATACCGTTGTAAACAGCAAAATTGTCGGATAAAATGACAAATCTAAAACTTCCTTGGCAAACATCGTAGTGAACAGGATTGTAAACGCAAGCGAAATATTGATTGCTAACAGCACATCCAGCATAGTACTACTGATTGGTACGATCAACATGATGATAGCGCCAAGTAAATAAAGAGCAACGCCTATGTCTGCCTTCTTCATCTTCATGTCTCTTTTTCCCCCTTAACTCCTTTTAATCCTTTATCAATAATCCCCTGTTTTTCCTATATCATACTATAAGAAGCAAGAACAGCTTCTTATAGTCGGATTTCCAGCACAAAGAACAGTGTTCTTCTGATAAATTATATTATCGCACAATTAACATAATTTGTATACTATAATTTGTAAATTTTTTGACTTTTTTTATTTTTTATATTACTTACACAAATTGAAACAAAAAACTCTGTGCTTTTTTACCTACAAGCACAGAGTCCTAAACAGCTTCCAATATACAATTCTAAATCTTTCCCTGCATTTTATATACCATAGCGAGGACTTCCGCCACAGACTGATATAGTTCTGGTGGCACCTCCTGTCCAATATCCACATTGGCATATAACATACGGGCAAGCGGTTTATTCTCTACAATCTCAACATGATTTTCGCGTGCAATCTCCTTAATTTTCTGGGCCACATAATCTGCACCTTTCGCAAGCACTAACGGCGCTGAACCTGTCATAGCATCATATCGAATCGCAACTGCATAGTGGGTTGGATTGGTGATTACAACATCTGCCTTTGGCACATCCTGCATCATGCGCCGCTGTGACGCCTCGCGCATCTTATTCCGAATCTTTCCTTTAATTTGTGGATCTCCTTCTGAGTTTTTGTACTCATCTTTGACTTCCTGTTTTGTCATCTTAATATCGTTTTTAAACTTATAGCGCTGATAAAATAAATCTGCAAATGCAATGACCATAAATACCAAGGAAATCTTGAGTCCCATATCAATCACTACATTGCCAATTAACTCTATTGCTTGGTTAAGTGGCATTCCATAAAACTGAACCAAATAAACCCACTTATCTTTGATTGTGGAGTACACTACTGCCATAATCAAAATAATTTTTGCGACGGACTTGATTAATTCAACAATCTTCTCCTTAGAAACCAAGCGCTTCATACCTGAAATTGGATTAAATTTACTGAATTTTGGCTGCAATGGCTTTGTCGAAATCTGAAACTTAAACTGCATCATATTGATGCCAATCGCTATTGCCATACCAATAATAAAAAACGGAAGAAGCTGCCATAAGAGTTCAACATACACGCTGTTAATCAAAATCTTATAGTCTTCCCTGACAATACGTCCATTCCAGTACGTTGTATACTCTGGTATCTTTTGGTAAATCTCCCCAAATAACTTCATAAAATTCTCGCCCATATGGCCAACCCAGAATTTTAAGATTAAAAAGAGAGCAATCAGCTCCACACCACTCGACAGCTCCTTACTCTTGGGAACTTTACCTTCCTTACGAGTATCGGACTTCTTTTTTGCAGTTGGTTCTTCTGTCTTCTCTCCTCCTTGACCTTCCTGCGCAAAAAATTGTAAGTTGTACTCTAATATCACATCATACCCTCCACTATCGCAACCATCATTTGCTGTATCTGTGTCGTAATAAAACTACAGACATCAGGAAGCAACGTTACTGTTATCATAATAACACTAAGTCCTGCCAACAATTTGAGCTGAATACCAACAGAAAACATATTCATTTGTGGTGCAAGCTTTGCCAAAAGTGCAAGGACAATATTCATAAGTGTAATACTAGCGAAAACTGGCAGACAAATCCGAAATCCAATAATAATATAATTGCTCAAAAAACCTATTAATGTTTGTAACAGACGCTCTGTATTAATGTGTGCCCCACTGATTGGCACCAGTATAAACGTTTCCATCAGTGCCTTTAGCAGAAATCGATGAAGTCCTGTCGTATACAATATTAACATCACTCCATATTGCAAGAGCGCACCAGTAATAGAGGACTGCTCATTTGTAGTGGGATCAAATACATTTGCCATAGATAGTCCTACTTCCATGTCTATAATTCTTCCCGCAAATAAAACAATGGAAGTACACATCTGAGCTGCCAAACCAATGAGCAAACCCACCGACACTTCCTTAAGCACGACCGTACAAAATCCCAGTACAGTATTATATTCTGGATAAATATGCTCTGGTCCAAAATAGTACATAATATATGCAATGAACACACTTAATCCTATTTTTACACGATTGGGCACACCCTTTGTACTAAAAAACGGAGCAACAAAAATGAAAGATGCGACTCTTACAAATACAAACAAAAAATACTCCAGCTCCGACAGCGGGAATGACAAATTTACCATACTGCCTATTCCTTCCACTATCTGATATACAATGCAAAATTCTGATATAAATTAGTCATATAAGTAATCATATTATTTAACATCCAATCTCCCAGAAGCATAAGACAGATAAACATTCCCACAATCTTAGGAACAAAAGTAAGGGTCTGTTCCTGAATAGATGTC
Source organism: Lachnospiraceae bacterium (assembly GCA_011959805.1). GTDB lineage: Bacteria > Bacillota > Clostridia > Lachnospirales > Lachnospiraceae > COE1. The sequence continues at coordinate 39,672 of BLMC01000010.1, read as the reverse complement.
ACTGTCTGAAAAATACTCACAACCAAACCGATTATTAACGATACAAACAATGGCGGAGCGGCAGTTTTGAGAATTACAAACAATCCCTCTTTCATAATATCAGTCACTAACTCTACTGTCATTGAATCACCACACCCTTTCCGAGATCTAAGAATAGATTACATCACATAGAACGTTTGCACAAGATATAAAATTACCAAATTCCATCCATCTGCTAACACAAACAACAAAATCTTAAACGGCATGGAAATTGTCGTTGGCGGAAGCATCATCATACCCATACTCATAAGCACTGATGCAACTACCATATCAATGACAATAAATGGCACATAGATTATAAATCCAATAATAAAAGCTGTCCGAAGTTCACTTACAATAAAAGAAGGAATCAATACGGAAGTAGGCACCTGTGCTTCTGTCTCGCCATCCCATGCCACATTCGCAATCTGCATAAAAGCATTAATATCCTCTCTCTGTGTCTGCTCAAACATAAACTGTCTCATCGGAGCCGCCGCAATGCTGCAGGCCTCCTCAAAACCAATTTCCCCTGCATCATAGGGCACAATTGCCTCTGTATAAACCTTGCCAAATACTGGCTGCATAATAAAAAATGTCAAGAACAAAGCAATTGCAATCAATATCTGATTAGGTGGTGCCGACTGTGTGTTTAAAGCTTGTCTTGTAAAATGAAGCACGATCAAAATTCTTGTAAACGAGGTAACTGTCACCAGCAGTATTGGTATAATAGCGATTGCTGTCAATATCAACAGTATCCTCAAGGTTCCACTCAATTCTCCATTTCCACTGTCATAGGTGATTGTAAGATTATTCGCAATATTCAGTTTCTGAAGATCTTCTCCTGTCTGGGCAGTACCAGGATCATTAATATTTGTTCTATTCTCATCTCCCTGCTGATTGTCAATAATCGCTTCTGATGTCGCACCGTCATCACTTGTTGCTTCTGCAACAAAAACATCCGCGAAAAATATGATAAGAACCATACAGAACATATATATAATTTTCCGAAACTCCTGCCTGATATTATATTTCTTGCACTTATTCTTCATATAATATTATCCTTATCCAGTAATCTGCACTCACACAAAAATTAGTTTACTGCTGTTTTTTGAATTTATCAAGAATTTCTTTAAAATTCATATTGATCGCTGGCCCTGACTCTGCTTTATTCCATGTCAAAATATCCTCTTTTGTCATTTCTCCAAGCAAAGTAACTGTGTCCTTACAGACTACATAGGAAAAATATTTTTCACCGATCCTCACAACCTGTATATATTTGGTTGGCGCTATCTTAAATGTTTCCAATACCTCCACATTAGAACCTGCAAGCCTTCCTTTTTGAAGACCTGCAGTCAGTTTTGTGGAAAAATATGTAAGGGCCAATACAAATATAAATATCAGAATCACTGTCAATAATTGTACAATAGAGTCATACCTGTTTGGTGTCGATAATAATAACATCGCTTTTCTATCCTACAACCTTCTTAACGGCCTCCAGAACACGTTCCGCCTGAAACGGTTTTACAATAAAGTCCTTTGCACCCGACTGAATCGCTTCAATTACCATCGCTTGCTGTCCCATTGCAGAACACATGATAACATTGGCACCTGGATCAATTCCCTTGATTGCTTTGAGCGCCTGAATTCCATCCATCTCTGGCATTGTAATATCCAAAAGCGTCAGATCTGGTGATGCCTCCTTGTATTTATCAACTGCGATCTTACCATTCTCAGCCTCAGCAGCAATCTCATATCCGTTCTTTGTCAAAATGTCCTTTATCATCATTCTCATAAAAGCAGCATCGTCTACGATTAGAATTCTCTTTGCCATAATAATTCTTGTCCTTTCTAAATTTGAACTTTATATTTCTTAAAATCGCGCTTCAATTATTTGATTATCTCCATAATCCTTACGCCAAAACTTTCCTCAATCACCACGACTTCGCCTTTTGCGACAAACTTACCGTTTACAAGCACATCAATCGGTTCTCCTGCAATCTTGTCAAGTTCTATAATAGTACCTGGAGCAAACTCCAAAATATCTGAGATAGATTTGCTGGTTCTTCCCAGCTCTACGGTTACTTCCAACGGAACATCTCGAATTAGACCGATACTTTCCGCGCTCACCATCTCACCCTGTCCCTGTGCAAAATTTTGGAACTGTGCAGGTTGTATATTTACATTTGGCATTCCATATCCCATCTGTGGTGGCATTCCATATCCGCCTTGTGGCATTCCCATCTGTGGTGGCATTCCATATCCACCTTGTGGCATTCCCATCTGCGGTGGCATTCCATATCCGCCTTGCGGCATTCCCATATCCATACCACCCATTGGCATTCCCATCTGCTGCATTCCCATATCTGGCATAGGTGTCGGAGCAGGTGCCGGACTTGGCGCTGGTGCTGGACTTGGGGCTGGCTCTGATATACCACCCATCTGTTGCGCCATAAAAGTCTCATAAACTGACTTCGCAAAATCAAGAGGATACAATTGCATCAGAGTAGAGTCCACTAGATCATCTATCTGCATCCTGAATGAAATCTTTACAAATCTGTCCTCGAGGAATGGAGAAAGTTCGCGTGGCTCTTTTGAATGCAAATCAACAAGACTTGCCTCTGGCGGACTGATATCAATTGTCTTGCCAAGCATAGACGAAAGTGAAGTCGACGAAGACCCCATCATCTGATTCATAGCTTCAGATATCGCACTTAAATGCAGCTCACTAAGCTCACCGTCAATATTTGTGCCGTCTCCTCCCATCATCAAATCCGTAATCACTTTAACGTCATGCTCTTTTAACACTAAAATATTCGTACCATTTAGTCCGACAGTATACTTAATCTGAATAAAAACACACGGTCTCTCATAAGTATTGAGCACATCCTGCCAAGTGCACATTTCTACAATTGGTGTAGTAATATTTACTTTTCTATTCACTAATGAAAAAAGTGTTGTGGCAGAAGTACCCATACTGATATTGGCTACCTCTCCTATCGCATCTTTTTCTATATCGGTAAGATCTTCTCCGGCTGAAGAAGACGCCGACGAATCCGCTGTTCCTGAATCCGCTGACAAATCCACACCGTTCAACAATGCATTTATTTCATCCTGAGATAACATACCATCCATTGTCTTATTCCTCCTCCCTCACTACTGATGTTATCCTTACTGCATATGCCTCTTTGCTTGCGCCGGGCACAGCACTAAATTTCTTAATATCCCCCACATACACATCCAGTTCATCATCGATCTTTGAATCAAGCCGTATAATATCTCCTACCTGTATATTTACAAAGTCATTCACTGTGATAACGCTTTTTCCAAGAACTGCTTTTACAGGAACATCAACTCTGCGTATCATCGATTCGATAAACTGTTCATAATCCTCGTCATCCATCTTCTGCAAACTGGAATACCAGAACTTCGTATTCAGTCTGTCCATTACGGATTCCAACGTAAAGAACGGAAGACATACATTCATCAAACCTTCGACGTCACCAATCTTGACATTCATGGTCACAAGCGCCACCATATCGCTCGGTGAAATAATCTGCGCAAACTGTGGATTTGTCTCAATCCTTTCCAAATATGGATTGACTTCTGCCACATTCTTCCAGGGTTCTCGAAGTAACTGCATACAGATTACCATGATTCTCTCAATGATGCTCATCTCTATTTCTGTAAAGTCCCTTGCCTTTTCCAAAGATTCTCCTCTACCGCCAAGCATTCGGTCTATAATTGCATATCCTAGACCACTTGTCAGCTCCATTATAATGGAGCCTGGCATCGGTGAAAAATTAACAACTGTGAGCAGCACTGGATTTGACAAAGCATTGGAAAACTCAGCGAAAGTTACCGTCTCAGAACTTGCAACACTTACTTGTACATTCTTTCTGAGGTACACCGGCAGATTAGTTGATAACAGTCTTCCGTAATGGTCAAAAATCATATTTAATGTTCTTAAATGCTCTTTTGAGAATTTCGCAGGCCGAGTGAAGTCATAATTTTTCGCTTGCCGCTCGTCCTTCTCCTGCATATCCTCTACATCCAGCTCACCGGAACTTAACGCCGCCAGCAAACTGTCTATTTCGCTTTGAGATAATACCTCTCCCATGTAGTTAATCACCCCCTACATATTCATAATTCTGTCCATTATATCCCCTTATTTATCCTGTGTCTATGTATATACCAATTCTCAATTATATAAGAAATTATAGGATACACTATAAATAAATGTAGAATCAAACCGTTCCTGAATCTTTTTAAGAATCTCCTGCTTGATTGGTTCGGAATTAGTTCTTGCCTCATCCACAGTATAGTTGCCCATGACTGCAAACACAATATCCTTTATAATTCCATCCATATCTGCCATTGTCTCGGAATATTTCTTGTAATCCTTGCTCTTAGAGTCCATAGACAGTGACACACTGCCAACTGCATAGTGGTCCTCGCCATCCTCACCCTTTTTCAAAGGAATTGTCAGCTCCCCTGCAACATTGTGAACTGCGGTATCCGCCATAGATACTGTCGGTGCCAAATCTGAATCTGGCAATCCATTGATTTCAATCCCAACGACTGTGGCAATATCTGCCACTAAAGATGCCGTCTTCTTGGACGCACTCGACACACTTACCATCATAATTGCCGATAATACAATATTGACAACAAGCAATGCCAGAATGATAATTGATAACAGATTACGTTTCATTTTTATTTTCCCCTTTCATTAATATGTGCTTAAAGCATTGTATATCTTTATTTCAACCCGTCTGTTTTTTGCTCTGCCTTCCGGCGTCGTATTGTCTGCAATCGGTCGATATTCCCCTCTGCCAGAATGTTTCACAGTTCCTGGGTCAAGCGTAGCATTTTCCTTCAAGTAATTGAACACTGCAAGCGCTCTATAACTGCTAAGCACATCATTATTCTCATATCTACCACCGTTTAGTGGAACAGAATCTGTATGTCCTTCAATCTCAATCCCCGAATCTGCATATTTTGTAAGCAACACGCCAATCTTATCCAGTACAGGTATTGCATCTGGTTTGATATCCGCTTTTCCCGAATCAAACAAAAATGCTCCATTTAATGTAAGAGTAACAAAATCCGCATTAAAATCAACATCCACTTTATCAGCCATCATACTTTCGTCAAGTGCTTCCTCAACTTTCTCTGCCATTTCCTCAGAAAGATTCAGCTTCTCTTGTTCCAGATTGTCAAGCGCCTCGACCAACGACTCAACTTCTTCTTTTGTCATATCAAGTTGGGCGGCTACTTCCTGCAACTTCTCTGCCGCAGCACCGCCATCCTTCGTCGGATCAGGACTCTTAGAATCCGACTCAGCAGTTTTTCCACTGCTATTTATGTATTCATCAAGCATATTAAGTTGGCTCACACCGTTACTCACTAAAATACCATCGCCAACAGCCTTTGATCCGGCTTTGAAAATACTGATTGTGGATTGAAATGACTTTGCAACTTCCTCGAACTTAGCAGCATCCACTTCCGACATAGAGAACAATAGCACGAAAAAACACATTAATAATGTCATCATATCGGAGAATGTGGCCATCCACGGTGCCGGGGTTCCAGGTGGGAGTTGGAATTCTTCCTTTTTCTTTGCCATTAAGCCTCACCTCCACCGCCTTCTTGGGAAGGTCTCTCACTCGGTGACAAGAATGACTTTAATTTTTCCTCAATTACACGCGGGTTCTCACCTGCCTGTATTGACAATAGACCTTCTATCATAATCTCTTTTGATTGCATCTCAACTGCGTTGTTTGCTTGCAGCTTGCTCGATGTTGGAGTACAAATCCAGTTTGCAAGGATAGAACCATAGAATGTTGTAATCAAAGCAACACCCATCTTAGGTCCGATTGAAGAAGGATCAGACATGTTGTTTAACATACAAATCAATCCAACCAATGTACCAATCATACCCCACGCAGGACCCATGGCACCCAAAGAATCCCAAAAACCTGATCTTAATTTATGGCGATCATTAATACTGTTTAATTCCGTCTCTAGAATTCCTCGTACCAGCTCTGGGTCTGTACCATCGACAATCAGCATAATTCCCTTTTTCATAAACTCGTCATCAAGATTTCCTGCTGCTTCTTCCAGAGAAAGAAGTCCCTCTTTTCTTGCAATGTTGGACAATTCTATAATCTTTGTAATCATCTCTGGAACATTGACGCTTATTGGTTTAAAAATCAATGTCATACTCTTAAGACCACCAACAAAGTTTGCCATACTTACCGACATCATTGTCGCGAAGAAGGAACCACCAAAAGTAATCAAAGCTGACGCTGGGTCCAGGAAATAACCAATTCCGTTAATACCGCCTGCTGAGTCTATCATACCGAATATAACCAAGACAATACACACAAGCATTCCCACTAAAGACGCTATATCCACTTTTACACACCCCTTTTTCATAGGCATAGTACTCTCTACGCCCTTTTTTCTCCATAGTTATATAATACTTTAAGGTTACATAAATTGCAACAATTTTCTGAAAATTTTCTTATATTTTCTTAATTTGCTACATTATACATTTTATTTAAGCGGCTTTTTACGCTTCATTTTTCCGCATTTTCTATGCTTCCTATGCCCGCTATTTGCGCAAAATATTCCTGCCTTGTTAATTTTACTAGATTTTTGATTTCGTGTCTACTTTCTTTTACAATTATTTTTTTACCGTCGGTTAACGTAATAACTGTATCTGGTGTCTCCTCGACCATCTCAATCAAACTGGTGTTTACTAAAATCTTAACACCATTGATTTTTGTTACTTCTATCATCTTAGCCTACTTCCCCCTCTCCCTGAAATGTAACTTGTTTTCCATGTTGCCTTCCAAACTCCGCAAGTTTTGTTTTATATTGTTCAAATTTATCTGTCTGTCCTGTCTCGCGGCAAATTGCAAAAATCCTTGTATATGCATCAAAAACATTCTCGCCAAGTTGTTCAAAATCTGCCGCGTCAGTGATTCCTGTCAAAAATCCGAAGGCTGTTTTATAATCTTTACACATATATGCCGCTTTTCCAAAAAGATACCGAAGTTTTGTTGTCCTTAGATACTCTCTGTTCATATCAAGCAATCTATATGCATCCTGTACATTCTCCAATTTTATCAGACAATCTGCATAAGACTCTAAACAAGTGTTCAAAAATTTTTTCTCCGCATTGCCGTTGATTGCAAGACAGGTATCATACGCTTCAACTGCCTTCTTATAATTTCCTAATACATTGTAGGATTGCCCTATCTGAAAATAAACATAGTCGTCCATCTCCTGAACTTCCCCGATAGAACTTAACAAAAGCTTTAGGTTTCTCTCTTGTTTTTTCATCATTTCCTTCTGCGGAATATCATAGCCATAATGCTTTACCACAATCGGCAGGTGAAATGTCTCCAAGATAATCTCATCATAATTAAACAATCGCTTTGGTGTAATCTGCTCGTGAATCCGAAACCGATACTCATAGTAATTTCTATTATAAAATCGGGGAACTTCCTCCAATTGTATGCCTTCTTTTTCAATCCCACCTTCCACAATAGTGTGAACATTGTGAATCTCTAACACACCAACGTTTTTGGGATATTTTTGCATACAAGTACGCAATTTTGCTACATCCAATTCCTGTATATATTCATCACAGTCAAGAATCAAAATCCAATTATTTGATGCCTTTGATACCGCAAAGTTCCTCGCTGCACTAAAATCATCACACCATACAAAATCATACAAATGATTTGTATATTTAGCTGCAATCTCCTTTGTTTTGTCCGTGGAACCGGTATCTACCACCACAATCTCCATATTGTATCGCAAAAGCTTTTTGAGACATTGCTCTATGTATTGCTCTTCATTTTTTGCAATCATACACACACTGACTGGTAATCTTGCCATATTTATAATGCACTCCCTCCTATTTTTTCATAAATCTTTTATTCTGTATTACAAATACATTCACTCCTTGCACAAAACAATCAGACAATCACTATATCAATTTAGTATTTGTTGTACTATACCCTGCAAAAGTACAGGGCGGTTGTTGCCGCCCCGCAGTCTAAATCATATCTTTCTAAAAATTTTACATCCACAGTTGATAGTACAACTTATCAGAAATTAACCTTTACTTCTGATAAAAAGCGCTGTCCTTTACGCCGTGCATCCGACGATAAGAAACTGACCGTGTTTCTTAATTAGTATATCACATATCCTGAACAATGAAAAGACAAACCGAATAAAAAACATTTGGAAACATAACAGTTGGTTATAATTCACACCCACGGCCCAAGTTCGTATTCCTTTCAGATGATTAATACGAATTATAACCATTGATCCACACAAAACGCTACAAAGCTGGCATTTTGGCGCTGACTTCGACACCATGCACTTACTGCATGATACAAGTGTGACAAGGAATAATAGTTCAACTATACCCACTCATAAATTGTTGTTTGGTACAATCTGACAATTCATTCAAACTCTTTTCAACAACTTATTTCATGCCTAACGTCCATCCTATAAAATCCAATACACAAAATCAACAGCATTTTATAGATTCAATTTTTCATGATTCAACTGTTGCCGGCAAAAAATGAACAGGGAAATGTTCTTCCCTGCCCATTTGTATTATTTCATATTATTATCTCTTAAGGTTTACAAGTTCCTCAAGTAATGTATCGGAAGTAGTGATAATACGGCTATTTGCCTGGAAACCTCTCTGTGTTGTAATCATATCTGTAAACTGCTGTGAAAGGTCTACATTGGACATTTCCAGTACACCGCTGGTCATAACTCCTGTACCGCTTGCCTTGATATCGACAATAGAAGCATCTCCAGAACCTGCTGTTACTTGGTAAAGGTTATCACCAGAATTTTCAAGACCCATAGCATTGGGGAAGGTAGCCACACAAATCTGACCAATTTTTCTGGACATACCATTACTATACAACGCTGTAACAATACCATCTGTTCCAATAGAAACGCCCGATCTTGTTCCAATCTTACGTCCGTCTAACTTCTTGCCAGTAACAGAGGACTTGTTACCATTGTTGCCATTGGTAGTTCCTGACATGTCAATATCAATATTATCAAAATTATCGCCAAGCATACTTAAATTTACACTAAAAGAATCATTGCCTTCCTGCCCAACATATCTAAACTGACCATCACTTGTATTATAGAAAACATCCCATGACGTTGTTCCATTATTAGTAAGCGTATCTATATTGACCTCTGCCCCTGTCGCATCAGTCATTCCTAACAGAGTAATCTTAAAGCTACCTTTCTCAATAGTCTCCGTCTCTTTTGCTTCCTGTGTGGTGTACGTATTTGTGATGTCACTCTCTTTTCCTAATGCCAACAATCTGTTAATATCATTATATAGACTGCTTGGAATTGGCGCGTTATTTGCCCCACCTGTAATTTCAGTAGTACCAACTTTAAAGGTATAGTCTGTCTGTGAATTACCATCATCATCCAAATAGGTTTGTTGTAATGAAGTTACAGATACGGTACCTGTACCAAGACTAGTCTTAACAGTACAGCTTGAAAACGCCCCATTTGTCGCCGTTGTCGTATCATAAATATAGTTGACAGCCTCCTCGGATATCTTGCTGACAACTACATTGTCGCTGAGTGGATAGGTTGGCTTCGTCTTTGTAAATCCAATGTCACCAGAAAATTCCACTGTGAGCAATCCTACATTTCTTAAAGCACTGTCTGCCAGTGTTGTTCCATTATATTTTGTATTTTGAATAAATGCCCCTAAACTGACTGTCACTGCACTGTCTTTCGTTCCAAGAACATGCCCATTACCAACGTTGCTAATTCCATATGCAACTGAACTCGATGTATCACCAGAAACATGTTTCCATATCGCCGCTTTCAAATCTTCCATTAATTCAGGGCTTGCCGAATCAGAAAGAATTCTTGTCTCGCCATTCACTGTATATTTGAATGTCAGCTTAGATGTATCCACCTTATAGATTGTATCGCTTAATCCATATTCTTTCTCTCGATTTGTAATATCCCTTGTACCATTTGTCACACTCTTTGTCGGTAAAATACCAAACTTCATATTATATGCATATCCTGCTTTATCATACAGGTCAACTGTTACCTGCTTACCAGTTTTGTTCTCCAATTCACTGTCATTGCTATCAATAATACCTGTAATTCTGCCCAATGTAGTTGCCGCAGCTCCAAAGGTATCCTGTGCTGTTACATTAATCCCACCGACACTACCTTGTACGATATCGCCGTTGGAGTCAACACCCCAGCCCTGCACAATATATCCTGTACTTGCCATACAAAGGTTTCCAGCATCATCCACATCAAAAGAACCATCTCTTGTATAGAATGTACTTGTACCGTCACTTACAACGAAGAATGCCTCTCCTGTAAGCTTTAGATCAAATGGATTTCCTGTTGATTGGTTTGCACCTTCCTGTGTGATGGTTGTATTGATCGCTGCTGCCTTTACACCAAGACCAATCTGTCTAGGGTTCGTACCACCTGTTCCATTTGCTGAATTTGCCCCAGTTGCAGCCTGAGTTGTCTGATAAAGCATATCAGAGAAATTCATCTGTTTTGCTTTGAATGCAGTTGTGTTTACATTCGCAATGTTGTTACCGATAACGTCCATTCTTGTCTGATGTGTCCTAAGACCAGATACACCAGAATAAAGTGCTCTCATCATAATTAAGTGACCTCCTAAATCATATTTGTCGTAGATTTCTACCCTCATCCGTCATTCCGAGGGAGTAAGCCTCCTTAAAAGGTCCGGCTATTGTCTCTACATCCTGTATTTAGATAATTACGGCGCCGTCAATATTCGTATAAATATTTTCGTCTGCTTCTGTCTGATCCATCGCTGTAATAACTGTATTGCTCTTTGTGTTTACGATAAATGCAAGCTGATCTACGAGTACCAAAGAATCTCTGATCCCTTTCTGGCCTGCCTTTTTCGTCCCGTCATTTAACCTTTCCAGTTGTTTGTCAGTTAGTTCAATCTTCCTGTCGCTCAGTCTATTTGCCGCATGTTTTGAAAACTTTACAGCCTCTTTCGCCTGTGTCTCTTGTACCTGTTGTTTCTGCAGGATTTCTTCAAAGCTCATGCCCTGAGACAACTTATTTCCTGAATTGACTTTCTGCTGTTTTAGGTATTGATCCTGTAGCTGTTCAATGGAAAGGAACTGACTGTTGTTAATATTCATGCTGCATTCCCCCTTACCATAAAGCCTTTCATTTTGCCAAACTATGCTGTCTGTGTTGCATCTGCATTATCAGCATCATTTGCATTGTCAGATCCGCCTGTATTATCGGAACTATTTGTACCATTTGCATTGTTTGTGCCGTCAGAATTGTTTGTACCATTCGCATTGTTTGTACTGTCAGTATTATTGGTGCCGTCAGAACCATTTGTATTTCCTGTATTGTCAGCACTATCAGTACCGTCAGAACCATCTGTATTTGTATTGTCAGAATCATCTGTTTTATCAGTACCATCTGTCTTATCAGTATCTTCGGTTTTGTCAGTACCATCTGTCTTATCAGTATCTTCGGTCTTATCTGCAGAATCCTGATCTGTCTTGTCAGTGCTCCCTGAGCTTGTATTGTTTGACAATAGATTTAGTTTATCAATAATCGCATTCATCTTGGTATTAAAACTTTCCAGAATATCATCAAGAGAAGTCTTTGTCTCTTCTTCTTCCGAACTGTCCTTAAATTCTACTCCCAAATTTTCAAGTTCAAGCTTCCACTGGGTAAATTTCTCCATCTGATCTGCACCATAGAATGCCATATAGTTCTTTTCGTACTCATTCATAGAGTTATAGAAATCAAATGCACCCTGAATTACATTTTGATAAGATTTATCTGCAAAAGCTACATCTGGCAAACTGTCTATCATTCCCTTAAAGGTACTATACTTTCCATATGCCTGCGAGTATTCTGTGCTCACAACAGTATCCAAATCACTAATGGAATACTTCGCATTGTCAATTACAAGCAATGGCTTACCATTCTCAATCTCAACAAAATCAACAATACCCTGTTTATAATTGACTTCTCCGGTATCTGTGCTTGTTGTCTTCACAATTACTTCTTTACCAATCAACTCATTTGCTCTGAGTACGTCAACTGCCTCTGCCATCTCACTCATCTTTTGAACCTGTGTGAATGTTGCATACTGTGAAACCCACTCTGTATTGCTTGTTGGCTCTAATGGGTCCTGATTCTGCATCTCTGCCACCAAAAGTGTCAAGAACATATCGCTGTCTACTGCATTCTTGTTCTTTTCGTTCTTCTTAAGGGAATCCCCAGATGTGGTATGTGTCTGTAAATTGCCTTTCTCATCAAACGGCGCCACTAAACTTCCCATATATCCACCTCTCTTTTACACTAATAAATCCATTGTGTTTCCATTTGCGGCCATAATTTCCATCGCAATCCTTGTTGCATCGTCAGCTCCTTGCATTTCTCCCTCAAGTTCCTCCCCATTCATAAATGCCCTGAGATTGATGTTGCTTCTGTTTCTGCGCATTCCCTGAATACGTTCTGTCTCTTGCTCCTGTGCCTGTCTTTGCTGTTCCTGACCATTCTTGTCAAGATCACGCTCCATCTGGTGACTCTCCACAGAGACTTCAATCGCCTCAATCTTAACACCTTGTTCTTCCAGATTTGCACGCAACTGTGATGCCTGTGCCTCAATTGCCGCCTTAACCGCTTCATTCTGTGTGGTAAACTCCGCTGTTACCATACCGCCTTTTGTCGTCAGTGATACATTAACTGTTCCAAGGCTTGCTGGATGAAGCTGTAATTCCATTTCGGTAAGATTTTCATTTTTTATAATCTTTACCATATCTGCAAGTTGCCTCATTATACTTTCTGTACTTTCAGAAGTAAACTTTGCAACGCCTTCTGCTGCTGCGGAATCACTTAGCCCATTTAATTGATTCTGAAAATTTTGTGTTGTATTGTTCTGACCAAAATTCCTCGCATCTTTATCACTTTCGCTGTTCTTGGATTCTCTCCCAGTGTCTTGAGTCTGCGGCTTTGTATCTATCTTAGCCAAATCTTCCTGCTGATTCTCTGAAAGTTGATCATTTTGCTTTGTAGATTGATCTTCTGATGTTGTATTGTCTTCCCGAATAATAATTGGTCCTTCCGAAGCCTGCTGCTGTGTTTTTTCCTCTGTCATTAACCCTTCCAGACTTTCGACTGCTTCTTCTGAACACATCTCGTTTTGAAGTTGACTGTCAAGATTTTGGCTCTCTAGCTCCTGCAATTTCTGCAATACAGCCTCAAGTTCTTCGCTAGTAAGACCTGTATTCTCAAGCAGATTATTAACCTGTGTCTCTAGCATCTCTGTAATATTTTGCAGTGTAGCATAGAGTTCTTCATTTGCGACAAGACCAATCGTTGACTCTTCTCCTGAGACAGACGCAACAAGCTGTGCCATATTGTTGACATTGAGCAAGTCAAACGGCTGCAATCCTAACTCTTCCATACCACCTAGAAGTTCGTCGTCCGTGATTCCGAGCAGCTCTTGGAGTTGTGCAATAATCTGTTGCAAAGCTTTTGCAATCTCATCAGTAGTCAGCTTATCAATAGACTCCTCCATCTCATCTGTGACTTGATTCGCATTCTCGGTGCTTGCTGTTTCCTTTGTCTCCGATGCTGTTTCCTTCACTGACGCAGTGTTCTGTGACGTTTCCTTCTCCCTTGCAGCAGAAGCTGTCTTTTCAGATTGTTTTGTCTGATTTTTGGTATTATCCGTAGCAGATTGCTTTGTCTGATCTGTTTTTTCAATCTTTTGTGTTGTCTTGTCAAGCACTGCGCCAAAATCTTGTGCGTTTTTTGCCGCATTCTGCGCTGATTTTTGCTTGTTCGCTGCTGCACTCAACGCTGGATTGACACCAAACATCGCGTTTTTAAAGGTTGTATCCGTCATCCTCATTCCTCCTTTCGCTTTCTGACATTATCTCTGTGTTTTGTATCCCATCTCACGGGATACAAAATATGCTATTTCTATAGAAATTATAGTAAAAGTTCAGCTATGCTATTCATAAGTTACCAAATTCTGCATGGCTAAACTATTACAAATTATATAACACATTTTGTATCCCATGATGTACAGCTTACATAATCACATAACATATATCGGCAAATTGTCAGAAAACTTTAGCAATTGTTTCTCAACTGCCCGGATTCATTATCTTGGTAATCCTTGCCGCTACAGCGGGGTCCATCTCACCCATAATACTGCCTCTTGTCGACGCTGGAAGATTTGAGAGAATATCTGCTGCCAAATCCAAATTATCTGTCATAGCCCCGAGAATGCTCGCCGCTTTTGCCGCATCCATATTGCTGTAAGTCGCTACATAATCCTTCATTTTGCCGCTCACTGCCTGTTCTTGGATTACTTGCTTATACAATGCCTCTGCCGTTGTAGGATCCATTTCCTCATAATATTCGCGATATGCCTCTGCACCCGGTCCATTCTCTGCATAGACTACTTCTTCATAGAACTGTTCTTTAATCTGCTGGAACTTTACCTGATTGTCCTCAAAGGTTTTTAATCGCTGCACTTCTGCTTTTAATGCTTCTATCTGTTCAGAATATGCTGCGTTTGTGCTCTGCAATTGCTCTAGTTTCTTCTCCTGTTCTGCAAGCTGATCAACTGCCTCTTTTATACTGCTGTATCCGTTGTAGGACTTATCTTTTGTCGACTCTGTTCCATTTTCTGTTGGAAGGATTTTATTGATGACTGGTATATCTTTGAGCATTGGTGTCAGCACATTGGAACCAAATCCGCCGACATCCATTTTTACCAATAAACACAGAATTCCCAGCCATATCAAGATGATAAAGATCGTGACCACCACTACGGAAGCATTTGTACCGTCTATCTGCTCATCTAATTCCCTCTCCTGATCTTCCAGCTCCTTTGCGCGCTTCTTAGCTTCTTTTTTCTGATTTTTCTGCTCCTGTCTAAACGCCTTCTGACTCTGTTTTAACTGTTTAAGCTGCATCTCCGGTGCGTCGGGGCTTAAATTTTCGTCCTTACGTGCCATATCGCTAACCATGCCTTTCCATAGATTTTATCGTACTAAATTTCGTAACTCACGAACTTTTCATACTATGTTCTTCCATCAATTTCTGTCCATAAGTATAGGAAGTCAACTGATCAATCTCTTTGCTTTCCGCTGCCAGCTCCTCCTTCATAAACTCCTCAAACGCATTTTCTTTAAGTTTTTCATGCGCCTTTCTTTCCTGCATAAGCTCTTGCAGTGCTACTCTTGCCTTTTCAACCACTTTAGCTGCGCGGGCTACTTGTTTCATCTGATCCGCGATATATTCGTCCATCTTCAATACTGCCATTTTATTCTCACGGATTTTTCTCACATCGATCAATTCTGTGCGGAGTCTCACACCCTCTTGCATATAATAAACTTTTCTTGCGTGAAATTCATCCAATTTCTTCTTTTCGGCGTCAAGTCGCATATTCGCCTCTGCAAACTCTTGCTTCGCCTTATTTTCAAGTTTTTCCTTAATGTCAAGAATCCCTTGCATTTTGTAACGGAAAACTGCCATTTGCTTACCACCCTTTTACTTTCCTGAAAAGTTCCTTACTGCTGAAACATTGTTTCTAGTTGCTCTACCGTCTCCTCAAAACTAAATTTATCCTCTGTCGACTGCAACAAATATTCATTCACTTCATCAATCTTACTAATCGCTCTATCAATGTTTGGATTACTTCCTCTTTTGTAGGCACCGATATTAATCAAATCCTCTGCCTCATTATAGGTAGCCATAATATTCTTTAATTTTCCAGCGGCGGCCTTATGCCCGCCAGATGCAATCATCGACATACATCTTGAAATGCTCTGCAACACATCAATTGCCGGATAATGATTTCTGTTTGCAAGTTTTCTAGTCAGCATAATGTGTCCATCCAAAATACTTCTTGCTGTATCTGTAATCGGTTCGTTAAAATCTTCACCTTCTACCAAAACAGTATACAATCCTGTGATTGATCCATTCTCAGAACAACCCGCACGTTCGAGAAGTTTTGGCATCTCAGAATATACACTAGGCGGATATCCCCTTGTCACAGGAGGTTCCCCTGTCGCCAACCCAATTTCTCGTTGTGCCATTGAAAATCGCGTGAGAGAATCCATCATTAACAGAACATCTTTTCCCTGATCGCGGAAATACTCTGCAATAGCAGTTGCCGTTTTTGCTGCTTTATTTCGTTCTAGCGCTGGTCTATCGGAAGTCGCTACAACCACAATAGAGCGACGCATACCCTCTTCCCCAAGATCACGTTCTATAAACTCTCTTACCTCACGTCCACGCTCTCCAATCAGAGCAATCACATTGATATCGGCTTTTGTATTGCGTGCAAACATCCCCATTAAAGTAGACTTTCCTACACCAGAACCCGCAAAAATTCCAATACGTTGTCCTTTTCCTACAGTAATTAATCCGTCTACTGCCTTTACACCAAGTGGCAGCACCTCACTGATAATCGTTCTACTCATAGGATCTGGTGGTGTTGCTTCTAACGGATAACGCTTAACCGTAGTTGGTTCTGGCACAAAACCATCGATGCATCTGCCCAATCCGTCTAGCGTCTTTCCCAAAAGACTTTCTCCTACTGATACACTTAGCGGATAGTTCATATTTTCAACAATACAACCCAGACCAATTCCTTCTGTATCTTCATAGGGCATAAGAAGTGTCTTCTTATCTTTAAAACCAACGACCTCCGCCAGAATACCATGCTCCTTTTCAGAATCTGTATAAATCTTACACATATCTCCAAGTTTTGCATCTGGTCCAGAAGACTCAATCGTAAGTCCCACCACATTTTCCACTTTGCCAAGCTTCTTAAAGAAACTTTTGTTTACCACTGCCTGATATTTCTGAAAGGAAATATTTGTTTCCATGTTTTATCCCCTTTTATGGTTCATATGACAAAAGTCTTAACTCCTCATTGAGTGCCTCTAACTGTGTTCCAAGACTACAATCAAACACACCATTTCCTGTCTCTATCATACACTCATTTTTCCCAAGTGTGACATCCTCAAGAAGTTCTACATTCTCAATTGCAATATTTGTTCCCTTGATTAGCTCCTTTTTCTGCATACTTGCAAAAGGGTAATCCTCTTTCGATACATGAATCAGATAAGTGCTACCTGTCTCAATATTACGCATTGTATTTTGAATCAGATATACAATTAACTCTCTGGAATTTTTAAGACTCACATGAAAAATATGCTCATAAATTCCTGTCAAAGTATCAATAAAGACAGGTTCAATCTCTTTAATCTTCTGTTGATACTCCTCCTCAATCGCCGCCATCTTTTGTTCTGCTTCTATTTGAACCTGCTCTCGTTCTGCAGCCACGCTATTAAGTCCATCTCGATGTCCCTGCGCAAAGCCATCGTTTTGCCCCTGTTCAAAGCCTTCTTGATATCCTTGATTTCTCGCTTCCTCCATCATCTGGACTCTTGCTTGCTCAATCTCTGCGAGTGCTTCCTCACGCATCTGTTCTATTTGGGCTTGTGCGTCTGCAATTAGCTCCTCTTGCATTTGACTGGGTGGCTGTGGTGGTGTACTTTCTTCCGAAAATCCACTCTCATCTGAGGCAAAACCACCTCCAAAGACATTTTCCTCACCGTCTCGAATTAACTGCGATACTTCGACTGCACTAATTCCCTCTGTAAATCCGTCTGCAAAGTCTGGTTCCTCACCGCATTCTCTTGCAAGCTCTATTGCAAGTTCTCGTAGTCTGGCCTCAGCTCTTGCATTGGAATCGATAATTCTTGTATTTGCTGGGTCTACCACGACCCAGCCTGATTTTAATATGCCACCATTAGACAACGATCTCGTCACCTCCACCTCTAGAAATAACGATCTCCGCAGAGTCTTCAAGCTTTCTAATAATGTTTACAATCTTCTGTTGCGCTTCTTCTACGTCTTTCATTCTGATTGGTCCCATAAATTCCATATCTTCCTTAATCATCTCTGCAAGACGTTTTGACATATTGCTAAAAATCGCATTTTGTACTTCCTCTGTGGAACCCTTACATGCAATTGCAAGATCATTATTGTCAACATCGCGCAGTACACGCTGGATTGCGCGGTCGTCGAGCAACAAGATATCCTCGAATACGAACATTTTCTTCCTGATCTCGTCTGCAAGTTCTGGTTCTTCCACTTCGAGAGTTTCCATAATATGTTTTTCTGTTCCTCTGTCTACTGTATTCAAAATCTCCACAACCGCGTCCACACCGCCGATAATTGTGTAATCCTGATTTACCAAAGAAGATAACTTTGATTCAAGTACGCGCTCCACTTCCTTAATCACATCTGGACTTGTTCTGTCCATTGTAGCGATACGTCTGGCCACTTCTGCCTGTTTCTCCGGTACCAATGCCCCGAGAATTGTAGCCGCCTGACCTGCAGATAAATAAGAAAGAATCAATGCGATTGTCTGTGGATGCTCATCCTGTATAAAGTTCAACAGCTGAGATGCATCTGTTTTCTTGACAAACTCGAATGGCTTTACCTGCAATGAAGCAGTCAACTTTCCAATCACATCCATTGCCTTGTCGGCGCCAAGTGCTTTCTCCAAAAGTTCCTTTGCATAGCCGATACCACCCTCTGCAATATACTGCTGTGCCAGACATACCTCATAGAATTCGTTGATTACCTTCTCTTTTACCTGTGGTGTAACGCTCTTGGTATTCGCAATCTCAAGTGTCAGGTCCTCGATCTCCTCTTCCTTTAAATGTTTGAATATCAGGGAAGATTTCTCAGGTCCGAGGGCAATCAATAAAATCGCCGCCTTCTGTATTCCCTTTAACTCTTCATTACTAGCCATTACTAGTTACCCCCAATCCTCGTCAAGCCAGTTTCTTAAAAGCGTAGCCACTGCTTCTGGATTTTCCTCGACAAAGTTTTCTATTAGTTTTCTCGCTTCAGACTTCTGCTCTGTCTCAATGCCCTCAAGTTCATCAACATGCGATTGAAGCAAATCTTCTACCGCAAGTTCTTCCTCTTCTTCCACTTCTCTTCTGGTTCTCAAACTCATAATTACTACAAATGCCAGAAGTGTGAGAATAATTACAATCAACACGATCTGTACAATATCTTTAAGCTCTACCGAAGACTGTATTGTATCGATAAACTGGACCTCTTCGTATGCCACAAAGCTTACATTTTTTGTCGGTATACCAGTTGCATTTGCCACCATACCAACTAAGTCTTCATCGATCTCAAGCTTCGTCTTGCCACTGTTTGCAAGTTTATATTCTTCCCATGAAATACCATCTAAAAATCCTTGAAGTCGTACATCTTCCTCTCGAACAACACGGTATCTTACTGCTGCCACAGAGATAGAACTGTCATTATATACAATTTTTCCTGTAGCTTCTGTTGTCTTGATAATCTCCTCATTTGGAAGATAATCACTCTTTCGCTCATATGTACTATTTCTAGTTCCTGAAGACTCATCAATCATATAATCTGTCTCTGAATTGGAATCTGTTCCAGGTACTCCACCCAGACCATCTGTCGCATTTGACTGATATACTTCCTCGTGCGCCAGCAATCCTTGATCATGTTCATCATCTGGTGTTGAATAATTGTGCTGTGTGATTTCTTTCTGTGAAAAATCCATCGAAATGTTGGTTCCCACTTCAATCTGATTAAACTCATTTGTTCCCAGAAGTACCTGTCTAACTTCATTTTTAATTAGACTTTCTGCTTCTTGCTTGAGCATCATCATATTATCAGCTTTTTCAATTGTAGAATAACTTTGCTCTATCGGGAACCAAATCTTTCCATTTACATCTGTGATGGTCACATTATCTGTTGTCGGGTTTCCAAGTCCTGTCGCTACCATTCTTGCAATGGCAGCTGCATTCTCTTCCGTAAAAGAAATACCTTCATTGAGTTCCAGAAGAACACTTGCATAAGTCTCGCGGTTCTGCGCAATAAGTGTACCGTTATCATCAGGAATCGTCAGTT
The DNA here is from genome assembly GCA_011959805.1 of Lachnospiraceae bacterium. Taxonomy (GTDB): domain Bacteria; phylum Bacillota; class Clostridia; order Lachnospirales; family Lachnospiraceae; genus COE1. The sequence goes on along the minus strand of BLMC01000010.1, from coordinate 19,599 downwards.
GGCAAGAAGCAGTATTGACTGCTTTCATACTCTTTACATCCTGCTCAATCTGTGACTCGATAAAAAGTTTATAACGTTTCTGCTTATCCGCCTCTGTTGTGGAAAAGCTTCCGTTTAACACATCGTCAATTGTATATGCTGCTGTCGGAATATTGTTGGAGCCAAGTAGCAAATTTGCGTCTGACTGCTGTGTACTTACAATATCAAAGTGTAAACCATCTGATGAAACCTTATAGTCAAGCCCCTGTCCATCTAGCAAGTCTCTTACTGCTGCTGCCTCTTTCGTGGACTCTGCATTGACAATGTTTACATACTGTTTTTTCGTAAGCACTGCCACCAATATTGCAATTGCTAACAGAAGCACCACTCCAATCCCAATAATTAGTGTCTTCTGCTTTGGCTGAAACTTATTCCACCATTCTTTGATCCGTTCTAATAGCTTTTTCCCAAAATCTAATACCTTGTCAACCATGTCAAGTGTCTCCTTCTCCCAAAATTCCCCTGTAATCCTTTACCGGTAATCCATTACAACCAACTCATTAGATTTGAATCTGCATGATCTCCTTATATGCTTCCAAAAGCTTATCGCGGAGTGCAACCGTATAATCGAGCGCTGTCTGTGCCTTTCCAACCGCAATCGTCAAATCATGTGTATTCTCTGAGATTCCCATTGACCACTTTAGCACCTCATTCTCCTGATTTGATAACAGTTCGTTTGTATTGTTAATGTTGCTCACTGCCGCATCTAAAAACGAACCAAATAGATTGCTCTTTGTCCCCTCATTATCATTGTTTGTGCCGTACAAGGCATTTTTTGCTGTATCCGAACTGACCTTGTACAGATCATTAATATCCTTCGCCGCTGTGATTGTCATTGTTCTTTCCCCCTATACTCTCCCTTAACTAATCCTTAAAAATTCATTTCCAACCCTTTACTTGCCATCGCTTTTGTGGCCTCAAAAGCCGCCTGGTTGGCTTCATAACCCCTGCTTGCGTCAATCATATTTGTCATCTCTGTAATGATATTTACATTTGGATAATGTACATATCCATTCTCATCTGCATCTGGATGCTCTGGATCGTATGCCATCACATCTTCCGTCCATGTATCCTCATACAGTCCCCCCACTTTTACCCCTGTTCCTGGGCTTGTCAGTTCTGCCGAATTCGTAGCCCCAAGTGGCCTACCACTCAGATTGCTAAAAGCGGTGTCCAACATATGTGAAAACTTTCTGTTTTTTGTGTCTGTCTTTTCCTGAAAAGTAACAACTTTTCTGACATATGGTGTACCATCTTCTGTTCTTGTGGAATGTGCATTTGCCATATTCTGTGAAATAATATCCATGCGATATCGTTCTGCAGACATCCCTGATGCACTGATATCAAACGAATCAAAGATTCCCATTTAGCCACCTCCTATTTCATTACTGATTTCAACTGTGAAAAGTTCTTATTCAGCAGTTCCATCATACCATTGTATTTAATCTGATTTTTTGCAAGAATTGCATTCTCATTGTTGATATCGACATTATTTCCATCATATCGGAATGACAGCTCCGCATAATCGGTATAAATTTCTGGGGTCAACGCTTCCAGATCCAGGTTTTTTACTCTCGCATCTACAGAGTCTTGAGTCGCTCTTGCAAATGCGTGCTTTAGTTCTGTCTCAAAGCGAATATCCTTTCTCTTATAGTTGGGAGTATTCACATTTGCAATATTATTATTGATAATATCGTTTCTTGTTGAAGCTGCATCCATTGAAGTTCCCAAAACATTAATGTAGTCAAATACACCTGAGTTGTTTAACATCTTTACTCCTCCTTTTTATCCTCTAATTCTATGTAAACCAAATATTCTTCTAATGGATTACATAATATATCGTCTTTCTTACTCTATTATAGATTATTTTCAGAATATTTCAAGTATTTTTTTCATTATTTTGCAATATTATGTGAATTTGTTTTGTTCTATTATGTAAATTCTTTATTTTAACCTCAAAATCAAAAAAAGACTTATCTTTTCCTGATAAATAAGTAAGATAAGTCTTTTTTATATTATGTTGATACAATTCAAATTATTTCTGCAATTTTAAACGATTATTTGTTTAATTGCCGTTTTAATGCTTCTACCTCCTCAAACACTACATCATTAAGAACCTTAATATAAGTTCCCTTCATTCCTGAGGAACGCGATTCAATTACACCTGCACTCTCAAACTTGCGCAGTGCATTCACAATCACGCTTCGGGTAATCCCTACACGGTCTGCAATCTTGCTGGCAACCAAAATCCCTTCTGTACCATTTAACTCATCAAAAATATGTGTGATCGCTTCCATCTCAGAAAAAGATAATGTAGAAATCGCTGACTTTACAACAGCAATCTTTCGACTCTCCTCCGCATTTTCCTCACTCACAGCGCGGAGCATCTCAAGTCCTACCACTGTTACACCGTATTCACACAAAATAATATCATCAATGTCATACTGTTCGTTACATTTATAGATAAATAACGTTCCCAAACGCTCTCCGGCAATCTCAATTGGGGTGATAACTGCCTGATATTTGCGAATATCCTCACTCTCAAAGCCTAACGTTGCAAGATTCACATTCTCCTTCGTTGAGAGAACTCCCAAAAGTCTTTCGTTCAACATTGGATCAATAAATCCACCTACATTGTCCTCGACAAGTTCCTTTAGCTCATCTACGCCCTCACAGTTTCCAACACCCAACACTTTGCCTTTTTTGCTGATCACTAATACATTCGAGTCCACAATATCTCGGATTACCTTGCAGATATCATTAAAAACTACTTTACTAGAATTATTATTGTGTAAAAGTTTTCCTATTTTTCTTGTTTTATCTAACAATTGTACGCTACCCATGGCAAACCTCCAAGTCCATTTATTGTTTGCAGCTGTCAAGAACTTCTGCAATTTCTCCGTAAATAAGTCCCTTTTATACTAAAATTTTAACATACGTATCTTTATTTTTCAATAGTTTCAGTCAATAATTCAATAATACTTTATAATTTCGCGTAATTTTGATTATTTTATAAAAATTTGATTATACCTATACAAATAGGGGTATTATATACAATCGAGTAGGGAAAACTTCCCTACTCGATTTGCACTGCCGAACCAATATCCTCTATTTTTTTCACAAAACCGCACTGTTCATCTGCACAGACAAGTTTATTTCCCTTAATTAACATGATTCCACCACACTGCTCACACTTTTCTTTGGAAGGCTTTTGCCATACCATAAAATCACATTCTGGTATCGCCTCACAACCATAATATCTCCTGCCTTTTTTCGTCTTTCTAATGACAACTTCCTTGCCACACTTCGGACAGGACACACCAATTTTCTCGAAGTAAGGTTTTGTATTTTTGCACTCTGGAAATCCTGGACAAGCGAGAAATTTACCGTGAGGTCCATATTTTATAACCATATTTCTACCACACACATCACACAGCTCATCTGAGACTTCGTCCGCAATCTCCACTTCATCTAATTCTTTCTCTGCTTTTTTTACTGCCTCATCCAAATCAGGGTAGAAATTTCCCACTACTGTTTTCCATGCAATTGCACCATCTTCCACCTTATCAAGCAACGCTTCAAGATTTGCTGTAAAATTCACATCTACTATTGACGGAAATGCGTCTTTCATCATATTATTTACCACTTCACCCAACTCGGAAATATAGAGATTTTTATCTTCCTTTACTACGTACCGCCTTGCAATAATCGTTGTGATTGTGGGTGCATAGGTACTAGGACGACCGATTCCAAGCTCTTCGAGTGCCCTTACAAGAGAGGCCTCTGTATAGTGTGGTGGTGGCTGTGTAAAGTGCTGTTTAGGGTCTAATGACTCTAGCGAAAGTATTGTCTGCTTTGTGATATCTTTCACAAGTGTATTGGATATCGCTTTCTCTTCATCCACTTCTTTATAGACACTCATAAAACCATCAAATTCCAGTTTGGAAGCAGATACCGTAAACTGATGTCCTTGCGCATCTATCTTTACAGAAGTCGTTTCAAATTTAGCTGGCGTCATACGACTAGCAGTAAAACGTTTCCAAATAAGCTGGTACAAGCGAAACTGATCGCGGCTCAACGATTCCTTTAAATCCGCTGGCGTATTATTGATATCTGTCGGGCGTATCGCCTCATGTGCATCTTGTATTTTTTGATCTTTTTTCTTTTCTGTTACAGTCTCCGCTGCATACTGCGCGCCATAATTTTTAGCGATATATTCCTTGGAAGCTATCGCAGCTTCGTCTGAAACTCTAGTCGAATCTGTTCGCAAATAAGTGATGATACCGACCGTTCCCTGTCCCTTCAGTTCCACACCTTCATAGAGTTGCTGCGCAAGGCGCATTGTTTTCTGCGTTGAGAAATTCAATGTCTTGCTCGCCTCCTGCTGCAATGTTGACGTTGTAAAAGGCAGTGGTGCTTTCTTGACACGCTCTCCTTTTTTTATATCTGTAACTGCAAAATGCGCCCCTTCCAGTTCTTTTAAAATTTTATCCATTTCTTCCTTAGAAGAAATCTCCGTTTTTTTCTCCCCTGTCCCATGGTACTTTGCTATAAGGGATTTTTTCTCTCCTTTTATTTTTAACGCAGCCTCCAAAGTCCAGTATTCTTCTGGAATAAACGCATTAATCTCATCCTCTCTGTCACAGATAATACGCAGCGCTACCGATTGTACTCTTCCTGCACTCAAACCTCTCTTGATTTTTGCCCATAGAAGTGGAGAAATTCGATATCCCACCATTCTATCAAGCATACGTCGCGCTTGCTGTGCATCGACCAGGCTCATATCAATCTCCCTCGGATTTTTTAAAGATTCCTTTACCGCATTCTTTGTGATTTCATTAAAAGTGATGCGATATACCTTTTTGTCCTCCAATTTTAGAGCGATATACAAATGCCAAGAGATTGCTTCCCCCTCACGGTCAGGGTCAGTTGCAAGATAAACTTTATCAGCCTTCTTTACTTCCCTGCGAAGCTTTGCTAAAATATCTCCTTTTCCACGAATAGTTATATATTTCGGTTCGTAATCATTTTCTGCATCAAATCCCAGCTGGCTTTTGGGCATATCGCGCACATGACCATTGCTCGCCAATACCTCATAATTTGCACCCAGAAATTTTTTGATCGTCTTTACTTTCGCGGGTGACTCAACGATCACCAAATACTTTGCCATACTGTTACCTCTTAAATTTATATTGTTTGACTTACGTTCACCACTATAACCTAATTTTTATCATGTGGCAAGTAATATTTTCTAAAATTTGTCAAATATTTTATGCCCCTTTGTCAAATTTTTCTATATTGCCTATTTTCACTGACAACTAATCCTTTTAGCTCAAGTTCTACAAGACCTTGACAAATCTGAGGTATCGAAAGTGCTTTTTTCTTGTCTCTTAACCGCGAAACAATTACATCTTGTGTTATTGGTAAAACATCTAAAATCGCATAGAGTTCTTTGGTTGTCGACGAAAGTTTTCTAATAATATCATTCTTGTCGTTTTCTTCTTTTTCTAATGGGTTATTTGCTTTTTGTAATCGTGTTTCCCAGTACATATCCTCAATAATATCTTCTGGCGTAGTCGCAATTGCAGCTCCTTGTCGCAAAAGTCGATTGCATCCCATACTAAGACTATCTGTACACCTTCCTGGCACAATATACACTTCCTTCCCCTGTTCTAAGGCCATGTCCACCGTAATCAAACTGCCACTCTTTTCACGAGCCTCCACAACTAGCACTACATCTGAAAGTGCACTGATAATACGATTTCTTGGCGGAAACAGCATTGGTCTTGGCTCCATCTGCGGCGGATACTCTGACAGCACGCCTCCTTGCTCCAAAAGTTGATAATAAAGCTTCTCATTGACTTTTGGATACACAACATCAACACCACAGCCAAGCACTGCGTAGGAATTACCTCCCGCCGCCAACGCAGATTTTTGGCTGATACCATCTATCCCTTGTGCCATTCCGCTTATCACATTAATACCATGCATCGCAAATACAGTCGCAAAATTTTCGGCCATATACCTACCATATTCACTACACTTTCTGGCTCCAATCATCGCGATTGCTGGAACACCTTTTGACGGAAGCTTTCCTTTGTAAAAAATACCAAAAGGCGGGTCTGGAATATTCACAAGCTTTTTGGGAAAATCCGAATCTTCACAGTATGTATAACGAATCCCCAATTTCTTCATATAATTCCAAACCTTCTGTGGTGTATATCTATTTTTATGTTGGCAAAAACGTTCACACCCCTTTCGTCCTATTATGGTAGTAAGTTGTCCTTCTTCTATATGATAAATACCTTGCACACTGCCCACCGCACTTAAAAGTTTATATTTCATATCACTTGTAATCCAATAGATTGTGTCAAGCCAACAAGCATACTGTTTTTGCTGTGTAATCTCTTCTTTGTTCTCCTTCATACTTCCCCTATATCATAATATTCCATTAATAACCCACTAATTCCAATATTTATGATCATTCATTCTATAACAGATTGCCTCACTAAGATGTTCTATAAGAATATTTTCTTTCCCGTCCAGATCTGCGATAGTGCGCGCCACCTTTATAATCTTATGATATGCACGTGCGGATAAATTCATCCTGGTAAATACTTCCTCTATCATATCCTGCGCTTTTATGTTTAGTTTACAGTATCTTTTAATATCACCTGGCCGCAGCTCTGCATTAAACCGATAGCTTGTCCCTTTGTAACGGTATTCCTGACGTGCTCTTGCTTCTAAGACACGCCGTTTGATATCGGTGCTACTCTCATTGTGCATCTCTGCAGACAACTGTTTAATATCTACCCTTGGCGCTTCTGTCACCACATCAATACGGTCAAGGATTGGCCCCGATATTCTGGAAAGATACTTCTTAATCTCCGACTCTGAACATCTGCATCGATTCCGATCTGGAAAATGACCACAAGGACAAGGGTTCATCGCTGCCACCAACATAAAATCCGCCGGATAAACAAAACTGCCATAGGTTCTGGCAATATGAATGCGCTTATCCTCAAGAGGTTGTCGAAGTATCTCAACTGTACTGCGACGAAATTCCGGTAGCTCGTCCATAAATAAGACACCTCTATGCGCCAGTGAAATGACGCCGGGCCTGGGAATCCGCCCGCCGCCTGCAAGTGCTTGGTCGGAAATTGTGTGATGAGGATCCAAAAATGGTCTCCTTGTAATGAGTGCCTTTTTGTTGTCTAGCTGTCCTGCAACACTGTAAATAGTAGAAACTTCCAGACTTTCCTCCATCGATAAATCCGGTAAAATTGTCGGTATTCTTTTGGCGATCATAGTCTTACCTGAGCCTGGCGGTCCCACCATCAATATATGATGAAATCCAGCCGCTGCAACTTCCATCGCGCGTTTTATGGACTCCTGACCATTTACTTCCGCAAAATCCACGTCTGTAATTATCTCTTCCAAATTCTCTATCTGTGTTTGTTCTGCTGGTGCTATCTTTTGGGCCTTGCGCTCCTCAATCTCCCTAAGGTATTCTATCGTATCTTGGAGCGTTCTTACACCGATAATTTCAATACCGCCAATCACAGCGCCTTCTTTAACGTTTTCTTTTGGCACAATACATCGAGTAACCCGTTCCTGCTTTGCTTTTTGCACAATGGGAAGCACTCCTTTAACAGCACGAACTTCTCCGTCAAGACCGAGCTCCCCTATAATTAATGTATTCTGAATTCCTTCCTCTGGTATCAGTCCTAATGATACTAAAATACCGACCGCAATCGGCAAATCATAAGAAGCACCTTCCTTGCGCATCTCTGCTGGAAATATGCTGACTGTTATTCGCATCGGTGGGATTTGTACAGAAACATTTTTTAATGCAATCCTAACACGCTCCTTTGCCTCCCGCACCTCATTATTTAATTGTCCTACCATTTCAAAGCCAGGCATCCCCTTTGACACATCGACTTCAACTGCCGCAAACATGCTCTCTATACCATTGACAGCACCTGTTATCACTCTGCTATACATTCCACGATGCTCCTTTATCTATCTTGTACTCCGACATATATACCATAGGCGATCTGCAATTACAATACAAATGTAAAAAGTAACACTCAAAATGTAAAAAATAGCACATTCTAGCATAGATTTTCTGCTTCTAAACCTGCTCTTAATTTTCCCAAGGCTTTCTTTTCTATTCTTGATACATAACTTCTGGAAATACCCAAAAGTTTTCCAATATCGCGCTGTGTCATCTCCTCACCAATAAAGCTTGTTCCCAGAATTCCATATCGCAGGCGAATAATCTCTTGTTCTCTATTATCAAGTTTCTCTTCTATCAGGCGGTGCAAGCATCTAAGTTTCGCTATCATATCCATATCATCTACAATATCGCGTTGTTCCTGCTCACAGACATCGATTAAGTTAATCTCATTTCCCTCCTTATCAGTGCCAATCGGTTCATATAAGGATACTTCCCGCGTAACTTTTTTTCTTGCCCGAAACATCATCAACAGCTCATTGTCTATACATTTTGCAGCATATGTAGCAAGCCGGCTTCCTTTCTCTGGCTTAAAGGTATTTACTGCCTTGATAAGTCCTATGGTGCCGATGGATATCAAATCCTCCATGTCTTCCCCGCACCCCATGTATTTCTTGGACACATGTGCCACCAGACGCAGATTTCTTTCTATCAAAATCTGCCTTGCTCTATGGGCTGCTTCCAAATCCTCGCCGTTCATTTCTTCCAGATATCCGGTCTCCTCCTTGGCAGATAAAGGTTGCTCAAAGGTCTTCAAGAAATGCCCCCAGGACTCATTTATTTTATTGTATGACCTGTATCCGATTTAAGTGCCTTTCCAAATAAAAAAAGTAATTTAACACAGAAAAGACAAGCAAAATGCCTGTCTTTTCTTACAAAAACTCCCTGATTTCCAGCGTAAGTTTTTCCTCAATATTAATTAATCTTTTTGCAATGTCTTTTGCTTTTTCCTCTGCTGCCTTGTACTCATTCAGATATTTTCGCAAAAATTTAATTCCCATATTACAGCCGTCTGTCATCAAATCAGCAATCGTGTGATCAGATTCTTTCATTACTAATTTTACATTGGTCTTTATCCACGACATTCCTTTTGCCATAATACTAGGTTCTTTACCGTCATCATGATATTTCGCAAGTAATTTTTCAATTTCCTGTTGCAATTTATCATGTTCTTCTTTACAATCTGTCAAACATTTTCGCAGCTTTTCATGATGCACATAATCAACAACATCATCGATTGATGCTATCCCCATTTTAATTCCTGCATCACACTCTCGCAAAAGTCGAATTGTATCTGGTTCTACCATTTTTGCCTCCTCCATAAACTACATAACCATATAACTGAGCAAGAAAGATTCCACTTGCCTATTCGCACCGGCCACATACCAGATAAATTTCTGATGTGGTCATGTGTATTGATTCGCCACATAGTCAGTATGTCCAATTTTTTGTAGATTAGACGCTATAGAAAGAGAACGAATATCACTGCTTATTGGTCAATATGTCGAAATAGACTTTTCGTGCTGGTCTTTGCAAGTCCAATAAGCATCAATATAATTGCTATAATTTGTAATCCCTTTGTAATCGTATATGGTATATAGTCCATTAGAAAAAGGATACAGCTATTCATCAACAATCCAATAATTAAAAAAGCTGATGTATATGTATTCTTTTTATTCCTTGCAATCCCTGTCATTTTTTCTTCCAATTCTGCAATTTTCTGATTCGTCTGAAACAATGCATTGATTACAGATAACAACAATGCTCCAATTAGAAGTGCAAACGCATACCCCAATACAATTCCCTCAACTGCCCCAACATAAAGTTCTATAAACAGACAAATTAGCTCGATTATTGTGACAATTTTAAACATTCTGCGAATTTTCTGATAGTGTTCAATGTTAGAAGCTAAATCTGTATAGAGCATAAATGCTCCTTCTGATGTCTTCTTTCGCAGTATCACCCAATAGCCCCATGTCTGTATAATCTGAATCCCTGCATCCTGCATTAGCTCTCGATAATCCTCACTAACAGAAAATAATTTGTCTCCAAAGTCAACACGATAAGTATACGCTCCTTTTTCACAGGCAGAAAATTGATAAATCCCCCCAAAAAATGATTCCATTGCCCAACCATCTGCTGCCATTTGATTTAACCACTTTTCCTCTGCTTCCTTATCAAGATAAATACGAAATTTAATCATCTTTTTCTTCCCCCTCTTTCATTAAATCTGCATTTCTTAACAGCTCCTCCAATCGCTGACGCTCTATCTCAAAAACTTTTTTTCCCAAATCTGAAATGATATACTCTTTCTTTTTTCGAGATTCTGTATCAATACTATAAATATCAATCCAACCCTTTTTTAAGAGAGTCTGTATTGCACCATATAAAGTTCCAGCCCCCAATACCACGCGACCGCCAGTCAACTGTTCTACTTCCTGAATAATACCATATCCATGATTTGGTTTTCTAAGTGTCAAAAGAATATAGTATACTGCCTCCGTCAACGGATTTTCCTGTTCTATCATAAAACTTGTCGTACCTCCTTTCACAACATAAAATTGCTTTTCATATCATTACTCGATATATCGTGCGGTGATATATCGTATTTTTAATATATCACCGCACGATATATTTGTCAAGAGGTTTTATTTTCTTTTTTACACATATGTTGAAAGTTCGTCAGCTTCTACTGACAAACTTTCACTTGAGTACCCGCGTGCAATCGAGTAGGGAAAGTTACTTCCTCTACTCGCCGCGCGGGGTGCGTGCAGCAAAGCTGCTAAATTCCTTACGCACCCCTGTGCATAAAAAAAGGGCCTAAGCCCTTAAAAATGCTGTGTAACCACGCACAGCCTCGTACACATCCGCCTTGCTAACCGCCTCATAGGGCGCATGCATATTTATCACAGGCACGCCACTATCAATCACGTTCATGCCATATTTTGCCATATCTTGTGCAATCGTTCCGCCACCGCCTGCGTCAACCTTTCCCAACTCTGAAAACTGATACATCACATCTGCGTCATCCATAATCTTTCTAATTCTTGCCACAAACTCTGCGTTGGCATCACTAGCCCCGCTCTTTCCACGTGAACCTGTATATTTGTTAAAAGCAAGTCCTTTTGCCAAAAATGCGGTGTTATTTTTCTCAAACACAGATGCATATAACGGATCATATCCTGCGCTGACATCGGAGGATAACATCTTGGAATTTGCCAATGCACGACGGACAAGAAGCTGGGAATCTTTTTCTGTGGCGGCGACAAGTTCTGCTACTGTATTCTCAAAAAACCAAGAATCCGCTCCAGTTGCCCCTACATTTCCAATCTCCTCTTTATCAACTAAAAGACAGCAAAGAGTAGACTCTGTAATTTCCTCTGCCACATCCATCATTGCAAAAACAGATGTAAATGCACATACCCTATCATCATGACCATAAGCAAGAATCATACTCCTATCTAACCCCAAATCTCTTGCTTTTCCCGCAGGCACAATTTCTAACTCTGCTGAGAGTAAGTCTTCCTCCTCAATATCATAAAAATCTACAAGAATTTTTAAAATATTCGTCTTAATTGTTTCTTTTTCCTCTTGTTCTAATGTCTCATCCTGTTCTAGCGGGCAATTGCCAATTAACAAATCAAGATTCTCCCCTTGGATAACCTCCGTCGCTTTTTCTGTCATCTGCTTTTGTGCCAAATGTATCAGCAAATCTGTGATAACAAACACAGGTTCTTCCTCTTTCTCACCAATGCAAATCGGAATTATTGTACCATCTTTTTTGGCAACTACACCATGAATTGCCAGCGGGATTGTTGTCCATTGATATTTTTTAATGCCACCATAATAATGTGTATCAAAATAGGCAAAACCCTCTTTTTCATAAAGCGGCTTTTGTTTAATATCAATTCTTGGTGAATCAATATGTGCGCCAAGAATATTCATTCCCTCAGACAATGGTTTTCTACCAATCTGAAAAAGCGCAATACTTTTGTCCATCTGTACTGCATAAAATTTATCCCCTGCCTTAATTGGTGTACCCTCTTTCAATGTGCAGTACAACTCGCGATATCCCTTTTTTTGAGCCATCTCAATCACGCGAGTCACACATTCACGCTCTGTTTTTCCATGATTCAAACAGTCCTTATACTGCTCGCAAGTCTCCTGTACTTTCTTTTTTTCTTCATTTGTGTACTTAAGCCACAGATTGTCCTTTTTCATTTCCTATATACCTTCCTCACTGTTTTAATATGAAAACTTGTGTGCCTGCTCTGCCAATTCTCCTGCCAACACAGACAAATTTTGAGCCATACTTGTAATATTGGTAATAACATTGTTCTGTGTTTCCACAGATGCCAATACTTCTTCACTGCCCGCCGCATTCTCCTCGGAAGTCGCCGATATCCCATCAATCATTTCCACAATCACTTGCTTGCTTCCTGTCATGTTCATACTGGACTCATAAAGCGTGATAACACTTGACTGTACACTCTCAAGGCACTGCTCAATTTGCACAAAATTCTCTTTGGTATCATCTACGCTTTTTTCCTGCTCTTGAAAAATCTGCTCCATATTTTCCATATTTTTAGTTGCATCCGCAGTTTTCTCCAAAAGTTCTTGAATAATTGTACCGATTTCGTTTGTCAGACTGTTTGTTTCTTCAGCAAGTCCTCGAATCTCCTCCGCCACAACAGCAAAGCCTCTCCCTGCCTCGCCTGCTCTTGCCGCTTCTATCGCTGCATTTAAAGAAAGCAGATTCGTCTGGTCCGCAATGTCATTAATCTTCTGACTTGTCGCCTCAATTTTCTGGGCCTGTTCATTATTCTGTTGCATTGCCATCCGCACACTTACAATGCTTTCCCGACTTTTTCCTGTCTTGTCCATCAAATCTCTTATTGCAGTAAGCCCATTATTTTTTACTTGGTCCATCTCTCTGGCATTATTTTTGAGATTCTCAGTATCACTAATATTTTGTACTATTAGCGCATCTAACTTTGCAACTTCATTGGTGCTGGTAGTCGCTTCGCCTGCCTGCGACATTGCTGCTCTGCTAAGGTCATTCATTGTTGCGCTAATCTCATCCGATGAATGTTTAATCTGTGTTGTGTGTTCTGCCAACGCACCTGCATTTTCTGACAGCGCACCTGCCGTCTGATCAATTTGTTTCACAATGTCCCGCAAATTATCATACATTAAAATAATATTTCTGCTAATACTTCCAATCTCATCTGTCCTTGTATACATAGCACGAATATCTGCCATCTGTCCTTCTGTCAAATCATAGCGCGCAATTCTATGAATTTCTGACACTGTTTTTTTGAGTGGCTTCACCAGCAAAAATTCCATAAAAACAGCCAAGATAACCAATGAAATAATTCCTACAGTAATACTTACCATTGTTGCTGTTTTGATGGTCCCCATTATTTCCGCTCTTGCTTCTGCCATCGAAATACCAGAAACCTTCACCACTTCTTTCTCCATCATTTTACACGCTACTACATTATTAATCGTAAAAGCAATTGTAAGTACAACAAACATCAAAACACTGATTGTCACTATAATAGAGACTTTTCTGTATTTTTTGTTTTCCATATGTATGATTCCCCCTATTACAAATTCCTATAATACGAGTATAATTTATTTTTTCTTCAATTTCAAGTTATTTCCTTTCTGGCAGCTGAACCAATATAATTGCAGCAAATGCAAGTACACAACCTAACAATTCTCTTGCAGTAAGTGTTTGATGGAGCAATAGCCATCCAGCCAACACAGAAATTACAGATTCCAGACTTAAGATAAGACAAGCTGCGGTAGGATTCATACCTTTTTGCCCAATAATTTGGAATGTATAGCCAACTCCGCTCGAAAGTGCTCCTGCATATACGATTGGAAGCCATGCTGCAAAAATATCTGACAAGTGTGGCTGTTCCAATAATAGCATCATAACTCCCCCAAGCACCACATTCGTAAACGTCTGCACACAGGAGAGCTTCACACCATCTACCAGCGGTGAGAAGTGATCCACAACCAGAATATGTACTGCAAAAACAGCAGCACAGCCCAACATATAAATATCACCCTTCTGCAACTGAAAATCTCCTTTTGTAATACACAATAAATAGAGTCCCAGCGACGCAAGTGCGACTGCAATCCACACTTTTAACCCTGTTTTCTTTTTGAGAAATATCCCAAAAACAGGCACAAGCACAAGATACATTGCTGTGATAAATCCTGCTTTTCCTACGGTTGTGTATTTTACACCAAACTGCTGTAATGTGCTCGCAGTAAAAAGACAGATACCACAACAGATACCACCAATCACTAATGCTTTTTTATTTTCCTTTTGATGACACGCCTCTATATCCCTTTTTTTACGCCCCTTATCCATAAATATAGCACATGGTATAAGAACTGCCAGCGCAACTATATTTCGCACTGCAATAAAAGTGTAGGGTCCCACATAGTCCATTCCTACACTCTGCGCAACAAATGCAACTCCCCATACTGTAGCTGCCATAAATAAAATTAAAGACTGTCGAACGACAAACTTATTCATAATCTTTCGTACTCCTTATATCATCTTTTTTCATTTAATACGTGTCTTTCAACAACTTTTCTGATAGCTTTAACACACGCAGAAGTTTTCTCCGGCTGAGATAACTAACCTGTTAATCATACCATAGTTAACAAGAGATTGCTATCAAAAAAATATCTCACACCGAAGCAGTTGCCTCCTTGGCATGAGATATCCCAACTTTTAAATTTTCTATGTTGGCCAGATATATTTTTAGAATCACTTTGAATTCTGTTCAAAATACAGAATCTATACATTAGAAAAATTATAAAAACTGACAACTCTGTCATAAAATGTATTCCATATACGTTGTCATTTTCTCCTGAATTTTCGCAAACTGCGCATTTGTTTCTGGAAGTTCTGATTGAAAATTCATCAGTTTGTCCAGATATCCCTGCTTATGCACAAGTTTACGGCTAATCGGATAAACCAACTCATACACAAGTGAAATATGTCCAACCAAATAGTCAACAGGTGTTTTTTTCAAGTTCCGAAGCACTGCATGTTCTTCAAAAAACGCCTGTATCACTTCCTCTGTCACTTTACAGTGCTTCAAGTCATAAGTAGTCACATTGTAAATTTCCTCAAATGGAACAATAATATTAACCTTCAAAATATCAATTTTATCCGCATCGCGCAGTAAGTCTGCAAATTTTTTCTCTCGTGTTGTATACTGCGTAGGCACACAATATGCATTGTGACATCGCACTGTCTTTTCAAGCAGTTCATTCTCTGCGTCATCCTCAATATAATCCCTAATTTTCCCCTCTTTAAATAAAATATCAGCGCCAAGTTCCGCGTGGTCTATGGATTGTGCATCGATAAATGTACCATACCTTCTTAGCTGTTCAAAGCGTCCGATATCATGTAATAGTCCCATCAGCCATGCTAATTCTACTTCGTTTTCATCAAACCCTGACTGTACCGCAATCTGTTGGCAAAGTCCACACACTCTATAAGAGTGGTCAATTTTCAATTTTATCTTTTTATCCGACTTGTCATAATGTGCTGTGTATTTCTGAAATGCATTTAACGCTCTTTGTCTATCAAATTTCATCTTATTACACTTCTCTTTTCAATGTCTCTATTGTCTCCTGATAAGTAGCCTTGGTTCTATCATCAAACAACACCCACAAAACAATATCAAACATATCTGGATTCTCCTTTAAATATTGTTGAACAGTTCTTACTGCAATCTTTGCTGCTCGTTCCACTGGAAATGCATAAATTCCTGTCGATATAGAAGGAAATGCAATCTTTCTAATCTTATGTTCTGTTGCCAATTGAAGCGAATTGCGATAGCAATTGGCAAGCAGTTCATCCTCATTATGGCTTCCTCCATTCCATACAGGTCCAACCGTGTGAATAATATATTGACACGAAAGTCGATATGCTTTCGTTATCTTTGCCTGTCCTGTCTTACAACCGCCAAGCAAACGACACTCAAACAATAATTCCGGCCCCGCTGCTCTATGTATCGCCCCGTCAACACCTCCACCGCCAAGTAAACTGCTATTTGCTGCGTTGACAATCGCATCCATATTATCTATTTTCGTAATATCTCCTTTTATAAGTTGTATCATAATAATCCCCCATGCCGCCTTTTGGCGGCTCAAATAGAAATGAAAAACGCAAAATTACAATTCTATTATCCGTAATAGTTCCGCCTTCAGCTTCCTGTTACAGGCATCAAGCCATGCACAATCATTTCACGATGGCTTGATGCACTTCAACCTCTATGTGTTCTTACGTGGCTTGATAAACCCTAATTTGCAGCATAGTACAAAGTCCTAGATAAACTGTATCCTATTATCCAAACCTTTTACCCAAATATCTTCATAAAAATCTGAATATCCCAAAGTTTCCAAAATTGCTTCACCATCTTTAATTTCCACTTCGCCAGTATCTGTTTCCTCGCAGCAATTTTCAAAAACATACCTTATCACCTGCGCTGCAAAAAAAGGTCTACATAGATTCATCACAGTCTGCTCTCCTTGGTATTGGCAAACTGTCCCTTCATAAGTATAAACATCTAAATTCATTTGTGGCTCATACTTGGTAAAATATACCCTGACTTTTAACTGCTGGTTTTCTTCTGGCACAAACAAATAGTAAGAATAAGGATAATTTACAAAATCCATATCATCATAAAAATAATTCCACAGAAATGCTTTTCCATCTACTATAATGCGTCTTAATTTTTTTCGTTTCATTCAATTTCTCCCATTTTTATCACAATTTCACATTAACGCCTGTAAATTTATCATACAAATAATTTGATTCTGTATATTTTCAACAGTTTGAATCCTAACTCTGCCAATCCTATTTCTCATCATCTCAAAATCTATATCGGGAAATAATCTTTCACATAAATTGTTTGTTTCAGGTGATGCGCCCATTAAAGCTGTTGTAAGAAAACACGCATCAAATTGTTCTAATATTTTTTGTAACTCCTTTTCAGAAATTGTAGATATCTGCTCAAAATCAGTTATCCGTTCTGGCGGTATATTAGGCTCTAATATATCGTTTATCGTGACATCATACAACTTGGAGATGTCCAATAAAACTTCTAAATCAGGAATTGCTATGCCCGTTTCCCATTTTGAAACAGCCTGTCTTGATATATTTAATTGTTTCGCTAAGTCTTCCTGTGTCAAATTGTGACTTTTACGCAGAAATTGTAAATATCTCGATATTAATTTCATATTCATAAAATTACCTTCCTTCATTGCTATTATATAGTACATTGAAAGAAGAAAAAAGAATTTTATAAGTGCAAAAAAGCAAACGTCAGTTGCTTTTTTATATCCCTCTTTGTTTCCTGTCTTGTCAAGAAACGATTGCCTTTTTGCTCTCTCTTAGAAAATTTGGTATTATAAATTTTCCCCTAGTTCCAAATGATATGTGTATGGATAATAGCTCTGTAAAATATTGACATCTATCTGCTTACCCGCATAAGTTTGAAAAAATTGATTATATTCAGGATTACTCCATACAAAACCATTATCAAAAACGACTTCTTTTAAGCAAAATAGGGAATATGTTACTTGATTCGCCTCTCCATTTCCAACCAAAAGCTTATCTGCCATTTTCTCACCATCATACAATGACCAACCACTACGATAGTTTTCTGTCTCTTTTGGCAAAAGATTTACATTTTCGGTTCTAACGACAAAGTCATAACACTACAAGAAAAATGCAAATTACATACTACGACAAATAATTTTCTCAAATCATTACAGGTATTCCTCTATCCCCTTGCAAATCAAAAATTTGACTACACAGCCTTTTTGCTAACTGAAAGTTATGTGTAATAACCACAATTCCCATGTTGTGTTTTTTTGCCTCGTCGCAGACTACACGCCAAATCTGCGCCTGCGTGATAACATCTAACATGGTGCTTATCTCATCACAGATTAAAAAGGATGCACCACTCATCAATGCACGCGCAACACAAAAGCGTTGCAATTCTCCACCAGAAAGTTCTCTTGGAAAACGTTCTAACCACGCTTTTTCAATCCCAAGTGATGCAAGTAATTCTTGCGAAATTTGCCCGCTCTCCTCAAGCACTTTGCGCAATCGCCAACGCGGATTAATTGCCTGTTCTGGGTGCTGATAAATCAATTGTACCGGACAGATACCCTTCTTTGGAAGTGGCTTCCCATTTAGCAAAATCTCACCTGCCACAGGTGTTTGATATCCTGCAAGCAACATTGCCAGTGTAGACTTTCCTGCTCCACTTGGCGCAGATAAGCCGATACATGTTCCTTTTTCTACACAAAAGTTTAAATTTTGAAATATCCATGGCTGATGTTTTCCATAGCGAAAACAAATATTTTTTGCCTCGAGATACATTTTTGTAACCTCACTTATTTTTTAACAATTCTATTTTCCCGCTTACTCCGCATAAAAACATCGCACTTCCCCGCCGCGCAGCGATTGCATAGGTGGATCTTCCTGTGTACACTTTGGGGTACTACAACTACATCTTGGTGCAAACAGACACCCCTTTGGCAGATTTCCAGCATAAGGTTGAAAACCAGCAATCGGCGCAAAATCATTTTGTGGTAATGCACGCCAAAGCGCCTTACTGTATGGGTGGCGCAACGCTTTTGGCCCTGTCTGAAAATCCTGCGCGCTAGCCGTTTCAACTGTGGTTCCAGCATAAAAGACTGCAATTCTATCTGCAAAAGCAAACGCAAGGTCAATGTCATGTGTAATTAAAACTATCGCTTTTCCATCATTTGCCATCTCGCGAAACATCTTTAGCGCCTCTAGCGCCTGTCCCAAACTCATGCCCGGTGTTGGCTCATCTGCAATAATAAGCCGCGCATCTGTTATCAGTGCCGTAGAGACCAAAACACGCCGCGCCATGCCGCCAGAAAGTTGAAATGGATAGTGTTTTTCTGTATCTTCTGGCAATCCAAACCGCCGAAAAATTCCACGTCGCTTTTGTGTAGGATATGGTTTTTTATGTCCATCTACTTGTACTCCTGTTCGCATTAGCGGGTCCAAAAAATCTACTGACTGTGGCACTAATGCAATCTCCATTCCTCTTAACTGCTTCTGTAATTTAGGTGTCAATATTTGACCATTATAGCACAGTTCTCCAACAACCGCAGCATTTTCTGGCAAAATTCCCAAAATTGCTGATGCCAGCAAACTTTTTCCTGAACCGGACGAGCCAGCAATCGCTAAAATCTCCCCAGCATATACTTTTATGTTTAATTCCGAAATAGCTTGTAATGTTTTTTGTTTAAATATATTGTCATACATTTGAAATGAAACAGACAGATTATTGACCTCCAAAATTGGAAGATTTTGCTTATTCTCCATAAACACCTCAAAACTAAAAGCCTGCAAAAATACCTTGACACTTGTTGCCTTATCCTTCTGATTACAAAGCCAAAAGTCTCAAAAGGTATTTTGCCCCCTATGATACCACGGATTGCTCCGCATTTCATGCTCC
>BLMC01000009.1 GCA_011959805.1 Lachnospiraceae bacterium | reverse complement strand
AAGCAATGAAATTTGTTCAGTGGTAATGTTACAAAAATGCTTGACCATCTCACCAGAGAAGATTACATTTCACGGATTGAAAAAGGCAGGATAAGGCTTGAAGAACTGGAACAGATCATGAGTGAGGCGCAGGCTGAACTTGACAGTTTGCAGACAGTATCAGTGCAGGAAGAATTACCAAATAAAGAACTGACAGAACTTTCCGTACTGGAGTCTTTCGATAAGGACAGATTGAAGATGCTGATTGATAAGGCTGTTGTCTATGGAGAGGATTTCGTAGAGATTGTATGGAAAGTGGAAAATGCTTTTCAGGCTGAAATCACTGCATGAAAACCTGTTTCAATTATTGGAAAGGCATAGTAAAATATGAGCCATAGGCAGGCATTGTCTGTGACTCGCTAAAAAATGAAATTTTTTTATTCCTTACTTGACACAAGCAGATCTGAAAATTCTCAACGAAAGTGTCGGATAATAACTTTTGTTTAGCATTAAACAGCGTTGACAAAGAAAAAACACTTTATTTTGGACAGACAAATTTCTGGATATAGAACATTCTCAAGATTAATGTCCCAATGTCCGATATATAATATATGAAATAACGTCTCTTTTGTGATATAAAAGTGAGAATACAAAAACGTGTTTGAATCAAGGAGGATGATGACATGAGTATGATGATGGGAGTAATTAGAACAAATTCAAAAAGATTGGAAATTAAGGATTCCGGTGGAAAAGTGGTCGGTTCTGTCTCGATTAGAAAAAGCCCAGAGAAGACACCAAAAAAACGTTTGCCCTACAGTTATAAACAAATCTCCACGCGCCTTTTAAACACCAAAAAGTCAGGAAATGCACATCAAGTATTGATTAGTGCAAGACAAAAAGTAATGTCACTGCGTTTGATGTACAAGAATGGTGTATATAATGATGATGAAGTGTTTGCCGCGCTCTTACATGCGCAGGCGATAACAAGGGTAGCCAAAAAGCGCATGAAACATTTGGAAGAGGAAGAGAGGGCAGATAAAAAAGGTGGTTTTTGTGAGGCAGAAGTAGAAGAAAAAACGGAGGAAGCCACAGAGAAGCAGACGTATAAGGAAGACAAGGCGGAAATGAATCTTCAACGGATGCAAAAACTTATGGAACAGTATGAGCGGATGATGGAGGAGGCCATGAAAGAACTTGAACGTTTGGAGAACATGGACGAATTGTCTGATGAAATGGGACTTAACGCAACAGTTAGCATGGACCCAGAAGACCTAGAACTTATGAAAAAGAAGCATCGAGCCGATGAAATGCGTGAGATTATGGAAGCGGACATGAAATATTTAAAATTTGTGTTTGACAAGCTTGAGAAGGAAAGACAGAGTAATAGTAGTAATAGCTATGCTCTGGGAGTGCAAAATAGTAACAATAATAATCAAGGTGTCTCATTGGAGCTAGGCGGCGTGGATATTCCTGTGGAAGCAGCACCAGATGCGATGACCATTGTTGAAGGTGGCGCGATTGATGCGGCAGTGTAATACTTTGTAGAGAAACAAAGCTCCAAGTGGGAATCATTATACATTTTTAATTGCCAGTCAACGTAGTGAAAATTATATGTAAAATCTGTTATAATTTATACCACAATATACAAATAGGTACCAAATTATAATGGGATGTGAACGGGAATCATTTTTGCGAAAAATTTATGATTCAAGAGAATCTTTCTGGTAAATTTTTGTTTATTATGTTAAAATAAAGATAATAAATGGAAAAGGAGATGGTAATATGTATAAAATCATCACTATGGAACGTGAATTTGCGAGTGGCGGAAATGAAATTGGCAGACGAGTGGCAAAAAGATTAGGAATAGAGTTATACGACAGAAATATTCTGGTAGAGGCGGCAAAACGGCTTGATATTCCGCCAATCTATATTGGAGATTTGGAGGAGACAGCGCCAGGAAGTATTATTTTTAATCTTTCTAAAACGCCGATTGGTGGTAGAAAAGATAATTCCAATTTGCCAATGTCAGAGAAATTATTCTTGGAGGAGAAAAAAATTATCGAGGAAATTGTGGAGAAGCATGATTGTGTTATTGTGGGAAGATGTGCTTCCTTCATATTAAAAGACAGAGAAGACTGCCTAAAGGTATTTGTACATGCAGAGAAAGATTATCGTATTGAACGTACAATTCAGACAGAGAAAATTGAACCGGGGCAGGCGGAAGACTTTCTGCGAAAATCAGATAAAAGAAGAAGCAGTTTTTACAGTACGCATACAGGGTGGAAATGGGGCGATTTGTCAAAGTTTGACCTGTGTTTGAATAGTAAAAGTCTTGGCATGGATACTTGCGTGGAGCTTCTTGCAGGTATGATGCAAAAGTAACTTGCTAGAGTTCTGTATAAGTTTGTATTTTTGGAGCAAGTACACGACATACAAAAAAGAGTATGTGTGTGCTTGCTTTTTTGTGCACACGGACACAAAGAGGAACTATGCGGTGAAGGTTGCCCACGTTCGGCTGCAAGTAGAGGAAGGAATTGTGTAAAATATTACTGTGAGAATATTAATTTTTTTATGATTTATAATTTATTAATAAATAAAATAAAAAAGATTGTTGACAATAAAAACCGAAAGTAGTAAGTTAGTATATGTAAATGTTAGCACTCCATTACAATGAGTGCTAATAAAGTAATATAATTGGGATGAAAATGAGGAAGGAGTGTGGCAGATTGGATTTAGACGAGCGAAAGCGAAAGATTTTGCAGGCGATTATCCGCAATTATCTGGAGACAGGAGAGCCGGTAGGAAGCAGGACAATTTCCAAGTATACGGACTTAAATCTAAGCTCTGCTACAATCCGAAATGAAATGTCAGATCTTGAGGAATTGGGATATATTATTCAGCCACATACTTCGGCGGGACGTATTCCTTCTGATAAAGGGTATCGCTTGTATGTAGATCAGATGATGCTTGAAAAAGAAGAGCAACTGAATCAGGCGACGCAGGAAGTGCGGGAGATGCAGCGGATGGTATTGGAACGTGAGGACAAGATGGAGGCGGTACTGAAGCAGATGGCAAAGATGCTCGCCACCAATACAAATTATGCTACAATGATATCCGCGCCACAAGTCAGAGGAAATAAACTAAAATTTATACAATTGTCAAGGTTAGATGCAAGACAGCTTTTGACGACAATTGTTGTCGAGGGCAATGTAATTAAAAATAATATGATTTCAGTGGAACAGATGTTAGACGATGAAACGCTTTTAAAGTTGAACATTCTGTTAAATACAAATCTTAATGGTCTTCCGATTGAAGAAATTAATCTAGCAATGATATCAAAGTTAAAGCAGCAAGCAGGAATTCATGCAGGGATTATTGCAGAAGTGATGGATGCTGTGGCAGAAGTGATTAAAGAAGGGGAGCATGTAGAGATCTATACAAGTGGTGCAAATAATATTTTTAAGTACCCAGAGCTTGCAGATAACCAAAGGGCAAGCGAATTAATTACAACTTTTGAGGAGAAACAACTGCTAAATGAGCTGGTACAAGATACACTGACCGATGAAACCGGAACAGGAATACAGGTTTATATTGGCAATGAGACACCAGTAAAGACCATGAAAGATTGCAGTGTTGTCACAGCGACTTATGAACTTGAGGAGGGCATGAAAGGAACAATTGGAATTATTGGCCCGCGACGCATGGACTATGACAAGGTGATTCGTACATTGAAGACATTAAAAAGTCAATTGGATACAATCTATAAAAAAGATGATGGACACAGCGGGTAGGCATAGAACTTCCCGATAATACGATTTAGAATAGATACATCAAAGAAAGGAAACGAATGGTAGTGGAAGAAAAGGAATTGGATAAGGGATTGGATGAAGAGATTAAAAATGAAGTAGATTCAGAAGAATTAAATTCAGACTCTACAGTCTCGGAAGAGTCCGAGTCAGAAATTGTGGAATCTGAAGAGGCACCGGAGGAAGATGCAACTTCTGAGGCTGAGACAACAAAAAAGAAATCCTTTTTTGGCCGGGAAAAAAAGGAAAAGACAAATAAGCTTCAGGAAAAAATTGAAGAACTTGAGGACAGAGTGAAACGCCAGATGGCAGAGTTTGAAAATTTTAGGAAGCGCTCTGAGAAAGAAAAATCCGCAATGTTTGAGACAGGTGCAAAAAGTGTGGTGGAGAAGATTTTACCAGTTGTGGATAATTTTGAGC
This sequence comes from Lachnospiraceae bacterium, assembly GCA_011959805.1. Taxonomy (GTDB): domain Bacteria; phylum Bacillota; class Clostridia; order Lachnospirales; family Lachnospiraceae; genus COE1. Next base: position 63,009 of record BLMC01000009.1, on the reverse strand, counting down.
GTGGGCTTTCAGGGCTTTCCGAAGAAGAACAGAAGCAGCCTTTTGCAGAGGGGATGAACATGATTTATAAGCAGCTTATCACAGAGCTGGAAAAGTTGGAAGTAAAGCCGATTGAGGCAGTTGGCTGTGAATTTAACCCAGAATTTCACAATGCAGTGATGCAAGTGGAGAGTGAGGAGTATGAGTCGGGGATTATCGCTCAGGAGCTTCAGAAAGGATACACATACCGCGACAGCGTTGTAAGGCACAGTATGGTAGCAGTGGTTCAGTAATAGATTTTTGATATGGTACAGTAAAAAATGATTTTATTTATTTAGGAGGAAAAAATCATGGCAAAGATTATTGGTATTGACTTAGGTACAACAAACAGCTGCGTAGCAGTTATGGAAGGTGGAAAACCAACCGTTATTGCAAATACAGAAGGAGCTAGAACAACACCTTCCGTTGTGGCTTTCACAAAAACAGGTGAGCGTCTTGTCGGTGAGCCAGCAAAGCGTCAGGCAGTTACAAACGCAGAGAAAACAATCGCATCGATTAAGAGAGATATGGGTACAGACAACGGTAGGACGATTGACGATAAGAAGTATTCTCCACAGCAGATTTCTGCAATGATTCTTCAAAAATTGAAGGCAGATGCAGAGAGTTATCTAGGAGAGAAGGTTTCCGAGGCAGTTATTACAGTTCCAGCTTATTTTAATGACGCACAGCGCCAAGCGACAAAAGACGCAGGAAAAATTGCAGGTCTTGATGTAAAGCGTATTATTAACGAGCCGACTGCTGCTGCTTTGGCATATGGTCTTGACAACGAGAAAGAACAGAAGATTTTAGTGTATGACCTTGGCGGTGGTACATTTGATGTGTCTATTATTGAGATTGGAGATGGTGTTATCGAGGTACTTGCTACCAATGGTGATACACGTCTTGGTGGTGATGACTTTGACAATAAGCTGATTCAGTGGATGATTGATGAGTTTCGTAAACAGGAGGGCATTGACCTTTCCAGCGACAAGATGGCAATGCAGAGATTAAAGGAAGCAGCAGAAAAAGCAAAGAAGGAGCTTTCTTCTGCCACAACAACAAATATTAATCTTCCTTTTATTACAGCGACAGCAGAAGGTCCAAAGCATTTTGATATGAATCTGACAAGAGCAAAATTTGATGAATTGACAAATGACTTGGTAGAGAGAACAGCAGTTCCGGTACAGAATGCATTGAAAGATGCAGGTCTATCTGCATCTGAAATTGGTCAAGTATTATTGGTCGGTGGTTCTACACGTATTCCGGCAGTACAGGAAAAGGTAAAACAGTTGACTGGCAAGGAGCCAAGCAAATCACTCAATCCAGATGAGTGTGTGGCAATTGGCGCTTCTGTTCAGGGTGGTAAGCTTGCTGGAGATGCTGGTGCAGGCGAAATTCTTCTGTTGGATGTTACACCGCTTTCTCTTTCTATCGAGACAATGGGTGGCGTTGCCACAAAGTTAATTGAGAGAAACACAACGATTCCGACCAAGAAGAGTCAGATTTTTTCTACGGCGGCAGATAACCAGACAGCAGTAGATATCAATGTTGTACAGGGTGAAAGACAGTTTGCGAGAGATAATAAGTCACTTGGACAGTTTAGACTGGATGGGATTCCGCCAGCAAGACGTGGTGTTCCTCAGATTGAAGTTACGTTTGACATTGATGCAAATGGTATTGTAAATGTGTCTGCAAAGGATTTGGGAACAGGAAAAGAGCAGCATATTACAATCACAGCAGGATCCAATATGTCTGACGAGGATATTGAAAAAGCAGTGAAGGAAGCTGCTGAATATGAGGCGCAGGACAGAAAGCGCAAGGAGGCAATTGACGCGAGAAATGATGCGGATTCTTTTGTATTCCAGACTGAGAAGGCACTGAATGAAGTTGGAGATAAGATTGATGCGTCAGAGAAGTCTTCTCTGGAGACAGACTTAAATGACTTGAAGGCATTTTTGGAGAGCACAAAAGACTCTGAAATGACAGAGTCACAAGTGGCAGAGTTAAAGAGCAAACAGGAAGTTTTAATGTCCAAAGCACAGAACTTGTTTACAAAAATGTACGAGAATATGCAAGGCGGTGCAGGCGCAGCAGGACCAGATATGAGCAACATGAATGGTGCAGAGCAGACACAGGATGCAGGTCCGGCAGACGATGTTGTTGACGGAGACTACAGAGAAGTTTAAGGAACGAGAAATAACGCTAAGGCTGTGAAACACACAGTCTTAGAGTTGCTAAGTATCGTTTAAAAGAACGCTGATTAACGTTCTTTTTGCAAGAAAGTTTTGTTTTACTGTATTTATAAAGAAAGGCATGGATGAACATGGCAGAGCAGAAGAGAGATTATTATGAGGTGTTAGGTGTTGAGCGGGGCGCAGACGATGCCAGTATTAAAAAAGCATACAGACAGCTTGCTAAAAAATATCACCCGGATATGAATCCAGGTGATGCTGAGGCTGAGAAGAAATTCAAGGAAGCATCAGAGGCCTATGCCGTATTAAGTGATCCTGATAAAAGACGCCAGTATGATCAGTTTGGGCATGCCGCGTTTGAGGGCGGCGCAGGCGGATTTGGCGGATTTGACTTCGGCGGGGCTGATTTCTCTGATATCTTTGGTGATATTTTTGGCGATTTCTTTGGCGGTGGCAGAAGTAGTTCAAGAAACAATGGACCGATGAGAGGCGCCAATATTCGTACTAGTGTACGTATAACTTTTGAGGATGCAGTTTTTGGCATTGAAAAGGAACTGGAACTTAATCTCAAAGATACCTGTAAGACCTGTAGCGGCAGTGGCGCAAAACCTGGTACATCACCGGAGACGTGTCATCGCTGTGGTGGTCGTGGTCAGGTCGTGACACAAAGTAAGACGCCGTTTGGCATTATTAGAAATGCATCGGTTTGTCCTGATTGCGGCGGTTCAGGAAAGACAATTAAGGAGAAGTGCCCAGATTGTCATGGAAGTGGCTATATTGCAGGCAGAAAGAAGATACAGGTGACGATTCCAGCAGGAATTGACAATGGACAGAGTGTGCGCATTCGAGATAAAGGCGAGCCAGGGGTAAATGGTGGTCCAAGAGGCGATTTGTTGGTGGAGGTTGTTGTCGATAGACATCCAATCTTCCAGCGGCAGGATATGAATATCTTTTCCACTGTTCCCGTATCCTTTGCAGTGGCCACCCTTGGAGGTGAGGTTTTAATTGACACAGTGGATGGAAGAGTTGTCTATGACGTGAAGGCAGGCACGCAGACAGATACACGTGTTAGATTGCGAGGCAAAGGAGTACCTTCTCTTAGAAATAAAGATATTCGCGGGGATCATTATGTAACGCTTGTCGTACAAGTACCTAATAAACTTTCCAACGAGGCAAAAGAGCTTTTGCGTCAGTTTGATAAAGAGACTGGCAATAGTCTGGAGAGTGTCAAGAATATGGAAAAAAGTGATTCAAGTGACGAGAAGGATAAGAAAGAGAAAAAACGTGGACTTTTCAAAAAGTAAAAAAATGTAATACAAGACTTCTGTATAATATAGCAATTTGATGTTATATTGTACAGAAGTTTTTTGCGTATAATTTAAAATAAAGATTAATAGTAACAAGACCACCTATGATACAACTTTGATGCAAAAAATATGCCTATTTGATGCAAGAACGATACAATTTTGATGATTTCGGATTGTATGATAACAATAAGCAAAGAAACTGGGAAAAATGGTTTTAAGAAAGGTGGTATAGAGTAATGAAACAATACAAAATATTTCTTCGTTTTATGTGCATGTTGCTGCTCTTAATAATGCTTCCAATGAATCCAATTTATGCAGAGGAAGAGAGTAAGGAAGAGGATAAGACAGGTGCACCTTATTTTTATGTCGAGTCGGAGGAAGTAAATGTGGATAGTTTTCCACTTAAAAAAACCAATGTTACAGCGGATATCAATGGTATGATTGCCGATATTCATGTACGGCAGTCTTATGCGAACGAGGGTAAAAGCCCTATCAATGCTTGTTATGTATTTCCGGCTTCTACTCGGGTAACTGTGCATGGGATGCAAATGCAGATTGGCAATCAACTTGTCACTGCAAAAATCAAGGAAAAAGAAGAAGCTAAGCAGGAGTTCGAGGAGGCAAAAGAGGAGGGAAAAAGTGCGTCACTGTTGTCGGAAGAGCGCCCGAATGTATTTACAATGAATATTGCAAATATTATGCCTGGCGATAAGGTTTCTATTGACCTTCACTATACAGAATTAATTAATCCTACAGATGGTGTCTACCAGTTTGTCTATCCTACAGTTGTAGGGCCAAGATATATGGGACCTGTTATCGATGACTGTGGAACACGAGAGGAGTGGACTTCAACGCCCTATTTACCAGAAGGCACAAAGTCAAAAGATGTCTATGAAATTCATGTCAATCTGTCTGCGGCTGTCCCAATTACCGACCTTGCAAGTAATTCTCATGAAATTATGGTTCAGTGGGAAGAAAACACAAAAGCAGCAGTGTCACTTGCTGACACTTCTGATTATGCAGGAAATCGAGATTTTGTATTGGATTATAAAATGACAGGACAGGATATTTCAACAGGGGTAATGCTCAACACTGGTGAAAATGAGAATTTTTTTATGCTGATGGTACAGCCGCCAGAACGCTGCAATGTAGAGGACATTCCACCGCGAGAGTATATTTTCGTGCTTGATGTCTCAGGATCAATGTCTGGTTATCCTTTGGAGACCGCTAAGGAGTTAATTAAAAATTTGGTATCGGATCTTCGAGAGACAGATACCTTTAACTTGGTTTTGTTTTCAAGTGATGCCATTCAGATGGCGGACAAGTCTGTTTCGGCAAATGAAGCAAATATTAAACGAGCATTACAAATGATAGATGATCAGGAAGGAGGCGGCGGCACTGAGCTTGCACCAGCATTGAGGAAGGCGCTTGCAATGCCAAGCGGTGACAATGTATCGCGAAGTATTGTTGTTATTACTGACGGTTATATTTATGGTGAGAAAGAAATTTTTCAAATTATTCATGAACATATTGGTAATACAGATTTCTTTCCGTTTGGCATTGGTAGAGGAGTGAACCGTTATCTAATAGAAGGAATTGCTAAGACAGGGCAGGGAGAGCCTTTTGTAGTTACCGAGAAAGAGGAAGCATCGGATACTGCTGCGCGATTTAAGACATATATACAATCTCCTGTAATGACAGATATTCAGGTCAAATTTAATGGATTTGATGTGTATGATGTGGAGCCTACTACGCTACCGACTCTGTTTGCACAGCGGCCAATTGTTCTTATAGGAAAGTGGCGCGGTGAACCATCAGGCACCGTCCAGATTACAGGAAAAACGGGAAGCAGTGACTATATGCAGACAATTTCACTTGTGGAACTGTTAGCGGAAGAAACAAATACAGATACAAAAGTGGTTAAAGCAAACACCACTGATTCAAAGACAGTGCAGGTTAGCAGTACAGATAGGAAAGCGACTGTGCCAAATAAAGTAGATTCTGAAAAGAACACAATCATTTTGAATCAAAATACAGCGTCGGCAACGCCTTTTGATACAAAGTCTGAGAATCAATTGGTTTCAGCAGTGTCTATAGAAAGTGATGTACTCAGTTATTTGTGGGCGCAAAAAAGAATAGAGCGATTGACAGATTATGGACTCAATGACGACAATCCAGATGTAAAAGAAGAAGTGACACAGCTTGGGTTGACATATAGTATGCTTACACCATACACATCATTTATAGCTGTGACAGAGACGGTGCGCAATCCAGACAAAAATAGCAAAGACGTCAAACAACCACTTTCTCTACCGCTGGAGGTATCAAACTTTGCATTAGGAGGTTATCTGTTTGGTGCGGAGCCTTCAGAACTATTCTTGATGGTCATGCTTGTATTGATTATGTTGTTGCAGTTGCCCTGCATCAAAAGAAAATTGCGTAGAAAAACAATGTAGGAAACACATTTTTCTATTTTAATATCTTTTACACAAAACATAAACAAATGTTTGTTTTGCACTGTATGCTTTGGATTTGAAGATGTTGGAAGGAATAAAAAACAATATCCACAAGGAGGTTTATCATGAAAAAGAATTTGGGAGTTTATATTCCAGCGATTCTGGCTGTACTAGCAATTAAAATATTTTATCGTACGGCGGACAGTGACAAACTCTTTTGGATTTTGGCACCCACTACAGAGTGGGTGCAGATTCTAAGTGGCATTTCTTTTGAAAAGATTGCGCAGGTTGGTTATGTGAGTCATGCGTATCGTTTTATTATAGCGCCATCTTGTTCAGGTGTTCGGTTTTTGTTAATTACGTTTGTTATGATGGTCTTTACATTTATTCCTATGATAGATTCGTTTAGAAAGAAAGTTTATTGGCTAGGGTTTAGTGCTATTTTCTCTTATATAGGAACCATTTTTGTCAATGGAATTAGGATTACTGTTTCTATTTATTTGCCGCTTGCGTTAACAGACAGTGAGATTTTATCTGTATGGATAACAGCAGAGCAACTTCATACAGTGATTGGTACAACAGTATATTTTTCTATGCTTTTTGTTCTTTATTATCTGGCAGGAAGGTTCTGTAAGCTGTTTTTTATACACATGCCAATGCAGAGGAAAAAGGATATTACATGGCGCATTGGTAGCGCCCAGAAAGGAACCTTCTCTAATCAATTGGGTGTGGAAGCAGTACAAAAGAGCGTTTTAGGACGGTTGCTAATACCTGTATTTTGGTATTTTTCAATGGTGCTTGGGATTCCGGCGATTGGAAGGTTGTACCGCAGTGATTGGACAGGATTTTTACAATACACAGCGCTTGTGGTAGGCGTTTGTATGCTGATTATATTGTTTCTTTGGCTGGTAGGGGGGATACGAATCCTGGTTACAAATTGGTTGTTAGGCTTTAAAAGTAGAGAAAGTGTAAAAGCAAATTTGCAAGTGAAAGAGTAGGTTGAATAAATTTTAATAGTAATAGAAGCTTCTGTGTGATATGATAGTAACAGTTCAGCCATACAAAATTGAAGTTACAAAATGCTGTTGAGAGTTTGTGCATATAAGAATATAAGACATTTTGTAGATTCGATTTTATAGGGTGACACCCAACATAAAATAAATTGTCAGATTGTACAAACCGACAATTTATAAATGGGCATAATGGAATTGTTACATAGGATAAGGATATTGCACAGAAGTTTTTTGCGTACAGACGCAAAGAAAAAGTGAGGTTTTTTATGAAATGGAAAAAGTTTACAATTAAGACAATTACGGATGCAGAGGATATTATAATTAGCACATTGTATGATATTGGTTTGGAAGGAGCACAGATTGAAGATAAGATTCCGCTGACACCGCTGGAAAAAGAACAGATGTTTGTTGATATTTTGCCAGATGGACCAGAGGATGATGGAATTGCATATTTAAGCTTTTTTGTTGAGGAGAATGATGCAAATCCAGTAAATACAGATGAAATCACAGCAAATATTCGCGGAGAGCTTGACGAACTTCGCAATTTTATGGATGTTGGCGAGGGAACGATTCTAGTTTCGGAGACGGAAGATATTGATTGGATTAACAATTGGAAGCAATTTTTTCACCAGTTTTATATTGATGATTTGCTTGTGATTCCGTCGTGGGAAGAAGTTGAAGCGAAAGACAAAGATAAAAAAATTCTTCATATTGACCCGGGAACAGCATTTGGAACAGGAATGCACGAGACAACACAACTTTGTATTCGCCAATTAAAAAAATATATTACATCGGAAACAGAACTTCTTGATGTGGGGACAGGAAGCGGTATTCTTGCAATTATTTCATTGATGTATGGTATTAAACATGCGCTTGGCACAGACCTTGACCCTTGTGCGGTGGAAGCTGTTCGAGAAAATATGGAAGCGAACTGTATTGCGCCAGAACGCTTTGAGATGATGATTGGAAATATTATTACAGACAAGATTGTGCAGGATAAAGTTGGCTATGAAAAGTATGATATTGTTGTCGCAAATATTTTGGCGGATGTACTTGTACCACTTACCCCAGTAATTGTCAATCAGCTCAAACCAGGTGGTGTGTATATTACTTCTGGTATTATTGATAATAAGGAACAGACAGTGCGTAGTGCGCTGGAAGCAGCAGGACTTGAAGTCGTTGAGGTTACTTATCAAGGTGAGTGGGTGAGTCTCACAGCACGCAAATAAAATAGGATTTAGAAAATATTTTTTGGAGGAGAAGGACAAATGATAGTTGAAAATGAATTTCCAATTTTAGAGTACAGTACAGAACAAAATGCGGTGATTAACCCCGGATGGAGAGGGGAACAGGAAAAAGGACCTTTTCCACGACTATGTATTATGACATTTTTTAAGGAGGTACTTGATTCGTTTGTAGAACGGTATCATGGTGAGATTATTGGCACCTATATTTCAGAGATGAGAGCATTTCACACATATAAGCTTAACTATAAAGACACGGAAATATGTATAGTCCAGGCGGTTGTGGGTTCTGGTTCTATTGCAATGATGACGGATTGGCTATACGGAGAAGGCGTTGAAGTGCTGTTGTGCTGCGGGGGATGTGGTGTACTAGCTGATATTCCGGCGGGGGATATTATCATTCCAATTCGCGCATTGAGAGATGAGGGGGCTTCTTATAAATATTTGCCGCCAAGCAGATATATTGAATTAAATGAGGAGCCTGTGAAAATTTTTGAACAGGTTTTGGCAAAATACAAAATACCATATTTAAAATGTACTACATGGTCTACAGATGGATATTATAGAGAGACAAAAGAAATGGTAGAGCATAGAATAAAACAGGGGTGTCAGGCAGTAGAGATGGAGTGTTCTGCCATGGCGGCAATCGCGAAATATCGCAATAAAGTTTTTGGACAGCTTTTGTACAGTGGAGATATTTTAGTAGGAAATGAAGAATATGATGATAGAAGCTGGAACGCGAATTTTTCCGCGCGCGAAACAATCTTTCAAGTGACACTGGAAGCGCTATTACGGTTTTGATTTGGAACATTTAATTAAAAAATTTATGATAGGTATTAAGAATAGAGGTAAAGTTCATGTATCATTTTTTTGTGGAGCCTTCTCAGATAAATGACAAGCGTATCATTATCACAGGTGATGATGTAAATCATATTAAGAATGTAATTCGTCTCAAAGTGGGAGATGAAATCAGTGTCAGCAATGGAGTGGATGGTAGAGATTACCGATGTGGAATTGAGGAAATTACAGAGATAGAGGTAGTGTGCTGTCTTCGTTTTATTAAGGAGGATGGTGTGGAGCTGCCGGCTAAAGTATATCTGTTTCAAGGGCTGCCCAAGGGAGATAAGATGGAGTTTATCATTCAAAAAATGGTGGAACTTGGGGTGTATGAGATAATTCCTGTTGCCATGAAGCGCTGTGTGGTAAAGTTTGATGCAAAGAAGGCGGCTACAAAGACGTCACGGTGGCAAGGGATTGCAGAGGCGGCCGCCAAACAGAGTCGTCGTGCTATTGTGCCAAGAGTGCGCGAGGTTATGGGCTATCAGGAAGCGTTGGTGTACGCAGAGCATATTGATGTCAAACTGGTTCCTTACGAGATGGAAGAAATGCTGGATGATGCATCTGGCATGGAAGGAACGCGACAAATTATCGATAATTTAAAACCGGGGCAGTCGGTCGCTATTTTTATTGGTCCTGAGGGGGGTTTTGAGGAGCGTGAAATTCAAAAAGCAATAGATTATGACATGAAACCAATCACGCTTGGCAGACGGATTTTGCGTACAGAGACAGCGGGTATGACTGTTATGGCATGGATTATGTATCAGCTTGAGCGTTAGACATACTATCGCTAAGTTTTTATTGCGCAAATATTGTCGTTCTGCTATGATGAAATATGTCGTATCCGTGTGATTTTGAATCACAAAAATGGTAAAAACCGCATATTTATATAAATATGAGACTGTTTTAGATAATTAATATACGTTTGAAGGTGTGAATATGATGGAAGTTTATCTTGACAATTCGGCGACGACTAGATGCTTGCCGGAAGTCGCTGCGCTCATGACAAGAATCATGTGCGAAGAGTACGGAAATCCCTCAAGTCTGCATAAAAAAGGTGTGGAGAGCGAAAAGTACGTGCGCTATGCCAAAGAAGTCATTGCAAAATGCATAAAAGTACAGGAAAAGGAAATATTTTTTACATCCGGTGGAACGGAGTCGGACAATATTGCATTAATTGGAGGCGCATATGCAAATTATAGGGCAGGACGACATATTATAACAACACGCATTGAGCATCCGGCAGTATTGCAGACCTGCGCTTATCTCGAAGAACAGGGTTTTATGGTGACGTATCTTCCCGTAGATGCAAAGGGTGTGATTTCTCTTTCTGACCTTGAGCGGGCAATGACAAAAAACACAATTCTAGTATCGATTATGCATACGAATAATGAAGTTGGAGCAATACAGCCAATCGAACAAGCAGGTGAATTAATTAAGCGCATGAATCCCAATACACTGTTTCATGTGGATGCCGTACAGGGATTTGGGAAGTGCAGAATTTATCCAAAACGTATGCACATTGACCTGCTATCTGTTAGTGCTCATAAAATTCATGGTCCTAAGGGAGTCGGATTTCTTTACATTAGTGACAAGGCAAAGGTGCGGCCAATTATCTTTGGCGGTGGACAGCAAAAAGGAATGCGCTCTGGTACAGAGAATGTTCCAGGAATTGCTGGCATGGCAAGGGCAATTGAAGAAATTTTTTCGGATTTTGAGGAAAAGATTGAGTATTTATATAGCATTAAGGAACGTTTTGTAAAGGGTGTAAGTGCTTTGGAAGGCATTCGTCTCAACGGTCCCGTGGGGCGCGATGGTGCACCGCATGTAGTGAGTGTCTCTATCCAAGGGGTACGCAGCGAAGTGATGCTACATGCGCTTGAGGACAAAGGAATTTATGTGTCGGCAGGCAGTGCGTGTTCATCAAATAAACCGTCTGTATCGGCAACGTTAAAGGCAATTGGTGTTGAGAAGCAATATCTCGATGCGACGCTGCGGTTTAGCTTCAGTCTGTACACGACAGAGGCGGAGATTGATTATACAGTGAAATGCTTAGGTGAGTTGCTGCCAATGCTTAGAAGATACACTCGTAAATAAAAAAGAACTTTTCATACAAGAGAATGCCCAGGAGAGGGCATTCTCTGCACAGCAACATCATGGAGGAAAGTATGTACAAATCATTTTTAATAAAGTATGCAGAGATTGGCGTAAAAGGAAAGAATCGATATTTATTTGAAGATAGATTATGTGAGCAGATTCGCTATGCACTGACACGCTGTGAGGGTACATTTGAAGTTACAAAGTCACAGGGAAGGATTTACGTCAATGCGCTTTCGACGTTTGACTATGAGGAGACGATAGAGCAATTAAAGACAGTTTTTGGCATTACGGGAATCTGTCCAGTAGTTTATGTGTTAGATGAAGGATTTGAGAAACTCTGCACAGATGTGATTGACTATATTGATAAAGAGTATCCCAACAAGAAGTTTACCTTTAAAGTTGAGGCGCGCAGAGCGCGAAAAGATTACCCAAAAAATTCTATGGAAATTAACTGTGATATTGGGGAAGCGTTACTCAATGCCTTTCCAGAGATACGTGTTGACGTGCATAAGCCAGATGTGTTGCTGCGCATTGAGATACGCGAAAAAATTAATATTTACTCGACAGTCATTCCAGGCCCCGGCGGACTACCTATTGGGACCAATGGAAAAGGTATGTTACTTTTGTCGGGTGGTATCGACTCGCCGGTTGCAGGATATATGATTGCAAAGCGCGGTGTAAAAATCGATGCTGTCTATTTTAATGCACCGCCCTACACAAGCGAGCGCGCGACGCAGAAGGTAATAGACCTTGCACGAATTGTTTCTAAATACAGTGGTCCAATACAATTACACATTATAAATTTTACAGAGATTCAGTTGTATATTTACGACCAGTGTCCACATGATGAACTTACAATTATTATGCGTCGTTATATGATGCGGATTGCGGAGGAAATTGCAAAAAAGAGTAGCTGTCTGGGACTTATTACGGGTGAGAGCATTGGACAGGTAGCCTCTCAGACGATGCAGTCACTAATGGCGACAAATGATGTGTGTACAATGCCAGTTTACAGACCATTGATTGGTTTTGATAAGCAGGAGATTGTAGAAATTTCAGAGAAGATTGATACATACGAGACGTCGATTCAACCTTATGAGGATTGTTGTACAATTTTTGTGGCAAAACACCCTGTTACCAAACCCAATCTCAATGTGATACGCATTCATGAGAAAAATCTTGACGAAAAGATAGACGAGCTGGTAAAGACCGCGTTGGAAACGGATGAAGTGATAGAAATTGTGTATTAATCATGATAATGCGGTAAAGGAAAGAACGTCTGGAAAAAACAAAAACCAGGCATATCAAAATGTGCCTGGTAAATGTTCAAATTGGACAAGATACAATTATGTATCCATATGAAACGATACTAATAATTATGCTAAGTAAGGTTTCAGGACTTCCATAATCTCGTCTGTGCCGCCCTCAGCATGGATATTTAAGTCAATAGGCTTAGATAAATCTAAGCTAAAGATACCCATGATAGACTTTGCATCAATAACGTATCTGCCTGAAACAAGGTCAAAATCATAATCGAACTTTGTGATATCGTTAACGAAAGACTTTACCTTATCAATAGAGTTTAAAGAAATCTGAATTGTTTTCATTCTGACTACCTCCTTTTATTATCCCTTCTCTTTAATAATAAAGGGAAACAGTGGAAAAGTCAACTACAGATAAAAAACAGTTGTCATGAAAATTGACGAAAATAAGCTAAAAATATGTACAAATTGACATTAGTGCTAAAATTTGGTTGAATCTCAGAATAATCTTTGTGTAATATGATTTCATAGCGTTCATAAAAAGATAATTATAGAAAGGACATACATTAAAATGAAAACAGTAGCATACCACAATCTAGGCTGTAAAGTAAATTCTTATGAGATGGATGCAATGCTGCAATCATTGCGGCAGCATGGATACCAACTTGTGCCATTTGAGGACAAGGCAGATATTTATATCGTGAATACTTGCACTGTCACGAATATTGCAGACCGAAAAAGCAGGCAGATGTTACACCGGGCAAAAAAAACCAATCCCAATGGAATTGTTGTGGCAGTCGGTTGTTATGTACAGTCCGATACCCGCGCGGTGGAGGCAGATAGCGCTGTGGATCTTCTGATTGGAAATAATAGAAAAAAAGACTTGATAGAAATTCTTGAGAATTACATGGATGGTGTGGCGCAGGAGAGTGTGATTGACATTAATCATACGTCAGAGTATGAGGAAATGCAGATTACATCAACTATAGAGCACACGCGGGCATATATCAAGATACAGGATGGTTGCAATCAGTTTTGTACGTACTGTATGATACCGTATGCGCGCGGGCGTGTCAGATGCCGCGCAAAGGAATCTGTCGTCGCGGAAATTAGAGGTCTTATAGCAGCAGGATACAAAGAATTTGTACTGACGGGGATACATCTTAGTTCTTATGGTATGGAGGAATTGCTGTCATTAATACAGACAATCGACGTGATAGAGGGCGTGGAACGAATTCGCCTAGGCTCGCTTGAGCCGCGCATTATCACAGAAGACTTTGTAAAAGGGCTGTCTACAATAACACATCTGTGTCCTCATTTTCATCTGTCGCTTCAAAGCGGCTGTGATGGTGTATTAAAACGCATGAATCGGCATTATACAGCGGAAGCGTATCAAAAAGGGGTTCAATTGCTGCGCAAGTTTTTTGATAATCCAGCAGTTACGACGGATGTGATTGTAGGATTTCCAGGAGAGACTGACCTTGAGTTTGATATTACTAGAAAGTTTGTGGAATCCGTGGGTTTTTATGAGATGCATATCTTTAAGTATTCCAAGAGGCAGGGTACTAAGGCAGCTGTGATGCCAGATCAGGTATCAGAGGCGGTCAAGACGCACAGAAGTAATGTCCTACAGACAATAGAATGGGAACATTCGAGAAAGTATAGAGCTTTTTATATCGGAAAAAATGTAGATGTGCTGTTTGAGGAAAGAAAAGTTATTGAAGGGAAAGAATACTGGATTGGACACACAAAAGAATATGTAAAAGTGGCTTGTAAGGCATGTGATAGTGCGCTAGAAAACCAATTGATTACTGGGAAAATTAAAGGATTTCTGCAAGATGACATCTTGATAATGGAATAAGTAGTTTGAAAGTCGAATATTTGATGATTATATTTTTTATTTTGGAATCATGCGAACTCTCTTGAATTTTGAACAGAATTAAGTTATGATAGGTACAACAATGCAAAAATGCAAAAGCTCATCGATTGGAAGGAGCATAGAAAATGGAAGATTTGACACGTACACAATTTATACAGCTGATGCCAGAGGATCTTGGAGAAACAGCCTCGGTTAAGGATGTGATTGCTTCTGTCTATGCTGCTCTTACAGAGAAGGGGTACAATCCAGTAAATCAGATTGTCGGTTATATCATGTCAGGAGACCCAACTTATATTACTAGCCATAAGGGCGCAAGAGCTATGATTATGAAGGTAGAGCGGGACGAGCTTGTGGAGGAGATGCTCCGATCCTATATTCGCAATGCGGGGTGGAGTAGAAATGGACGGTTTTAGGCGTGAATGACCAATATGGAGAGATACATGAGAAAAATGGGACTTGACTTTGGGGCAAAGACAGTAGGAGTTGCGATTAGCGACCCACTGTTGATTACAGCCCAGGGAATTGAGATTGTACGCAGAAAGTCTGAGAGCAAGCTTCGTCAGACCTTAGCAAGAATTGAAGAATTGATTGTAAAGTACGAAGTAGATGAAATTGTGCTAGGTTATCCCAAGAATATGAATGATACAGAGGGAGAACGAGTGGAGAAGACACTCGCCTTCAAGGAAATGCTTGAGCGACGTACAGGTCTTAGTGTGCAGGTGTGGGATGAACGCTTGACTACAGTCGCAGCAGATAAAGCGATGATGGAAGCCGGTATAAGACGTGAGAAACGAAAAGAACACGTTGATAGGATAGCGGCAGTTTTTATTTTACAGGGATATTTGGACTATCTGAAAAATAAGGAAAGGTTTGGATTACAATAATGGAGAGAATTACCTTTAAGCCGGATGGGGAAGATATCAATATGGAGTTCTATGTACTAGAACAGACAACCATTGGCGGGGTGAATTATATTCTGGTGACAGATGCAGAAGAAGAGGATGATGGCGAAGCGTATATTTTGAAGGCTGCCCCCGAAGCAGACGGCGAAGAGCAGGTTTATCGTATGGTAGAGGATGAAGAGGAACTTGCGGCTGTGGCGGGTGTTTTTAAAAATATGTTGGACGACATTGACTTGATCGAATAAAAAAGTTATAGGAGGTTAATTTTGAAACAGAACAAACAACAAAATACGGCAAAGCTGAAGATTATACCATTAGGAGGTCTTGAGCAGATTGGAATGAACATTACTGCCTTTGAGTATGAAGACAGTATTGTTGTGGTGGACTGCGGTCTGAGCTTTCCAGCAGATGATATGCTGGGCGTTGATCTTGTGATACCAGATGTCACCTATCTGAAAAACAATCAAGATAAGGTGAAGGGATTTGTCATTACACACGGGCACGAAGATCATATCGGCGCACTGCCATACGTGCTAAAAGAACTCAATGTGCCAGTATATGCCACAAAGCTGACAATGGGCATTATTGAAAATAAATTGACGGAACACAACCTGATACACAATGTGCGCAGGAAGGTGGTCAAATTCGGGCAGAATATCAATCTTGGCTGCTTCAGGATTGAGTTTATCAAAACGAATCACAGTATTGTGGATGCTGCTGCACTTGCAATCTACTCGCCGGCAGGGATTGTAGTGCACACCGGGGATTTTAAGGTGGACTATACTCCCGTGTACGGCGATGCAATTGACTTGCAGCGCTTTGCGGAACTTGGCAAAAAGGGCGTGTTGGCGCTGATGTGCGACAGTACCAATGCAGAACGACAGGGATTCACACCTTCTGAGAAAAAACTTGGTCCAGTTTTTGACATGCTTTTTGAGGAGCATAAAAAAACAAGGATTATCATTGCGACTTTTGCCTCCAATGTGGATCGAGTACAGCAGATTATCAATACAGCAGATAAATTTGGCAGAAAAGTGGTGGTCGAGGGAAGAAGCATGGTCAACATTATAGAGACAGCTTCCAATCTCAACCGCATTAGTATCCCAGAGAATACCGTGATTGATATTGAACGGCTTAAAAACTATCCAAAAGACAAAACAGTCATTATCACAACGGGAAGTCAGGGCGAGAGTATGGCGGCGCTTAGTCGTATGGCAAGTGGGATGCACAAGAAGATTTCGATTGGAAAAGGCGATACTGTTATTTTTTCGTCCAATCCGATTCCAGGCAATGAGAAGGCGGTTACAAAGGTTATCAACGAATTGTTTAAAAAGGGAGCAGATGTTATTTTTCAGGACACTCATGTCTCTGGACATGCTTGTCAAGAAGAAATTAAGTTAATCTACACACTTACAAAACCACGATATGCAGTTCCGGTACACGGTGAGTACAAACATTTAAAAGCACAGGCAAAAATTGCAATGGATTTGGGTATTGATAAAGAGGATGTGTTTATATTACAATCTGGTGATGTATTATCGCTGGATGATAAAAGTGCAAGCATTACTGGAAAGGTTCCAGTGGGCGCGGTACTTGTAGATGGACTTGGTGTCGGCGACGTCGGAAATGTCGTGCTTAGAGATCGACAACACCTTGCGGAAGATGGTATTTTAATAGTGGTGATGTCGCTGGATGGCAGAACGGGAGAACTACTTGCAGGACCAGATATTGTGTCGAGAGGATTTGTGTATGTTAAGGAGTCGGATGAACTTCTTGATGAGGCGCGGAAACTGATTGAAAAGGCAGTGCTTGGTTGTCTCAAGAAAAATATTACAGATTGGGGTAAAATTAAGGGCACAATAAAAGATACGCTGGGCGAGTTTGTATGGAAAAAGACAAAGAGACGTCCAATGATACTTCCTATTATTATGGAAGTGTAGGAAGTGAAGTTTAGAGTTTGCAAAGTTGAATGTTATGCAGGCAGGGAGGAAAGGATATGGATGTAAAACAGTTATTGGGGGCGCTCTCTGCGACGATTATAAAGATTGCGGTGGCAGTAGTAATTATCGTCACAGTGTTTCGGCTTGCAGTATACGCATATGATTTTGGATATCAAGTATTTGCCGATGTGCCTGTAAGCGAAGGAGAAGGCAGAACAGTTAGCGTTGTGATATCTGAGGGATTAGGAAATAGAGAGCTTGCCAAGATGCTTGAGCAGAAAGGGCTGGTTAATGATGCGAACGTGTTCTACATCTATGATTTGCTTTCTGATTATAGGAAAAAGGAGCTAAAACCGGGCACCTATGAGCTGAGTACAGCGATGAATGCAGAGGAAATGCTTGAAATACTGTGCGATGATGAGGAGAAACAAGAAGAGCAGTGATCAAAAAGGGCAGTATATGCCCTTTTTATTTGCCTGTGTACACGAACGCGGAGAGGAACTATGCAGCGAAAGCTGCCCGCGTCCAGCACGCGAGTAGGGGAAGGAAACTTCCCTACTTGATTGAGGTTCTTGATGGAGGAAAATTATGGATGAGAGAATGCTGACATTTATACACTCTTTTGACAGTGCAAAGCCAAAATATCTTGATGCGTTAGAACGATATGCAAAAGAGACAAATGTGCCGATTATCAGGCCACAGATGCAAAGTCTTTTGCGATTTTTAGTCACGTGGGGACGCCCCAAACAAATTTTGGAGGTTGGGACAGCCATTGGATTTTCAGCATTGTTGATGAGTGAATATGCACCCAAGGAATGTCACATCACAACAATTGAGAAATATGAGAAACGGATACCACTTGCAAAGGAGAATTTTAAGAAGGCAGGAAAGTCAGATTGCATTACACTTCTCGAGGGTGATGCAACTGAAATTTTGGCGTCCTTAAAAGAGGATGGTGTTTTTGATTTGATTTTTATGGATGCAGCAAAAGGACAGTACATTAATTTTTTGCCGGATATTCGGCGGCTGTTATCACCGACAGGGCTTTTGGTGTCGGATAATATCTTGCAGGAGGGAGAGTTGATTGAGTCCAAGTATGCAGTGATTCGTAGAAATCGTACCATTCATAATAGAATGCGCGCTTATTTATATGAGCTGACGCACTGTGAGGAACTTGAGACGACAATATTGCCTATTGCAGATGGTGTAACACTTTCTGCAAAACGAGAAAATAAATAGTCTCCCGGAGTCTATATAAAAAATAAGGAGGAGTGTATTATGCGTGCAAAAAGAGTAGGGAAACCGGAGCTTTTGGTGCCAGCAAGTAGTTTGGAAGTGCTAAAGACAGCAGTGATATTTGGGGCGGATGCAGTGTATATTGGTGGGGAAGCATTTGGTCTTCGCGCGAAAGCAAAGAATTTTTCAAGTGAGGAGATGGCAGAGGGAATTCAATTTGCGCACGCGCATCATGTGAAGGTGTATGTGACAGCAAATATCCTTGCACACAACAAAGATTTGGAGGACGCAGAAAATTACTTTGCAAAGTTGAGAGAATTGAAGCCAGATGCTTTGATAATTTCAGATCCAGGAATGTTTTTGATTGCGCGGGAAGTTTGTCCAGAGATAGAGATTCATATTTCCACACAGGCAAACAATACTAATTATAAAACATATCAGTTTTGGTGGCAGCAAGGAGCAAAGCGTGTCGTGTCTGCAAGGGAACTTTCTCTTGCGGAAATCAAAGAGATTCGGGAACATATCCCTGAAGAAATGGAGATTGAGAGTTTTATTCATGGGGCTATGTGTATCTCCTATTCAGGAAGATGTCTGCTGTCCAATTATTTTACGGGGCGAGATGCAAATCAAGGGGCGTGCACACACCCATGCCGTTGGAAATATGCAGTGATGGAGGAAAAGCGTCCAGGAGAATATCTTCCTGTCTATGAGAATGAGCGTGGAACTTATATTTTTAATTCTAAGGATTTATGCATGATTGAATATATTCCAGAGCTGATGGAGGCAGGCATTGATAGCCTGAAAATAGAAGGTCGTATGAAGACTGCGCTCTATGTGGCATGTGTGGCACGCACTTATCGGAAGGCGATTGACGATTTTTTTGTGTCGGAAGAAAGATATCATAAAAATTTAGATTGGTATAGAGCAGAGATTGCCAAATGTACCTACCGTCAGTTCACAACAGGGTTTTATTTTGGGAAACCGGATGAGAATACACAGATTTATGATAACAATACTTATATTAGTGAGTATGTATATCTAGGTATTGTGGAGTCGGTGGACGAGCGCGGTCTTGCAAAGTTTGAGCAAAAGAATAAATTCTGTGTAGGAGATACCATAGAAATTATGAAGCCGGACGGGAATAATATTCATACGAAGGTGCTTGCTATGTACAATGAAGATGGAGAATCCGTAGAAAGTTGTCCACACTCGCGCCAGAGATTATATGTGGCGCTTGCAGAGAAGCCAGAGGCATATGATTTGATGCGTGTGGAAGCAAAAAGACTTGTTTAGATATACTTTCGTATTTTTTAAATAAAAGTTTAAAAGGATAGCGTACAAGATAATGAATAATCTTGTACGTTTTTTTATGCGCACAGACGCGGAAAGGAACTATGCAGCAAAAGCTGCCCGCGTCTGGCGCAGGAGTAGGATATGTAACCTTCCCTACTCGATTACGCACAGACGCGGAAAGGAACTATACAGTAAAAGCTGCCCGCGTCCGGTGCAGGAGTTGATTTTTGAAAAGAAAGAAAAATTGTTGAAATAAAAGTTGACAAAGTGGGAAAACATTGTTATTATAAAAGTACAAACTTTTGAAACGATAAAAATTTAACAAAAATACTTTTAAAACAAAAGTAAAGGTTGAAGAAGTTGTAAAAAATGGTAAAATGAAAGGAGGAATACAGTATGAAGCTGAGAAACAAAAAAACATAGGTTTATGGGAGGTAGTAGCATGGATACAATGGAGCAGCGCAGAAATATGATCGTAGAATTGGTGAATCAGAGCGGAAATATTAGTTTTGCTCAGTTAAAGAACAAGATTCCCCAAATATCTGAGATGACATTGCGCACAGACTTAAAGGCTCTTGATGAGGCAAAACGAATTGTACGAGTACACGGAGGTGCAAAATCTGTGGACGTTGTAATCGGCACAGATGATATGCTAAGTAGACGACAGGTGCGGAATATAGAGGCAAAGCAGTTAATTACACAGAAAGCACTGGAATTTCTAAGAAAGGATACAACTATCTTCCTAGATTCTGGCAGTACAACGACAATGCTTGCCGCTAGTATTCCTGATCAGTCCAGCTTAATTTACACTAATTCCTTGACATGTGCGATGGAGCTTGGTAGGTTGACCAAACCAGCCATACATGTACTTGGGGGAAAGATGAACCAATATAGTATGAGTGTGTGTGGAATTCATACGATTCAGGAGGTACAGCGAATTAATTTTGACCAGGCTTTTATGGGGGTTACTAGTTACTGTGATATAACAGGGTTTCACTGTGGCGTAGACGAGGAAGCTGTATTAAAAAAGACTGTTATGTGTCAGGCAGAGCAGGTAATTTTGCTGATGGATTCCTCAAAAATAGGTGTAAAAAATACGTATTCTTTCTGTGAATTGGGTGATGTGGATGTGATTATTTCGGATGATAATCTTCCAGGGGAATTTCTGGAGGAGTGCAAGAGGCGCGGTGTGCAAGTTGTTTAAGCCCCATCAGGAGACAAACAGTATAGCATTGTGCTAAGACAATCAATACTAGGATGTTTAATGAGGTTTGATATGAAAAATGGTGTTCAACGTTTTGGTAAATTTCTATCGGCAATGATTATGCCGAACATTGGTGCACTAATCGCATTTGGTTTCCTCGCCGCTTTCTTTAATGGAAGCGGGTGGATTCCTCACGAGGGATTTGCAACAATATTTTCAGCAATTTTAGTTTATTTAATTCCGATATTAATCGCTTCAACGGGCGGGAAATTGCTCGGAGGGGAACGCGGCAGTATTGTTGGTGCGATTGCGGTTGTCGGTGCAATTATGAGTGACCCAGATACGACAATGTTGATGGCAGCAATGATTATAGGACCGTTGTCCGGCTTTTGTATTAAAAAGTTTGACGCAGCTATAGAAGGACATATGCCAGCAGGTTTTGAGATGCTAATTAATAATTTCTCAGTTGGAATTATTGGCATGGTTCTTGCCATGATAAGCTATCTTGTGATTGGTCCGTTTATGAACTTGATTTTGGCTGTGTTGACAGTAGGGGTCAATACTTTAGTAGAACATAGTATGTTACCACTGATTGCAGTGTTTATTGAACCAGCAAAAGTGCTGTTTCTAAATAATGCGATTAACCATGGCATTTTTACCCCGATTGCTACGGCGCAAGCGGCGGAGTCAGGCAAATCGATTATGTACATGTTGGAGGCAAACCCAGGCCCGGGACTTGGTGTGCTATTGGCATATATGTTTTTCTGTGAGGATAAAAAAACAAAACAGTCAGCGCCAGGGGCGGTGATTATCCATTTGCTAGGCGGTATTCATGAAATATATTTTCCATACATATTGATGAATCCGCTAGTGATTATCGCGCCGATTGTCGGCAATATTGTAGCAATTTTTTGGTATAATATGACAAGTGCTGGGTTGGTTGGACCAGCTTCCCCGGGATCCCTTATCGCGTATCTAATGATGGCGTCGCGGGATAGCATAGTGTCAGTAATTGTAGGGGTTGTGATTGCAACAGCAGTATCGTTTGGCATTGCATCTGTGATTATTCGTATGTCTAAGGGAAAGAGTCTTGAGGAAGCACAGGCGGAAGTGGCAGACAGGAAAGCAGAAGCGAAAGGTATTTCAAATGAAAATGCAAGTACACAGCCACTTGATGTTAAGAAAGCAGAAAGTGTCAGAAAAGTTGTGTTTGCATGTGACGCAGGAATGGGGTCATCTGCGATGGGAGCGACAAAGTTCCGAAATAGAATTAAGACACAGCGACCAGATTTGACAGTTATCAATACATCTGTAGATAATATTCCAGCAGACTGTGATATTGCAGTTGTTCAGATTACTCTGGTGGAACGTGCAAGAAAGTCTGTTCCACAAGCACAGATTGTAACACTTCACAATTTCCTTGCAGACCCGGCACTTGACACACTGTATGAACAGTTGACACAGAAAAAGGAACAGAGTGATACAATTGAACAAGCAGTACCAAAGTGTGATGAGACAGAAAAAGAGTTGCAAGGGCAACAGATTGAAAATCAAACCACAGAGAAGCAAATATTAGTGAGAGATGGCGTGAAATTAAATCTTGTCTCTACAACAAAAGAGCAGGCGATACAGGCAGCAGGTGAGCTTCTGGCAAAGTTGGGTTATGTTGATTTATCTTATGCTGATGCAATGCAAGAACGCGAGAAGTTAGTGTCTACTTACATGGGTATGGGTGTGGCAATTCCACATGGTACTTCACAGGCAAAGGATACCGTGAAGAGGACAGGAATTGTTTTGATGCAGTACCCAGAAGGCGTTGATTTTGGCGAGGAGAAAGCGCAGTTGGTGTTTGGCATCGCTGGGATTGGAGACGAACACTTGGACTTGTTGAGCAAAATCTGTGAGATGCTTGAGGACGAGGATATTTTGGAGACTTTAAAAAGTACCAACAATGTGGATTGGATATTGGAGCGTTTGAATTAATCGAAAAGCAGTATTATAAAGAGGAGGAAATAGAGAATGAAAGTAAAAGGTGTTAGATTACACGGAGCAAATGATATTCGTCTGGAGGAGTTTGAACTTCCAGAGATAAAAGAAGATGAGATTCTAGTAAGAGTAGTGAGCGATAGTATTTGTATGTCGACATGGAAAATGGTGCAGGCAGGTAAGGATCACAAGCGTGTGCCAGAGAATGTGGCGGAGCATCCCGTGATTATTGGACATGAATTTACTGGAGATATTGTGAAGGTTGGCAGCAAGTGGAAGAATCAGTTTCATGAGGGAAAGAAATTTGCACAACAGCCTGCGATTCCAGGACAGATGGAATCACCGGGATACTCTTATGAATTTTTTGGTGGAGCAGCGACATATTGTATTTTCCCAAATGATGTTATTGAGAAGGGGTGTATCTGGGAATATGACGGGGATAGCTACTTTGAAGCGTCACTCGGAGAGCCAATGAGTTGCTGTATTGGCGGATACCACAGTAATTATCACACAGAGCATCTTTCTTACAAGCATAAAATGGGAACTCTTGCAGGCGGCAATATTTTGATTCTCGGCGGATGTGGACCGATGGGGCTTGGCGCTATCAGCTATGGACTTGCTTTTGAAAACAAGCCTAAAAGGATTGTTGTAACTGATATTAATGAAACGAAGATTGCGCGCGCAAAGGAAGTAATTTCGGAGGAGGAAGCAAAAGAAAAGGGTGTTGAATTGTACTATGTCAATACAGCAAATATGAAAGACCCTGTCGTAGAACTTCGCGCTATTACAGAGGGTGTTGGATACAGTGATGTCTTTGTATATGCGCCTGTAAAGAGCATTGCGGAGATGGGGGATAAGCTCCTTGCGGTGGATGGATGCCTAAACTTTTTTGCAGGACCAACAGACACACAGTTTTCTGCAGACATGAATCTTTATAATTGTCATTATGCACGAACAAAAATTATGGGTTCTACCGGTGGAAACACAGACGATATGAAAGAAGCTATTGCAAAGTCGGCAGCAGGAGAAATTAACTCGGCAGTTATGGTAACACATGTCGGCGGGATTGACTCTATTGTGGACACCACAAACAATCTACCCAATATACCGGGCGGGAAGAAACTTGCTTATATTCAGTTTAATATGCCCATGACAGCGATTGAAGACTTTGGAAAATTAGGAGAAAAAGACCCATTTTTCAAGGAATTAGATGTGTGCTGTAAGCGCAATAAAGGACTTTGGTCAAAAGAGGCAGAAGATATGTTATTTGCACATTTTGGAGGGACACAAGCATGATTTATACTGTGACTTTCAATCCATCGCTGGATTATATTGTATCTATGAACTGTTTTGAAATGGGTAAAACCAACCGTACTACCGGGGAGCAGATATTTCCCGGTGGTAAAGGAATTAATGTTTCTATTGTTCTAAATAATTTGGGAATTGAAAATACAGCGCTTGGTTTTACAGCGGGCTTTACTGGGGACCAGATAGAACGTGAAGTACGCAAGATGGGTTTGCTGACGGATTTTATTCATATTGATAAAGGACTTTCCCGCATTAATGTTAAACTAAAAGACTATGATGGAACTGAGATAAACGGTATGGGGCCAGAAATTGAACAGATTTATGTGAATAAATTGTACGCAAAGCTAGACCAACTTCAAGCAGATGATATTTTAGTGTTGGCAGGCAGTATTCCAAACAGTTTACCGGATGCTATCTACAGTGATATTCTTGCGCGACTTCAAGAAAAGGGGGTTCTGTTTGTGGTGGATGCGACAAAAGATTTGCTTTTAAATGTATTACAGTATAAGCCATTTTTAATTAAGCCAAACAATCATGAACTAGGCGAAATCTTTCAGGTGACACTAGACACGAGAGAAGAAGTTGTACCCTATGCAAAAATGCTTCAGGAAAGAGGCGCGCGCAATGTTTTGGTCTCAATGGCTGGGCAAGGAGCAGTCCTTGTAGATGCACTAGGAACAGTATATATGCAGTCGGCGCCGGAGGGAAAGCTTATTAATGCAGTTGGCGCCGGAGATTCTATGGTTGCCGGATTTTTGGCAGGATGGACAGAAAAAAAAGATTATGAGCATGCATTTCGCATGGGCATTTCTGCTGGTAGTGCAAGCGCATTTTCAGAGTTGTTGGCGACAAGACAAGAAATAGAACGGGTGTTTGCAAGCTTAAAAACACAGTAAAGAATTATTTTTACAAGATTTAGAAAGGAAGAAAATGATATGAAGGAATTTACATATGTTATTACAGATAAAGAGGGAATTCATGCACGTCCAGCGGGTGACCTAGTGAAGCTGGCAAAGACTTATGCATCTTCGGTATTTGTTATAAAAGAGGGAAAGAAAGCAGACGCAAAGAAAGTTTTTGGATTGATGGGACTTGGTGTTAAACAGGGTATGGAAATTACAGTACAGGTGGAAGGTGACGATGAGGACACAGCTGTATTGGCATTGGAGACATTCCTAAAAGAAAATCTGTAATGAGAAATATCTGTTCCAGTCTTGGTTTTTATGAGGCTAGTATATCACATATTTCTTAAATTTGCTCATAAGGAGGAAATGTATGACAGCAGAATATTCAGCAAAAGAAGTTTCTGGGAAAAGGTTTTCAGGCAAGACAGTGTATAATGGAATTACACTAGGTAAAGTGATGGTGTTGCGCAAAGACCAGGAGCAGATCCGAAGAATAAGGGTCAAAAATCCAGATCATGAGATTGAGCGAGTGCAGAGTGCTGTTACTGTGTCAAAACAGCAACTTGCTATGCTCTACGACAAGGCAGTAAAAGAAGTTGGAGAGTCGAGTGCCGCCATTTTTGAGGTTCATCAGATGATGCTAGAAGATGAGGATTATCTGGATGCAATTTGCCATGTGATACGGACGGAGATGGTGAATGCAGAGTATGCAGTAGCAGTCACAGGAGATAATTTCGCGGGAATGTTTGCGGGAATGGAAGACGAGTATATGCAGGCGCGCGCAGCGGATGTTAAAGATATCTCTGCAAGATTGGTTCAAAATCTGTCAGGACAAGGAGGCATGGACTTTTCCACAATGGAACCATCCATTATTGTGGCGGATGATTTAAGCCCGAGTGAGACAGTACAGATGGATAAGAAAAAAATCTTAGCGTTTGTCACTGTGCATGGTTCCACCAATTCTCATACAGCGATTCTTGCCCGTATGATGAGCATTCCAGCACTGATTGGGGTACAGTTAGACTTAAATCAGATTGCGACAGGGATGACAGCGATTGTGGACGGGGCAGCAGGAGAGGTCATCTTTGAACCGACGGAGTTTCAGTGTAGTGAGGCGGAACAAAAAATTGCAAATGAGCGCGAAAAGTTACGTTTACTTTTGGAACTCAAAGGGAAGAAAAATGAAACCAGCGATGGCAGGACAATTCACATTTATGCAAATATTGGCAGCGTCAGCGATGTTGGATATGTGTTGGAGAATGATGCAGGAGGAATTGGACTCTTCCGCAGTGAATTTCTATATCTAGGACGAGATAGTTTTCCGTCGGAGGAAGAACAGTTTCTAGCATATAAACAAGTTGTGCAGACAATGGGACAAAAGAAGGTGATTATTAGAACGCTTGATATTGGTGCGGATAAGCAAGCTGATTATTTTGGACTTGATAAGGAGGATAATCCAGCGCTTGGATATAGAGCGATTCGTATCTGTCTAAAGCAGCCAGAGATTTTTAAGACACAGTTGCGCGCACTTTTGCGTGCAGCGGCTTACGGAAACCTTTCGATTATGTATCCAATGATAATTTCAGTTGATGAGGTAAAACAGATTTATACTATTGTGAAGGAAGTGGAGGAGGAACTGAAGCAAGCACAGATTCCGCATCGTATACCAGAACAAGGAATAATGATTGAAACTCCGGCAGCAGTAATGATCAGTGATGAACTTGCCGAGTTGGTTGATTTCTTCAGCATTGGAACCAATGACTTGACACAGTATACGCTTGCAATTGACCGACAGAATCAACGGCTAGAGGACTTCTACAATCCACATCACAAAGCGATTCTACAGATGATTCAAATGGTAGTGGACAATGCACACAAGTGTGGAAAATGGGTAGGAATCTGCGGCGAACTCGGTGCAGACACGCAACTTACGGAAGTATTTGTCAATATGGGAGTCGATGAATTATCTGTTGCACCACCGATGGTATTAAAAGTACGAGAAAAGGTGCGAGCAATGTAGGATTGTGGTATAAAATAACAAAAAACAAGCTTTCTTGGAAAAACGATCTATGCATTATGTGCAAAATGGAGACTTTTTTCAAGAAAGTCTTGATTTCTGGATTGAAATATATTATTGTATAGAAAGGAAAAGAAATCAGGCACAATAGTATGAATTATAAAAATGTAAAGATTAAAAATTTATAAATTATGGTATCCCGAACGAAGATGTTCCAAAAAAGAAGTCTTTCTTTTTTTGGAATTTTTTTATGCACACGGGCACCCAAGTGAAATTTGTCAGCGGAAGCTGACGGGTGTCCGGCGCGCGAGTAGAGAAGACTTATCTTCTCCTACTCGATTGCACAGACCCGTACAGTAAGTAAGAGAAGTAATCTTTCCTATTCGATTTTATAGGATAGGCGTTTTGATGGAAAAAAGTGTCTCTTGTACAGAAGTCTGAAAAGGTATCATGAATATTAGAAAGCGAGGAAATCAATATGAGCGAAGCATTAAATGTGGAAAAAATTTTTGCTGAGAAGGTCTTTACTGTCGAAAAAATGAAGGAAAGACTTACTAGAAAAGTCTTTTTGGAAGTAAAGCGGGTTATCGATTACGGCGGAGAACTTTCTATGACAACAGCGGATGTTGTGGCAAAGGCAATGAAGGATTGGGCAGTGGAGAACGGTGCAACGCACTATACACATTGGTTTCAACCGCTCACAGGTATTACAGCTGAGAAGCATGATTCGTTTGTATCACATCCTGATATGGATGGCAAGATGCTGATGGAATTTTCTGGAAAAGAATTGATTAAAGGAGAACCTGATGCTTCGTCTTTTCCTTCCGGCGGACTTCGTGCAACTTTTGAGGCAAGAGGCTATACTGCATGGGACATCACGTCCCCAGCATTTTTAAAGGAATCTGGCTGCGGCGTAATACTTTGTATCCCAACGGCGTTTTGCTCTTATACAGGGGAGGCACTCGACAAAAAGACACCATTGCTTCGTTCTATGGAAGCGCTGAGTGAGCAGGCACTTCGTATTGTGAAATTATTTGGGAACAAAGAGGCGACAAAAGTTACTGCCTCCGTTGGCGCTGAACAGGAGTATTTTCTGGTTGATAAAGACCTTTATATGAAAAGAAAGGACTTGATGTTTGCAGGCCGCACACTATTTGGTGCACCAGCGCCAAAAGGGCAAGAGATGGAGGACCATTATTTTGGTGTTATTAAAGAGCGTGTCGGCGCATATATGAAGGATTTGAACGAGGAACTTTGGAAGCTGGGCGTTACAGCAAAGACACAGCACAATGAGGTTGCTCCTGCGCAGCACGAGTTAGCACCAATTTATGAGACTGCAAATATTGCGGTGGATCATAATCAGCTTGTGATGGAGGCGATGAAAAGAGTTGCTTATAAGCACGATTTAAGGTGTCTGCTTCATGAGAAACCCTATGCAGGCGTGAATGGTTCAGGAAAACATAACAATTGGTCTATCACAACAGACAACGGTGAAAATTTGTTAGATCCAGGAGATACGCCCAACAAAAATATTCAGTTTTTGCTGGTTCTTGCGTGTATTTTGAGGGCAGTGGACCGCCATGCAGATTTATTGCGTCAGTCTGCATCTGATGTAGGAAATGATCATAGACTTGGTGCAAATGAGGCACCGCCAGCTATTATGTCTGTTTTCCTTGGCGATCAGCTTGAGGATGTCGTGCGTCAACTTGTGGAGACTGGAGATGCAGCAAAGGTAAAACAAGGAGGAAAGCTTGAGACAGGGGTGTCTACACTTCCTGATTTTGAGAAGGATGCGACGGATAGAAATAGGACTTCGCCGTTTGCATTCACTGGAAATAAGTTTGAATTTCGTATGGTTGGTTCAGCAGATTCTATTGCCAGTCCAAATACTACATTGAATGCCATCATTGCGGAGGCATTTTGTGAGACAGCAGACCGATTGGAAAAGGCAGAAGACTTTGATTTGGCAGTACATGATATTATTAAAGAATATATGACAGCACATCAGCGGATTATTTTTAATGGAGATGGTTATTCTGACCAGTGGATTGCAGAGGCAGCAAGGCGCGGACTTCCTAATATTAAGTCTATGATTGAGGCAGCTTCGACAATCACGACAGACAAGGCAGTCGCACTGTTTGAGAAATTTGGAATCTTTACAAGGGTTGAGCTGGAATCCCGCGAGGAGATTATTTATGAGACATATGCAAAAACAATTAATATTGAAGCACTTACAATGATTGATATGGCAGGTAAAGATATTATTCCAGCAGTAGCTTCCTATGCAGGAGAACTTGCAAATTGTGTGATTGCAATTAAGGAAGCTGGGGCTATGGCACAAGCACAGACAGAAATGCTCTTAGAGGTAGATGGATTGCTGGCAGAAGCAAAGAAGGCGCTTAATACCTTGAAAGCTGTGGAGACAACAGCGTCCGCAATCTCTGACGCAAAGGAGCAAGCATTTTATTACAAGGATACGGTGAAAGTTGCAATGGATGCGCTGCGCGCGCCGATTGATAAACTAGAGATGATTGTCGATAGCACAATTTGGCCGATTCCTACATATGGCGATTTGATGTTTGAGGTATAGTAAAAATGAGCAGGGGGACCTGCTCATTTTATTTGTGTACACGGAGAGGAACTGTGCAGCGAAAGCTGCCCGTGTCTGGCGCGCAAGTAGGGAAGTAATCTTTCCAGCTCAATTGCGTGGAGGGGAACTAGCGCACATGTAGAGAAACTTCCTGTGTATTTAAGCGGTATGAAAAACATTAACACTTGCTGTCATTTCTTCTGACAGAGTGTTTAATGATTTTGTCTTTTTAGAAATATCGCCAAGTTCTTGATAAATGTTTTTAATGGAAGCCATCATTTCCTGAATGCTCGCGGAGTTTTCTTGGGAGAGTGAGGCGGAGTTTTGTACAATAGAGACGGTTTCAGCGCGGATTGTTTCCAGATTTTTGGAATTTTCCATTATGGTGTCCATGCCAGATGCCGATTGGTCAATCTTGTTACAGACTTCGCGAAAGATAGTGTTTGTATTTTGAATATTTTTCTCTTGCTTTTCAATAATATTCTCAACTTCTTTTACACGTACAAGCGTATGTGCAGAATTGGCGTTTAGGTTTGCAATCATTTTCTGAATTTCTCCAGCAGCATGGTTAGACTGCTCAGAGAGCTGTTGTATTTCTGAAGCAACAACCGAAAAACCTCTCCCGTGTTCGCCAGCGCGGGCTGCCTCGATGCTTGCGTTTAAAGATAGTAGGTTTGTCTGCGATGCAATCGCGGTGATCAGTTCAGTTGTTGAACTGATTTTAGCAACAGATTCATTTGTCTGGTTGGTCTGTTGTGAGAGGAAGGAAATGGATTCTTTTACACGGCACATTACATCATTTAGATTTGCAACCTGCTCTAGCGCTTCGATGGCACCATATTTCATTGCGCCAGAGATATCATGCAACTGGGTAATCTGAGCAGTATTGTCTTTTATCATATCGCCCATATATGCCACATTAGTATTTGCTTGGTTTACGTCCTCTGATTGTGCAGTGCAGCTAGCACCCATTTCTTGTACAGCGTTGTTTACTTCTCGCATAACTTGATAAACATCGTTGGAAATACATTCAATATGGTTTGTTTCTGTGTTAAGAGCATTACTTTTGGAGCGGATATTTAATACAATGGTACTTAGAGCGTCTGTCAGATTCATAATATTTTTTGCCAAATCACCGATTTCATCTTTGCGTTTTACAAGATTTGGGTGGACTTCAATCTGAAGCATACCATTTGAAATGCGATCGAGAAGTTCCATATTCTTTTTTAGGGCAGTGACAATTTTGTTGACCAAAATGTAGGCGATGACTGTCACAAAAATAAGCATACAAAAAATATAGAGTAGAAACTGTAGCCTAATTTTATTAATAATAACAGAAACGGTTTTCTGTGGTGTTCCAAGAAAAATCATACCCACAATTTCTTTGGAGTTTTCTTGATAAATTGGCGTGTAGGACACAATATATTTTTGACCTAGGATTTCAACATTTCTGTCTTGGTATATTTCACCGTTTTGGAGTACATGTTTTGTAATTTCAGGGGAAGCTTTTGTATTAATTTGGCGTTCGCCGCGCTCATTGACAATGGACGTGAGAATTCTAGTATCTCCAAAAAAAATAGTGACATCGATACCAGTATTTTCCTTGATGTGATCTACAATGTTTACTGCCTGTGAGATATTAAGGGTATCGCCCTTCCAGAGCATTCCGCTTTCGTCTACGTGGTATGCGCCACTGTTTCCTTCTTCAAAGATATCGCGCACAGCAAGCGTTGTTGCCTGCATACCAATATAGGCTTCGTCATAGATGCCATTTGCAATTCTATCAGCAGAAATAAAGAACATAGTAATTCCCAACATAAGGACTGGGATAAGTGACAGCGCTAAGATTTTTCCTTTTAATTTCATGTTGTGATAACCTCCAAGTATAGAAAGTGTTCTGATTTGTGAATAATAATTTCCTACAATAGTTGCGTGATAGTTCTGCCTCTATTATACTATTGTGCTTTATTGTGCAACAAGTGTCGATTCTTCGCAAAAAGGGTTCTTTTTTCGCGTTTATCTTAGTTGGAGAAGACTTTCCCTTTGATAAGTAGTAAGAAAAATACAATTTTGTCTCAGTAGGGGGATAATCTCCAACTAAGATAAGCCTCTGGCAGGATTGCAGATGTGTAAATTGGTTTTATGTCAGTAAAGCTGATTTGTGCGCCGCAGTAACAACACTATCAGTATTCTTGAAGCTTTAACGATAGGGTTCCAATTTTATATGTTGTAGGCGTTTTTAATATAACGCAAGTGATTCTTTTTAATTACAGCTTACTAAGCTAAAAAAGCAACTTACCGCTTTTGGGATTGCGGCAGGTGCTTTTTTTACGTATGATAAACGCAAACACAAGAGGATTATAATTGTGAAAACTGGTATGGCGCATTGGGAAAACATATTCAATTGAATGTAACATACGAACACTAGAAAGGGAGAAAAATATGGAACCAATAATTGAAGTTGAAGGTTTAAAAAAATATTTTGGTGGTGTGAAGGCAGTAGATGACATTCGTTTTCAGGTAGAACGAGGAGAATTGTTTGGATTTCTTGGAATTAACGGTGCGGGCAAATCTACGACCATCAATATGCTTTGTACATTGTATCCACCGACAGAAGGAGTGATAAAAATATGTGGTTTTTCAGCGGGAAAAGATGATGAGGAGATTCGGAAACGAATTGGAGTGGTCTACCAAAATAATTGTCTGGATGACAAGCTGACAGTTGTAGAAAATTTGTTGCTTAGAGGAACTTTGTACGAAAAAAACCAAAGAAAGTTAAAGGCGGATATAGAGCGAATTTGTAACATTTTAGATTTGGAAGAAGTATATCATAGAAAGTTTGCGAAGTTATCTGGCGGACAGAAAAGGCGATGTGAGATTGCGCGTGCACTGATTAATGCACCCCAAATTATGTTTTTGGATGAGCCGACGACCGGACTTGACCCAGCCACAAGGAAAAAGGTATGGGAGTCCTTGGAGAAACTGCGCAAGGAGGAACATATGACAATTTTTTTGACAACGCACTATATGGAAGAGGCGGCAAGAGCATCTCACATTGCAATTATGGATGCTGGGCATTTAAAAGAATATGGCACACCGTTTATTTTAAAAGAAAAGTATGCCAAAGATAAACTTCGATTGTATTCTAGTTTACCAAAATTGGAGAGCCGTCTTAAGGAAATGCAGATAGAATATAAAAAGAAGCAGGATTATTTTGTGGTCCCCGTTCCAGAGAGTATCGCGGCGTTGCCAATATTGGATGCTGTGCGCGGGTTAATTGATGGTTTTGAAATGGTGCAAGGTTCGATGGATGATGTGTTTTTGCATGTTACAGGTAAGATATTGGAGGGTTGAAGATGAGAGTGGTATTTTGTTTGTCTAAGAGAAATATATGGATGTATTTACGGGATTATATGTCAGTATTTTTTTCAATTTTGTCGATGTTAATTGTATTGGCATTGATGGTAATTTTTCTGGGAAATATGAACAGTGAGAATGTAATGAATGCACTTGCACAATTTGGGGGAATAAGGGACACCGCTGCGGACCAAAAAAATGTGACATATTTAATTCAGATGTGGACACTTGCAGGGATTTTGGAGGTGAATGCAGTTACCATCACGCTGACAGTGATGGGGATAATGGTGCAAGATGAGATAAAGGGAAGGCTTGCAAGTTTTTACATGGCGCCTATTAAGCGAATCCAGATTGCGTTAGGGTATATCTTGGCTGCATGGATTGTTGGAATAATAATGTGCATATTAACATTGGTAGTTGGTGAGATTTATATGGTATTTTGTGGACATTCACTACTTTGCAAAACAGATTGGATAAAACTTTTGCTAATGATTACACTTAATACAGGGGTGTATGCCGCTCTTTCCTATTTGCTGGCATTGTTTGTTCGCAGTGAGAGTGCATGGAGTAGTATTTTTACGATTATAGGTACGCTTGTCGGATTTTTGGGCGCAATTTATCTACCTATGTCTATGCTGCCGGAGGGTGTTGCAAAGGTTTTAAAATGTCTGCCAATACTGCATGGAGCTGCAATGATGCGAATGGTTTGTACAAACGAAGCGATTGCAGAAGCGTTTGATGGACTTCCAGCGATTGCGGGGGAGACATTTCGTGAGCAGATGGGAGTGTCTATTTTTATAGAAAGGGAAGGTACTTCTACACAAATATCATTGCAATCACAATTATTATTCTTGATAATATGTGCTATAATAGCAATTGTAGTATCCGCGTTGGTAAGTAAACATCGCAAACTGTGTGACCGTTAAATACTATTAGGTTGGAGTATAGATAAGCTATTATTTATATTTGCTTTTTTGTGCAATCGAATACTTCTAAGACAGTGCTTTTTTATTTGAGGTGGCATGGGGGATTAAGATGAAAATTACAATTATAGAACCAAAGGATGGAGAAGAGGATGAGATTATTGTTCGTTGCCGCCATCTGGACAAACGGTTGATGAATTTGATTTATGCGATTAAGACAGGTGAGGACAAGATAATTGCTTTGCGCAATGGCAATTATTTTCAGGTGGTGCTGGAAGAGATTTATTATTTTGAGGCAGTGGACAACAAGGTTTTTTTGTATTTGGAAAAGGAAGTCTACGAGACGCGGCACAAACTATATGAGTTGGAAGAACTCTTTCAAGGGACGGATTTCTTTCGCGCATCAAAATCCTATATTGTAAATCTTGCGAAGGTTAAAAGTTTAAGTCCGGCTTTTAATGGTCGATTTGAAGCGCTGATGAAAAACGGAGAACGAGTGATAATTTCAAGACAATATGTTCCAATTTTAAAGGGAAAACTTGGGTTATAAGGAGGTACATTATGTTGAGAAGACTGAAAGATATGGTTTTTGTTTATATGTGTGTGACTACATGTGTGCTTTTTGTGACCGCGCTGTACATAACAATATTTTGGCCGCAAGTGCAACTTGGCGTAGAAATTTTGTGGCAGATATTGACAGTGTCCTTTCTGTGTAGTGTTGCCAATTCTATTTACCCACAACGAGTGGTTAGTGTAAAAATAATGTTTATTATCTATATTTTTCGCTATGTTATAACCAATGTGATTGTGCTAGGGTGTGGTGTTTGGTTTGGCTGGTTTTATGCAGATAATCTAACTATGATATTGGCAATGCTTTTTTCGATAGCGGTTATCTTTGCGCTTGTCTCAATAGCAGCGTTTAGAAGAGGTAAACAGCAGGCGGCGCTTATGAATGAGCGATTGTTGGCGTACCAACAAAGGGAAAAGAATAACCGCTAAAGGGAAGTTTAGCAGAAAAACACCTGAATAAGAAGAAAATCGCATTGCCTTAACTTAACTCAGCGGCAATACTTCCTAGCAGATCCCACGCAGCGTCTCGCTCTCGTTTTTGCTCTGCATTTAAATTTTCGTATGGACATAGCATTGGATGTTGTTTTGTGATATCGTTGCGTGTAGAACCATAGCTCCAGTTGTAATATGTGTAAAAACGCAGCCAACGATTGTGATCCAACTTGCGGTACATATCGTGTATGGTTGCGGATTTTTTTGTCTCACAATATTTTTGATATGCTTTTTGTGTAATCTGGGGTGTTAGTTCTGTGATTGTTTCGTCTTGCATTAAAATTCGTATTTTCATCAAAATATGGTCCGCAGCGGCAATTTTGGATTCTCTGTGGAAGGCATCAAGTTCTTCCCAGGTCTTTGTGGGGTATGAGACAGCGCGGCAAAACAACTCGTTGATGGTGATTGCTGCTTTGTTTAGCGCAGTGCGCATAATTTGGTTTGGAGTGTAGATTTCCTCGTTGGTTCCAAAATATGTTACACCAGGCGTCTTACGATTGCTATGTAAGTGAATGTTTCCGTGAATTTGATAATAACTGTTAAGTCGCCAGTAGATATTCCACCCTTCTGGTTCGTCGTCAGGACAGATGATGATACGGTCAGCTTGCGTTATAATATCATGATTGTATTCCCATAATTCTTCGTGAAAAATTAAAGAGTCTGTTGTCTCGGAAGCATGGCCTAAAGAAAATGCCTCATGCAAATGATTGTGTGTGGCAAGAAATCCTTTTGCATCGCCAAAAATATGATATGTGACACACTGGTTGATAGAGATAATGTTTGTCATAATTGCGCGTTTTAAAATACAGCGTCCATAATTTCCAAATCCAATAATAACAATTGTTTTTTCTGCGATGCACAATGGTTTAGAATGCCAGTATTGTCTTGCACAACAATCATAACTATGAAAGAAATTGATATTTCCAGAAAGATAATCTTGTCCGTTGGTAGTACGAGCATACACCATGACTGGCAATGTGTGTAAATCAACTGCGCGTGTGTTGACCCCAATATCATTTTCTTTCATCAGAAAAATTTTGCATATGGGACCGATATTCTTTTTGTGTGCCACAATTCTGGCCGGAGAAGCATTAATAAATAGACATGGGAAATCTGGAAATTCTGTCTGTTCATCTCTTTTTTCCCCAAAGATAAGAACGCTGTCTGGTTCTTCGCGGTAAATGTTTGCGGCGAGTGTAGTAGATTCTACCCCGCAATCTGCAAAATAGTACCAATTTTTCTTTCGCTGAAAACCGAGCAAGAAGAGTGGAAATCCTTCACTTGTGACAAAGGAGACAGCAGCGCCAAACAGTGTCATCATAATACCAGCAGACATTAACAAAAAAATAACACCTACTGCCTTTCCCAAAGGGGTTACTGGGGTTAAATCACCATAGCCAACAGTGGTCAATGTGACTAATGAGTACCAGAATGCGTCCTTAAAGGAACGAATTGTTGCTGTGTTGTCGCCGTGTTCCGACAGAGATAGAATGACAAGTAGACAAATATAGATCGCGAGCAGGAAAATCGTCATGCACAGATAAATTTTATGCTTTCGTTTCATAAGATGTTGCCTCCTGTTTTGGATTTACTTTTAAGCGTATTATACTCGTTGTAAAAGGAAAGGTAAAGAGATGTATGTTTTTTAGAACGAGAAAGAAAATAAAAAGCTTGACTCTCACATTATGTTATAGTTTATGATAGAGATGTTCCAAGGAATAGTAATTGTATAACACTGGGTTGCTTTAGTGCCTGTGTAGAAAAGAAAGGTGTGTTTTGAAAAATGCTGACAGTAAATGAGGTAAGCAAACAGACAGGAGTCAGTGTCCGCTCGCTACATCATTATGACGCAATTGGTTTGTTGAAACCTGCAAAGGTGACAGATGCCGGATATCGATTATATGGTGATGAAGAGTTAGTGCGACTACAGAATATACGACTGTTTCGAGAATTACAGTTTCCCTTAAAGCAGATAAAAATGATTCTTGATTGTCCAGATTTTAATCAGAAGGAAGCGTTAGCACAACAGATTCGACTGCTAGAGATGCAATTAAAGCACACGCAAGAACTTATTTTATTCGCGCGCAAAATACAAAAAGAAGGAGTGGAATCAATGAAGAAAATGGATTTTAAAGTATTTGATAAGAGTGAGATGGAGCAGTATGAAGAGGAGATTCGTGCGCGTTGGGGTACTTCTACAGCGTATGCAGAATATCAACAGAAGGCAAAGGGGCGCACAGACAAAGAGCACGCACAAATTGGCAGTAGTCTTATGACTCTGTTTGTAGAAATGGGAAAAATGAAATCTTGTGCGCCTGCACAGTATGAAGTTCAAGAAAAAGTTGCTGCGATTCAACAGTTTATTACGGATAACTATTATCACTGTACAATTGAGATACTACGTAGTTTAGGCCAAATGTATGTGGAGGATGAACGTATGAAACGCAATATAGACAAAGCGGGTGGCGAGGGTACCGCAGCATTTGTCAATCAGGCAATTGCGGTGTATTGTAAAGACGTGTAGAGAAATAAGAGCTTTGTAACATTAGTATATAATTTGTCCAATGAGGAATATGAAGTTACATCAGTTTTCAATGCAAGAAATGCCAAAAATCTTCTACAAAAGTCGGTATATGACTTAATATTGTGGGACATTAATTTGTCAAATGAAAATGGATATGATTTAAGTTACCATGATTGATAATTCTGCCTATTGTAATTTTTGATATATCGAATTATACTATTATTGTAGTACAAATTAAGGAGGAATTTGGAAATGACAGACGCAGAATTAGAAATTATGGAAACGTTATGGGCAAAAGGAGAACCTGTTTTCTTGGGGGAGCTTTTGGATGCGTTTAACGAAAGAACACAAAAGAATTGGAAAAAGCAGACGATTAACACGTTTTTGTCCAAAATGCAGCAGCAAAATATGGTGAGAGCAGTTGAGGGAGACCGCTTTAAAAGGTATCTTCCAGTTGCTACAAAAGAGGAATACTTGACAGCGGAAACAAAAAATTTTTTGGACAAAAATTTTGGTGGTTCCTGCGCAAAAATGCTTGCGATGTTGCACAAAGGAGAAACACCAGATGCGTGCGAAGTAGAAGCGTTGCGACAGGTATTAAAAGAATGGGAGAAAGCATAAAGTAAGTTCTTATAATTTTTAATAGTAGACATGCCCGAAATTAAAATTGTTTTGAAAAGGGTAAATGAATCATTACAGGCGATTTATGTTGTGTTCTCTCTGACGACAGCACGTTATATGCAAAGGCAATGGAATAAATTAATATAATAAATGAAGCGTTCTCTTATTTTTGGATTATCAAAGAGTCGTACAGGAATGTTGCAGATGGAATCATTCCATGTTACAATAATTCATATGGACAGAAAATAGAAGATGAGAGGAATGCGCAGAAATATGAACTATTATTTTATAGACTATGAAAATGTTCATGCAGATGGGTTTATTGGGATAGAAAATCTTGGTGAAGATGATATTATCTGTGTGATGTATACAGAACAGAGCAAGACATTTTCACTGGAATTAGTAGAGAAAATTGTTCGGCAGAAGGCGAAACTGGAGTCCTACAAAGCAGGGACTGGCGCCAAGAATGCATTGGACTTTCAGTTGTCGTCTTATCTAGGATATATGATTGCAAAGGGGGAAAAGACAGAGGACCGTTTTTATATTGTGTCGAAAGATACAGGTTTTAATCGTCTGGTTGATTTCTGGGTAGAGCGCGGTGTAACAGTAAAAAGAATTGTCAATTTAGAACATAATAAGAAGGTTCTTGAAATGGTATCGACTTTGGAACAAGAAAAACCAAAAGGAAAGAGCAAATCTAAAGTTTCTGACTCTAATAAGGCGACAAAGGAAGAATTGTTACAATATCTATCAGAGGAAGAGTATTCAGACAAGATTCTTGAGATTTTTAACAGCTATAAGACAAAAGTGGCGATTAACAATGGACTTACCAAAGAATTTCGCGACAGTCAAAAGAGCAGTGCTATTTATAAAAAATTAAAGAGTCTCTTAAAAGAGAAGCAAAAATCTTAGCTTTCTAAAGTAAAAATTTTCAAAAAGGTAAATTGGACAAGAAATCCAATGACATTTTATGAAAATACATGTATGATAGTAGTATCGTAGAACTAAGGACTGGGTTCTCAGTGCTTTTTCCTATGCGTATCTCTAAGAAAATTGTTGCAAAGGCAATATAAGGGATGCGATAGTATGGAAAACAAACCATCTTTATTCGACTTGGAGTTTCTGAGAACCAATCGTACAGAGTGGGAGGCTGCAAGTATATGAGCAATAAGATTTTTTCTTCTATTGATATGGTAATGACAGGACAAATATTGAAAAATAATATTAGAAAATGTGGTTATACGGTGCGGGAAATTCAAAAACTTTTGAATCTATCTTGCCCACAACCAATTTACAGATGGATGCGAGGGCGCACAATGCCATCGCTAGACAATTTGTATATGCTAAATTCTATTTTGGGGACACATATGGAAGATTTACTGCTGCCAAGACAAGATGATGTATGGATAATCCAATGGGGAGAGAACCAACAGGAAGGTCGTCGGCTGTGGGTATATGAGCAGCGAAAAGAACGGCTATTTCAAAAATGAGGAAATAGAATGTATGGAAACTGAGCATGAAGTCATAATTACAGAAAATGCTGATGCTGCTCAATATTATGCCACCAATCATATTCCCTATATTGTCTGGCTGAATGAAAGGAACAGAGAACAGCATTTTCCTAGTGGTTGTTATTGTGTAGAGAAGTTGAGTGACATTGACGCGCGATATCTTGATCGAGTATACAGGCGGGCAAAGGGAATTCCTTGGGATATTACGGAGACATCACGTCTGCGAATTCGTGAAATAACAATTGAAGATGTACCACAACTGTATGAACTGTATCAGGATGCAAGTATCACGCAGTTTATGGAACCTCTTTTTGCTGAGCCAGAACAAGAGATTATCTATACCAAAGAATATATTAGAAATGTATATGGATTTTATGGCTATGGTATGTGGGTGATTGAAAGTAAGGAAAATGGGAAAGTTATGGGAAGAGCAGGGCTAGAGTATAAAGAGGGATTTGACGGGCTAGAGCTAGGATTTATGTTGGGGGTAGCATATCAACATAAAGGCTTTGCATACGAGGCTTGCAGTGCCATACTTTCCTATGGAATTACAGAGCTGGAACAGAGAACATATTGCTCTTTTATTGCCGAGGAAAATAAGGCGTCCAGACGATTGTGTGAACGACTAGGTTTTGAGCAGCATGGAAGCGTATTGTTAAATAATGTTGATGGATTGATGGTGGAGAAGGAATATTTAAAGTATGAGTATCACGTAGATTAGACAAAGATGGAGGAGTACATTTTTGTTACTGATTAGCCAGTGTGGAATTATTTGATGTGCGAATAATCAAGAAAGAACCCGCAATGTTTCCGGGTTCTTTCTTAAATTCATATAATAGTCTCAATAGAAATATTTTTTCGATTGGAAAGCTGTAGAATACTGTGATAATAGTTTTGTTGTAAGTCTATAATTTCATTGTTTTCCGTATGGATAACTGGTCTGGAGTAGTTAGCAGGATTGATAAAGATAACATTTCCTTCCATGCCATTGCTAAGAGTAACTCTGTGATTGAGGTAGGAGTTAGACACATTTTCAAGGAAAGTAAGGATATATTTCATGTCGTATTTTTGAATTCCGTCATCCTCAAAGTATTTGATTACGGCAAAAGGACACATTGCTGTGTGATATATGCGCTCGCTTGTCATCGCATCAAAGATATCAGCAATAGTAACAATCTTGGAAAAACGGTCGATTTCTTCGCTGGTGAGTCCATAAGGATATCCACTTCCATCACACTTTTCATGGTGCATGAGTGCAGTATTTTTTACAGCTTCTGGAATTGTGTGATACTTTCCCAAAAGATGATATCCTTCTGTCGTATGCGTTTTGATAATTTCAAATTCATCTGGTGTGAGTTTTCCGGGTTTGCGAAGGATTCCACCGGGGAGCATAAACTTGCCAATATCATGAAATAAGCCGCACGCAGTTGCCATAAGCTGATCTGCTTCTGAGAAATGCAGCCAACGTGCAAGGACATTGGATATTAAAGCAACATCAATACAGTGTGCATACACAGAATCTTTGATATTGTGCATGTTAAGAAGCATGTCAAAAACGCTGATTTCATTTTCGTCCTGGTATAAAAGCGACATGGTTTCTTTTAACAATTCATTTGCACGAAACGGCTCATTGCGATATAGTGATTTCATAAGGTTATTTTGATAGTGTTCGGCGCATCGCTCAAAATCTTGAGAAAAATGTTGAAATTGTTTGCTGTCTCTAATTTTTTCTTTGTTGGATTTATTGTCAAGGTCCACACCAAGGGAATCTGTAGCAGAGATGTTTTGGTTTGCAGCCATTGGAGCAGACAATCCTTGTAACAAATCGTTTTTTAAATCATCTTCAATATTGGCATAATATATGGAATATCCTTCCAACCGTGATATAATATTTTCAGTGAGAACTACACCTTTTGGAATGAGGGTATTTTGATTGTTGGTTAAAATGTCTTCTGCGGTTACCATGCCAGGTGTGAGTTCTGCAATAGGGATTTGTTTCATAAACCGCCCCCCTTTCTAAATTTATAGCCTTTCGGAATCTTTTTGTACTTGTTTTTGCAGTGAATTTTCTCAAATCGTCTGGTTCAAAGAGAGGTCAAGAATCTATATACATTTTAGCTGTTCCTATGAAAAAAGTCAAATATTAGGAGGTAATTACATGAAAAAATACACCAATATACACAAATTATCAGATAACAAATTTCTAAATCTGTTCAAATTAGATGCCCTGACAGACAGTGGCCGTCCATTCGATTATTTTTTTGTGTCGCGCAGAAAGGCAGAGGAAATTAAATTGCTGACAAAAGACAGTGCAGCAGAAGGGGTTGTTATCTATCCCATTCTAAAAGATGATCCAGAAAAGATTGTTCTAATTAGACAATACCGATATCCGTTGGGGGACTATTTGTATGAACTTCCAGCGGGATTGATTGACTTAGGTGAGACCCCAGACATCGCTGCAATACGGGAAATGAAAGAGGAGACAGGCCTTTGCTTTGAGATTTATACAGGAGGAGATGCAGCGTATAGGCGACCTTTTTTTATGGGGGCTGGATTTACAGATGAGAGTTGCAATACAATCTTTGGGTATGCTAGTGGAGAGATTAGCCGTAAGGAGATGGAGGATACAGAATCAATACAGGTAATGATTGCGGATAAAAATGATGTAAAACGCATTTTAAAGGATGAAAAGGTTTCTCTTAGGGCTGCCTATCTTTTAATAAATTTTTTGCACGCAGACCCAAAAGAGCCGTTTGCTTTTTTGAATGAATGAATTTGACATTTGGTTTTTCAT
This sequence comes from Lachnospiraceae bacterium, assembly GCA_011959805.1. Classification (GTDB taxonomy): domain Bacteria; phylum Bacillota; class Clostridia; order Lachnospirales; family Lachnospiraceae; genus COE1. The sequence continues at coordinate 20,528 of BLMC01000009.1, read as the reverse complement.
AAATTATACTATTGTATATAATTGTAGAAACAGTTTATGAAAAACCAACAAATTTAGAAAAAGTCTGATATGATGACTGGAAAGGGGCAGGATTCTACAGATGAAAAAGATAACAATACAGGATATTGCGGCTGAGATGGGGCTTAGCCGCAACACTGTTGCAAAAGCACTCAATGGGGGACTGGTTTCCCCACAGACAAGACATGCTGTTGTGCAGAAAGCGTGGCAGATGGGATATACGAAATTAGATGAAAGTCTTGTGGAGGAAGTCAAATCGACTTATCGCAGAGCAAACACAGGAACAATTCTGGTACTGTTCAACCATATGCAGTCTGTATTTTGGACAAGAGCGCTCGCGGGCATCAGCAATGCAGTGAATGACGAGGGGTATCGTATGCAATTGCACGTGGTAGACGAGCGGGACAAGGATGGTGAGGAAACAGGCAGACTAATTGCAGAAGATGTAAAGGGAATTATTTTTTTAAGCGTTTTTTCAGCAAAATTTGTCAAGGGAATTGGACGAAAAAAACTTCCAATGACATTTTTTAACAGTCCTGTCAATGCGCAGGAATATATTCGGCTTGGCGATGTTATCAACGTAGAGGGATTTTATTCTATGAGTACACTTACTGAGTACGTAATTAGACAAAAGGGTTGTACACGCTTTGCATATATTGGATTTGCGGAAGGGTCACGCATGATACAGGCACGGTATTTAGGATTTCTAAATGCGTGCAATCAAAACAATATTCAGCTAGACGAAAGACTTCAATACACTCGTCCTGCCAACAGCCTTAGTTTTAGCTATGCTATGGTAGAAGAAGTTATCAGGAGGATTCCCTATATACCAGATGCGGTAGTCTGCGAGGATGATGATGTGGCAAAGAATGTTTCACTTGCGCTTTTGCAGCGTGATTCGCAAGCGGTAAAAAGGGTGGTGATTACAGGATTTAATAACACTTTGGAGGCGGATTTCTTTAAGACGGATATTATTACGGTGGATGTGCGAATAGAGGAGATGGGAAGGCGTCTAGTGAAATCTGTAATCGACCGGGTGAAATGTCCGACAATGGATATTTCATTTACAACAATCGCCACTTATCCTAAAATTTAAAGACAGCAGAAGTTTTCTGATTGTCAATGACAATAGAGGAAATACGTGATATAATTTCAATATCTACATAACGCGGTAATAAAAACGCCGAGCGGTCAGATATAGAAAAGTGCGGTGTGAAGTTTCAGCGTTAAATAAAAGATGAGAGGTTTTTATTCATGGATTACAAGATAGTAACAGACGGTTCCTGTGATTTGCCGCCGGAGCTTTGTAGAGAGAAGCAAGTCGATGTAGTTCCTTTTTATGTATCTTTTGACAGTGAGACATATCACAAAGAAATTGCAGAAATCCCTATTCGTAAATTTTATGAACAAATGGTGGCGGACTCTACAACATTTCCAAAATCATCTATGCCATCTGTGCAAGATTATATCGAAGTTTTTTTGCCTATTGTCAAAGAAGGAAAAGCAATCATTTGTATTTGCATTACGACAAAGTTTAGTGGTTCTTATCAATCTGCGATGAATGCAAAGGAAATGATACTAGAAAGTGTTCCAGATGCGCAAATAACGGTATTAGATTCTACGATTAATACAGTGCTTCAGGGAATTTTTGTGCTCGAAGCAGTTAGAATGTATGAGGCGCAACTTCCATATGAGACAGTGATTAAGAAATTAGAGACAATCAAGAGCACAGGACGCATCTTTTTTACAGTGGGAAATATTGATTATCTTAAACATGGTGGGCGCATTGGCAAACTGGCAGGAATTGCAGGTTCTATGTTGGGAATCCGGCCATTAATTACATTGAAGGAAGGAGAAATTTTCCCGTCAGGTTTAGCGCGAAGCCGCAAGAAATCCCTTGAGAAAGTATATGAGCTATTGTGGCAGTATCTTCAAGAAGTTCATGCAAAACCGGAAACTTATAGCATCTGTGTAGGGTATGGATATGATATTGCAGAGGGAGAAGAATTTCGCAAAGGTGCAGTTAATTATCTCAATGCAAAAGGGTATGCGATCGCAGATGCAGAGTTGTCTAAATATCAAATTGGAGCGACAATCAGCGTCCATACAGGCCCCTATCCATTGGGATTTGGCGTGATTAAAAAAGGCATGTAAGAGACTGAGAAAGCAATAGAAACAACAAAAGGAGGAGATTGTTTATGGCAATGTATAGTTTAAAGAATACGCAGATTGAAATCTGCGTGGATTCGCTTGGCGCAGAATTAAAGTCCCTCAAAAAAATAGCCTCCAACGTGGAATATATGTGGGATGCAAGACCTGAGTATTGGAAGCGGACTTCCCCAGTGCTTTTTCCAATAGTGGGAAGCTTAAATCAGGGTTGTTATCGTTATGATGGAAAGGAATATCCAATGTCTCAGCATGGATTTGCTAGGGATATGGAGTTTTCACTTTTGCGACAGACAGAGGATGAATTGATTTTTGGACTGCAATCCAATGAGGAAACAAAAACTAAATATCCATTTGACTTTGCGCTAGAACTTGGGTATAAACTTCAGGAAAATCATCTTATTGTTTCCTGGAAGGTGATAAATTGTGATAACAAGGAGATGTATTTTAGCATTGGCGGACACCCTGCATTTTTATGTCCCATAGATAAAAAAGAAGCACAGACAGAGTGTAAGTTATTGTTTGATGCCAAAGATAAGATAACGTCTGCTATTATTTGTGATAAGGGAACATTGGTATCGCACACAAAAGAATTTGCTCTAAAAGATGGAATGATGGATATCACAGCAGATCTTTTTAATGAGGATGCACTAATTGTTGAACACAATCAGGCACACAAAGTATCTCTTTGCGACAAAGAGGGACAGCCTTATCTGACAGTGAGCTTTGATGCGCCGCTATTTGGCGTGTGGTCTCCTGCAAAGAAAAATGCGCCTTTTATTTGTATTGAGCCATGGTATGGCAGATGCGACAGAGCAGATTTTCAGGGAGAGTTGTCCGAGCGCGAGTGGGGAAATCGTCTTGCGCCATCGGAAGTATTTTATGCCGAATATACAATTACTATTTAAAAAACGATAAAGATAGAAACCGTTTCTGTTGTTTTAGGAAACGGTTTTTTTGTGCATACGGGTTGCGCGGCGAGTAGGGAAAGATAAATCTGCCTTACTCGATTGCACACGAATATGGGCACCCAAAAAGTAATGTTTCCTACACAATATGGAATTTTTTAGGCAATGTGCCGAAAACAATTTCTGTAAGAATTAAATTCGTTTAAATTGTTTCTATTGCACAAAACTTATGATAAGATATCAGTTAACGTATGACAAATCATACGAATTGAGAGAGAGAACAAGGAGGACGAAATGAGAAGTATCAAAACAAAACTCATCATGTTGGGAGCGGTATCAATCGTGTGTACGATAATACTAGGATTGGTCGGCATCTTTATCATGAACAGCAACAATGCAAACAATCAGGTGTTGAATGACATTAACAACATCAACCTAAAACAGAACGAAAATACCACACAGGAGACTTCCTTTCTGTATGATTTGGATTTGAGTCATTATCAGACGATTCAATCTAATCTAGCATTTATGAGTGAAGCGGCAGCGGCGGCGCTTACCTACAGTAAAGGGAAAACATATGATGCAGATTTGCAGAGTGTGGCGGCAACAATTGAAACAGTACAGGATAATACAGCACAACTCAATAATTTATTAGAACAGCGTGGTTTTAAGAGTGACCGTGGTATATATGCCGAATATTCCAAAGAAGATATTGCGTTGACAGATGCAATCAGTCGAATGTCAGGAGAGTCAAGTTGGGTGGATGGTGTATGGGAGACTGCTGTATTGTCAGAACTTGAGACAGTGCCTATCGGCGGTAAAAATTATAAAAAGGCGACATATTCCCATGAAATACCTGATATCAGTAAACGAAACTTGCTTCTGGTGCGTTTGGGCGGCAATGGAATCGCATATACTGGCGATGTATATGTAGCGAATATCCAGTTTGATAACACAGCGCTTGCAATGACGGATATTGATTTGGAAATGCTTGCGGCATCTTATGGAGACGGACTTGCAGGTGTTTTTGTATCTTCGTTTGATGGAATGGATGTGTTGTATATTCAGACAAAATTTGCTAATGTAAATGGAAATTGGCAGGAAGTAACTACGCGGATTGATGTGAGCGATCTAAACATTGCGGATTACGAAAGAGTATCTTTTGATTTGTACTTTGAGGAAAAAGAAATACCTGACATTAGTGTGGCTACGGCATTTGACACAAAATATGACTTTGAGGGGAACATGAAAGCAGTTCAAAGTTTGTTTGACAGTTACAATAAACTTGTGGCAGAAGGGAGTGATATCGGAAGTTATCAAGAGGACATTCGCAGTCTTCTCAATGAACTTTATACAAATGCGCCGCTATATACAAAAGATACTGAACTTGCCAATGTGCTTGTAAATGGGTTTTCTACAAAACTTGAGGCAACTGAGAGTATTTTTAATTATGACAAGAATATTCTTTCTTTGAAGACAGAGAATAATATAGGAAACAAAAATCTAACCAGTGAGACTTCGGATGTGCGCACCAAGATAGAAGCGCTGACCAACACACAAAAAATGACAATGTCCACACTGATATATGTTGTATTTTTTGTGGGAGCAGTGCTTGTAGTGATTCTCACACTGTTCGTAATTACTTCTGTACAGAGAAGTATCAAAAAGTTTAAAGGGACATTAACCCAGATTTCAGAAGGAAAGATTATGGTGAAGGCCGAGACAGGGAGCAAAGATGAGTTTGACTCTTTTGGACAATCCCTAAATAGTATGACAGATAAATTGTCAATGGTGATAGGAAATGTGAAAAATTATGGTGTGGAATTGAATAAGAGCGGCACAGAACTTAAAGGGATGTCGGAGACTTCCGAACAGACTTCTGAACATATTGATACAGCGATTTCTGAGATTGCGTTGGGCGCTACAAACCAGGCGCGTGATGTGGAAACTTCGACGAACGAGATTGGCAATCTTGGGGAACTGATGGACACAATGGATGCGGATATTATGGAGCTTGATAGTACATCTTTACATATGAAGCAGGCAAGCGACGAGGCAGCCGCCATTTTAAATGAATTGAGTAGTTCTAACAATCATATGACCGCGGGGATACACAGGATTGCACAGCAAATTACAAAAACAAATGATTCTGTAAAGGAAATTGAATCGGCTGCATCTTTAATTTCATCGATTGCAAATCAGACAAATTTACTTTCTTTGAATGCCAGTATTGAGGCGGCAAGGGCTGGTGAGGCAGGAAAGGGATTTGCAGTTGTGGCATCAGAAATACAGTTGTTGGCAGATCAGTCTAACAAATCAGCAGACAGTATTTTTAAAATTATCACAAATCTTATCAATGAGTTTAAAGAAACGCTTGATACAATGATGCAAGTTGAGACTGCGACAAAGGAGCAAAATCAGAAATTTACAGATACACAGAGACAATTTGAGATTGTTAAAGAGGGGATTACACAATCTAGGGATAAAACTGCAGTGATTAAAAGTGCAATTGGTGAGTGCAATCGGGTGAGAAATACTGTGTCTGAGATTATGTTAAATCTCTCCGCAATTTCGGAGGAAAATGCCGCGTCAGCGACGGAGACTGCAACTGCAATGCAGCAGTTAAACACAACAATCTCAGAACTTTTACAGGAATCGCAGAAGCTTTTGAAAATCTCCTCACAGCTTGATCAGGATATGACATTTTTTCAGTTAAATTAAAAGATAATTGCGTAGGGAAGATTTATCTTCCTTACGTGCGCCGGACGCGGGCAGCTTTCGCTGCATAGTTGCTTTTTGTGTCTGCATGCATAGACAAAGACTTCGCTATCTGTATCGATAGGGAGGTCTTTGTGCACATAGGGATTCAAAGGAAGGTAGTCAGTAAAGGTGACAGATGTTCGGCGCGCAAGTAAAAAAAGAGGAAATACTCGATATTACCAAAATTTTCACTAAAAATATGTGCAATAGGTAAAAAATGAAGCTAAAACAAATTAAAAATTGATTAATTATTAAAAAAGTGATATCTTAAATATGCAGAGTAAAAACTGACAGACAATAAAAAAGGAGAAAATTCATGATTACTTATAAAGAAAACAAACGTGTATTTCAGCTAGATACTCCTAATACAACGTATGTGATTGGTGTTGTAGACGACGAGAATTTTGTAGGACATGTTTATTATGGACCAAGATTAAAGGATTCGGATGTCTTTTATTTGATGCGGACAGAAGAACCGCCATTTGTTCCAAGCAAAAATAATAGAGAGCGCTGTTCATTTTATGACTGCTTTCCATTTGAGTATCCGACAGGTGGTGTTGGAGATTACAGGGAAAGTTGTATTGGTATTCGGACAGCAGCAGGACATGTGGGAAGTATGCTTTCTTATGTGTCACATGAGATTTTAAATGGAAAGCCAGAACTTAAAGGACTTCCGGCAACTTTCGGCACAGAGGAAGACTGTATGACATTAAAGCTGGTCTGTGAGGACAAATATGTTGGAATGCAGGTAGAGTTATTGTACACAGTATTTCAGGATGTGGATGTGATTACTCGAAGTGTACGTGTAACGAATGTCGGTCAGAAATATTTTTATTTGACAAAAGTGTATTCTGCTTGTATTGATATGGACAACAAAGATTTTGATATGGTGTCATTGCATGGAAGCTGGGCGAGAGAGCGTCATATTCAGAGAAAAACATTAGGCTATGGAATACAGAATGTCAGTTCGTTTCGCGGGGAATCCAGTCATCAGGACCATCCATTTCTTGCGCTTGTGGACAAAAATACAACACAAGAAAATGGTGAGATTTACGCGATGAATTTTGTCTATTCTGGGAATTTTCGGGCGCAGGCGGAGGTGACACAGTTTGACTTTGTTCGTATGACAATGGGAATCCACCCAGAAAATTTCTGCTGGAAGCTAGAATGCGGTGAGAGCTTTCAGGCACCAGAAGTTGTTATGGTCTATACTGACAAGGGTTTTGATGCAATGACAAGCACATTTCATAAACTATATAAGAGACATTTGATACGCGGAGAATACAAGAATAAAAAACGGCCGATTTTAATCAATAATTGGGAGGCAACCTATTTTAAGTTTGACACAGAAAAATTGTTGTCGATTGCAAAAGAAGCATCTAAACTTGGCATTGAAATGCTGGTTATGGACGATGGCTGGTTTGGCAAACGTCACTCGGACAATTGCGCGCTTGGCGATTGGACAGTGAATGAGGAGAAGATTCAAGGTGGATTAAAATATTTGGTGGATGAGGTAAACAAACTTGGCATGAAGTTTGGTATTTGGTTTGAGCCTGAAATGATTTCACCGGACTCTGATTTGTATAGAGCACATCCAGATTGGGCAATCGCCATTCCCGGAAGACCGGGAACAGAGTCGAGACAACAGTTTGTGCTGGATTTGTCAAGACAGGAAGTAGTAGACTGTATCTATGAGCAGGTGGCAACGGTATTGCGCAGTGCAAATATTGCGTATGTGAAATGGGATATGAACCGACAGCTCACCGATATTGGAAGTTATGGATTACCTGCAGACAGACAGGGTGAGTTGTACCATCGCTATGTGCTTGCAGTATATCAAATGCAGGACCGATTGACAAAGGAATTTCCGTATCTGCTTTTGGAGAATTGTTCAGGAGGAGGAGCGCGTTTTGACCCGGGAATGTTGTATTTTAGCCCGCAGATTTGGTGTTCTGATGATACTGACGCGATTGAGCGGCTTGAGATTCAAGAGGGTACAGCGCTTATCTACCCACTGTCTACAATGGGGGCACATGTCTCAGATTGTCCGAATCATGCAGTAGGGCGTTCGACACCATTTGAGACGCGCGGTATTGTAGCGCTTGCAGGAACGTTTGGATATGAGCTTGATGTGACAAAAATTTCGCAGGAAGATAGAGATAAAATACCAGAGCAGGTGGCAATGTACCACAAATACAATGATTTGGTGCGAGAGGGTGATTATTATCGTATCGCTTCCTACGCACAAAACCATAAATATGATTGTTGGCAGGTTGTAAGTGCCGATCAAAAGCAGTCGCTCGTCACTTTTGTACAAGTTCTGTGCAAAGTGAACTATAAGTCCAGATGTATTCTTTTAAAGGGATTGGACGCAGATAAGCGTTATAAAGTTGTATTTGAAAATGATGACAATGTTACGGATAGAGTTTATAGTGGTGATGTACTGATGAAAGCGGGATTGTTGGTGCCAGCGCCGTGGGGAGACTTCCAGGCAAGATTGATATCGCTGACAGAAGTAGAATAAATTACAAGGAGTGGGGAAAGATGGTGAAGGCTGTAAAGCTTGCAGATATAGCAGAGAAAGTGGGCGTCAGCGTCGTTACGGTATCAAAAGCTTTGTCGGGGCAGAAGGGCGTTAGCGAGGAGATGCGCACTAGAATTAAGGAGTTGGCAGACGAGATGGGGTATACGCCAATTCACACAACACAGACAGGAAGGACACGGTCCTATACAATTGGCGTAATTACATTTGAAACTTACTTTACCCGGTTTGCGTCTTTCTACTGGAAAATGTATCAAGAATTTGCTACACGCGCGGTAAAGAAAAACTGTTTTTCTATGCTGGAAGTTATTTCAAATTATGATGAGGAGAATCTAATATTTCCAAAACTCATCACAGAGAATCAGAAAATCGATGGGATTGTAGTAATCGGTAGACCCAAAAGGGATTATCTTAAGATGCTCTACTCAAATAAAAAGATACCGATGGTTTTTATGGACTTTTACGATGATGAAGATGTGGTAGACTGTGTTGTGTCTGCTGGTTTTAACGGCATGTATCGCATGACAGATTATCTTATCAAGAATGGGCATACGCGCATTGCTTACATTGGAAGCTTGATGTTTACAGAGAGCATTACAGACCGCTATTTTGGGTATTGCAAGGCATTGATGGAAAGTGGAATAGAAGTGCGGCAGGACTGGATTATTAAGGATAGGGATTACAATGATGGCGTGATTGGCATGGAATACAAACTACAGCTTCCAAAAGAGATGCCAACAGCTTTTGTATGTAACAATGATGTGACGGCCTATTCGTTAATTAAGCAGTTGGAAGAAAAAGGTTATCATGTTCCAGATGATATCTCTGTAGTAGGATATGACGATTACCTTTATGCGGAGTATGGGGATTCTAAAATTACCACTTACATGGTCGATATGGGAGAAATGTCAAAAATTGCACTCTCCTGTATTATCCGCCGCATTGAGAATATTTCAGTCAGTGCGAGTGTGCATATTGTAAATGGTAGAATCATAGAGCGCACAACCGTCAAAAGAATATAGGAAACAACAGGATAATTTGCTGTTTCCTATAATCAAAACCAGTTAAGTCAAGTCTGCACACGTCCGCAAAGGATTTAGTTGTACACGCAGTTTGCGGATGGCGCAAACGAAAATGATAAAATTTGTTTCTTATAATTTAATTTATTACTGGTGTTTCTCTGCGGTAAGTGAGTGGGGTGACACCAGTTTTTTCTTTGAAAAGTCGGATAAAGTGATTTGTATTCTCAAAGCCAACCATCTGACTAATCGCAACAATCTTTTCATCTGTACTTAGAAGCAATTCTTTTGCCTTGTCAATTCGGATTTTATTGAGGTATTGAATGGGCGTATATTCATAATATTTTGCAAATTCTCGGCACAGACGGAACTTATTAATCTTGTATTCAACAGCAAGTTCATCGAGAGAATAAATTTCAAAGTATGCTGTATTAAAACGACGATGCATATCAGCAATATAGGAGGGGATATGATAAGATCCTGTCTGTTCGACAGCACGTACCAGATAAAGTTGTGTAAAGAAATCTACCAAGTCTCGCGAACGTAGTATGCCGTGTAGTTCATCATCTGTGTCATTTCGGAGGACTTGCTTTAGAGCAGCAAGAACATCAGAATATTTATCAAGTCGAAAGATGAAGTCACCTAGACTTCTTATTTTTTTGTCATAGTAGGACAAGATACCAGCACTTACAAAGCAGATTGTGTATTCCCAGATATTATGTTGACAGATAAGTTTATGATTTTGGCGGCAGTCAATAATTGCTAGTGTATCTTTTGTTAAGTCATATCCTGCATTGATGCCGTTTGCATTTTCACAGAAAAGCTTTCCAACACCCTTTGTTGTGTAGAGGATACACAATGCTTCGAGATTGGACACCTCGTAGGAAAAAGGTGATGTGACAGATACATTTTTGTGACAAAGTTCATAAGGGAGTGTTTCGCAAAAATCATACTCTCGGTTATATGCGTTTTCAAAATAATCGGACAGGGAAAAACGGTTGCTTGTCTCAGAAGCAATCAGGCAGCTAAAAAAATCGGTGGAAAATAGTTTTTCTGACATTTGGTATACTCCTTTTAAGTTATGTTCATTTGGATAAAATGTCTATCTGCAATGCAGAAAGTACAATTGAAAATTTATTAAATTATTATATGACAAGACAGCAAAGAAATCAAGAAAAGAATATAAAAATAAATATACGAATATAAAAAAGATAAAAATAGAATATAAATTGCAACAAAATTAATTAGAAACTATATTTTTAAGTAAAATTAAGCTAATTATTATAACTAAAATAGAAAAAATAGATAAAAATTAAAATAAAAAATTGTAAAAATAGAGGAAATGACGGAAACTCACAATAAATGATAACAATATGCAATTAAGAGTGGTGACTAAAATAGAAAGTTATTTTAAACTAAAAACAAGTTAATCAAAAGATTAACAAAAGCTAAAAATAATTATTTAAAGGGAGGTTTCATCTATGAAATTAAAGAAACTCATGGCACTTGGAATGGCAGCGGTTATGACATTGTCCTTGACAGCGTGTGGTGGAAAGTCCGACACACCGTCAAACAGCAGCTCTGCAACAGACAACAATGCATCTGCTGACAAGAGTACAACTGGAAATGATACGCCTGCGGATAGCAGTGCATCTGCTGACAATGCAGAAGGAGCAGTAGGAGGACTTACATACGGAAGTATTACACTTGGCGAGGACTACACAGACCTCACAGCTTCTATCAAGTTTATCCATCATAAAACAGACCGTGAACAGGATGGTTCTATGGCAAAATATATCGAGGCGTTTAATCAGGATTATCCAAACATAACGGTTGAGACGGAAGGTATTACAGACTATGCTCAGACAGCCTTATTGAGGCTTCCTACAGGAGCAGCGTGGGGAGATGTTATGTTTATTCCTGCAATTGACATGGTTGAGCTTCCCGATTACTTTATTCCATATGGAACAGTGGATGAGATGTCACAATATATTAATTTTGCTGACCAGTGGAAGTTTGAGGGCAATAGCTATGGCGTGGGATTTATGGGAAATGCACAGGGACTTCTCTATAATAAGAAAGTTTTTGCTGATGCTGGCATTACAGAACTACCAAAAACACCGACAGAGTTTATCGCAGCATTACAGCAGATCAAGGACAACACCGATGCAATTCCTCTCTACACAAACTATGCAGCAGGCTGGACAATGGGCGGACAGTGGGATGCATTCCTTGGAGCAATTACAACAGGCGATACGACATGGCTGAATCAGAAGTTTGCGCATACAGCAGAGCCATTCAAGGACAATGGAGATGAGACTGGCGCATATGCGCTGTATAAAATTCTCTATGATGCAGTGGCAAACGGGCTTACAGAGGAGGATTATACAACGACAGACTGGGAAGGCTGCAAGGGTATGATTAATAGAGGCGAAATTGGCACAATGGTACTTGGCTCATGGGCGATTGCACAGATGAAGGAAGCAGATGCAAATGGCAGTGATATCGGATACATGCCGTTCCCAATTACAGTCAATGGAAAACAGTACGCTACAGCAGGTCCTGACTATTGTTTCGGCATCAACAAAGAGAGTTCAGCGGACAATCAGACAGCAGCGATGGTATTTGTAAAGTGGATGGTTGAGAAGTCAGGATGGTGTGATAATGAAGGCGGATATCCAATCTCTAAGACAGCGCCTACTTCTTTCGTATTTGAGGGCGTAGAGGTTGTAAACAATGAGGCTGCTCCTGATGATGAGGCAGATTTGATGAATCAGATGAACGCAGAGTGCGAATTGAATTTCAACAATGGCGGGGACCGTAAGGTACAGGAGATTGTTGAGGCTGCTGCTACAGGTTCCATGACATATGACGAGATTATGGCAAACTGGACAGAACGGTGGAATGATGCACAATCTTCATTGGGAGTAGATGTTACAGAATAATTTAATAGCTCTTTTGAAACGATTATTGTACATTTATGAGGTGGCTTGCAAGTGTTGGTTTTGCAAGCCACAAATTCCAAAGAGGTATTGGTGGAAACTTTTATGAGAGAAGGAGGGAATTATAGTGACTAAGACAAAAAAACCATTCAATTTTCAGAAATGGATAAAAAGCCGACAGGGACAACAGATGATTATCATTGTATTGTTTTCTATTATTCCATTGGCACTGCTGTTTGTTTTTACATACTATCCATTTGCGGAGATGTTTAAGTTCAGTTTCTATGACAGGAGTTACACACGTGTTAAGGGTTTTGTGGGACTGGACAATTATGTGGATGTATTTAAGAAAAAAGATTTGTTCCGCTCATTGTTTTTGTCAGTCTACTATATGGCTGGTGCGGTGTTCCAGTTAGCATTAGCGCTTTATCTGGCAACAATATTTTGCTTTAAAATTAAAGGAGGAAACTTCTTTAAGGGCTGTATGTTCTTCCCATTTCTAATCAATGGTATCGCAATTGGATTCATTTTTAAATTCTTCTATACAAGAGGATTTGTTCTGGATACAGTTCTTAGCTGGCTGGGATTTAACGTTGAAAACCTTCCCTATTGGCTGCGGGATCAGAGCATTAACAATTGGTCGCTGGTTGCCACAAGCGTGTGGAAATATTTTGGACAGAATATGGTATTGTTCATCGGTGCAATGATGTCTGTCGATGCATCGCTCTATGAGGCAGCAGATTTGGACGGTGCAAACAAATGGCAGCAGTTCAAGTATATCATGCTTCCGAGTATTAAGACAATTGTCATGTTGAATCTGATTATGTCCATCACGGGTTCTCTCAGTGCATTTGAGCCTGCGTATGTCATTGCGTCAAAGGGAGCAAACGGTACAGCTACATATTTTGTAAAGATGCATGAAGTAGCGCATACAAGCCAAAAGATTGGTCAGGCATCTGCAATGGCAGTTGTGCTTCTGCTGATTATTTTTGCAGCGACAATCTTGCAAAAACTTTTCTTCAAATATGTATTTAAGAGTGGAGAGGACGAGGACAAAGGTGCAATGGCAAGACGTGATAGACAGATTGCAAAGTTGAATGCAAGGAAGGGGGCATAAACATGACTGCAGTACAGGCATTTAAGAAATATTTATGGATTTTTGTAAAATATTTTTCGGTAATATTTTTCTCATTTATCGCATTACTTCCTATTGTTTCCTGTGTGATTACAGCGCTGAAAACAAAGACGGAATACGAGAATACAAGTGTAATGACCCCGCCAGAAAATTGGTTTAACTTTGAGAATTTTGTGACAGCTTTCCGCGATGGCGGTATGGGCAGAGCTTTTTTAAACTCTGCGCTTATTGTAATTTGCGTTGTGGTTGGTTCTGTGCTGATTGGCTCGATGATTGCATACGTATTGAACCGTTTTAAGTTTCCAGGAAATGGACTGATTCGCAGCTTATTTCTTTTTGCGACACTTCTTCCGGGGATTGCAATGCAGGTTGCTACATATCAATTGATGTATCAGTTAAAATTTATTGATACACTATATGGATATATTATTTTGAGTATGGGTACCGATGTAATTTCTATTTACGTTTTTATACAGTTCTTTGAAAATATTTCGGTTTCGCTTGACGAATCGGCGTACATGGACGGAGCGAATTACTTTACAATTTTCTACAGAATTTTGTTTCCGCTGTTAAAGCCAGCAATTGTGACCTGTGCGATTTTAAAAGGGGTAGGAATCTACAACGAGTATTACAATGCGATGCTCTACTTGACAAAACCAGATTTAAAGACAGTTTCTTTGGCACTCTATACTTTTACAGGACCTTTTGGGAACCAGTACAATCTAATTTGTGCCGGTGTTATCATGACATTACTTCCCGCGTTAATTATATTTATAGCATTCCAAAACCAGATTTATTCAGGATTAACAGCCGGCGCGGTAAAAGGCTAAAATAAACTAAAAATACCTAAAATAATTTGCTGCATCTTTTGCGCAGACTCAGAGAAATGGTGCAGTAAATTATTTTTAAGTAAAAATAGACAAATACTTTCGGAATATTTCCTAATTGCAGTCGGACAGATTAATTGTTAAGATAAAATAGAGTTAAATATTTCTTGTTATTAGGAGGCTAAATATGGCTAATTCAAAAATGCGCTCCGAGGTGATGGCGCATCTTACAAAAGAGATGATACCGTTTTGGAAAAGTCTAAGGGATTATGAGAACGGTGGTTACATAGGTTATCTTGGATTTGATTTGAAAACGGATAAAAAAGCGGTTAAAGGTTGTATCCTGAACAGTCGTATTACTTGGTTTTTTGCAAACGCATATACACTTTTAAAAGAAGACAGTCTCCTGGATGAAGCAAAGCATGGATTTGATTTTTTAAAAAATGTTTGTTGGGACAAGAAAAACGGCGGTGTATATTGGTCTGTGAATTATGATGGGACTCCCGCTGAGACATTAAAACATACTTACAATCAAGCATTTTCGATCTATGCGTTAGCGTCCTACTATGAGGCAAGTAAGGAGAAAGAAGCATTAGATATGGCATATCAACTCTATGATTTAATTGAGGGGAAGATGCGCGATTCGCTGGGATATTTGGAAGCCTTTGATGAGGAATTTCATGAGATTGACAATGAAAAGCTTTCGGAAAATGGTGTGATGGCATCAAAGACAATGAACACCTTACTGCATGTGTTTGAGGCGTACACGGAACTGTATCGGGTAGACCACAATGAGAAGGTTGCAGAGAAAATCAGATGGATGATGGACCTTGTGGCAGAAAAGATTTACAACCCAAAGTTGCATCGCCAGGAAGTATTTTTTGATAAGAACTGGAATACCATTATAGATTTGCACTCTTATGGGCATGATATCGAGACCGCATGGCTTGTAGACCGAGGAACCACGGTATTAAATGATGATGCCTATAAGAAAAAGATGTCTCCTATCACACAGGATTTGACCGACCAGATTTATAAGGTGGCGTTTGATGGTACTTCTCTTGCAAACGAGTGCGAGAAGGGAATCGTCAACGAATGGCGCATCTGGTGGGTGCAGGCGGAAACTGTCGTTGGATTTCTAAATGGATATGAAAAGACTGGGCGCGTGGAATATCTTAGTGCAGCAGAGAAGGTTTGGGGATTTATTCAAGAACATTTCATTGATAAACGGGATGGTTATACGGCAGGGCGAGAATGGTATTGGCGTGTGAAGGCAGATGGTACACCGGACGAGACACAGCCAATTGTAGAACCGTGGAAGTGTCCATATCACAATGGCAGAATGTGTTTTGAAGTGATTCAAAGAATGGACAAAGAGGCGTTCTAAGACTGCAAAAGATACAGACGAAGAACAACGAAAGTGATTTCGGATTGGAGGTTGACATGGGAAATATATTTGAACAAAACAAGACAATGGTAATGAAACGATACGAGGAAATTGTCAATCGTAAGAATAGAAAGAGTGATTTTTACAATGGCATCTATGATCGTTATGAGTATCCAGTATTGACGAGAGACCATATTCCACCTTTTTGGAAGTATGATATGAACCCTGAAACGAATCCATATTTTATGGAACGGTTGGGTGTGAACTGTGCATTCAATTCTGGTGCAATTGAGTTAAATGGAAGGTTTTATCTTGTGGCGCGCGTCGAGGGAAATGACAGAAAATCGTTTTTTGCAGTGGCAGAGAGCGATAATGGCATTGACGGATTTCGTTTTTGGGATTATCCTATTTTGCTTGAAGATGTGTGTCCAGAAGAAACCAATGTATATGACATGCGTCTTACAAAGCATGAGGACGGTTATATTTACGGTGTGTTTTGTTCTGAGAGCAAGGACACAAAGGTTAATGACCTATCCGCGGCAGTAGCGGCGGCAGGAATTGTGCGAACAAAGGATTTAAAGACATGGGAGCGACTTGAGAATTTAAAAACATTGCGCTCTCCACAGCAGAGAAATGTTGTGTTGCACCCAGAGTTCGTCAATGGAAAATATGCGTTTTATACAAGACCAATGGATGATTTTATTGATACAGGAAGCGGTGGCGGTGTTGGTTTTGGACTTTGCGACGATATTACACATGCGGTCATTGATGAAGAAATTATTACAAGCAAGAGAAAATATCACACGATTACGGAGGCAAAGAACGGTGCGGGAGCAGTACCCATTAAGACAGATAAGGGGTGGATCCATATTGCGCATGGTGTGCGAAACACCGCAGCAGGTCTTCGCTATGTAGTGTATGCGTTTGCCACAGCGTTAGATGACCCTACAAGTGTAATCGCGGAGCCGGGCGGATTTCTAATTGCACCGCTTGGGGCAGAACGGGTTGGCGATGTATCGAATGTTGTGTTTACAAACGGTGCGATTGCAAGAGAAAATGGAGATGTATATATCTATTATGCATCGAGTGATACAAGGTTGCATGTGGCAACAACGACAGTTGACAAGCTTGTAGACTATGTGTTTCATACACCCGAAGACCCGTTGCGTTCAGTAGAATGTGTAGAACAAAGATGTGAGTTTATCAGAAAAAATTTGGAATATATAAGTCGATAGTTTTGGGGAACAGGAGGAGAAACAGATGCGTACACAAAAGTATGGAATCGATTGTAGTAAGGGCGTTTTAAATAAAGGAAATCTTTATCGAATTGAGAGAGCGATGAAGAAAGCGATGCGCGGAGAAGCAGTTACCGTGGGATTTTTAGGCGGTTCTATCACGCAGGGCTGTTTGTCCTCCACTCCTGAGACTTGCTATGCATATCTTGTGTATCGGTGGTGGTGTGAGAAGTTTCCCAAGGCGACAATTACTTATGTCAATGCGGGGATTGGTGGCACAACCTCACAGTTTGGCGTAGCGCGGGTGGACAGTGATTTACTGTCAAAAGAAATTGACTTTACCGTTGTTGAGTTTAGTGTAAATGACTTGGACAATGAACATTTCCTAGAAACCTATGAGGGATTAATCCGAAAAATTTATCGTTATCGGACAGAACCAGCAGTGCTGATTGTAAACAGTGTATATTATATTGACGGTGTGAATGCACAGACACAGCATATTAAAATTGGCAAAGCATATGATTTGCCATGTGTAAGCATGAAGCCAACATTGTATGAAAAAGTGTTAGATGGCACTTATACAAGTCGTGATGTGACTGAGGATGATTTGCATCCAAACGACGAAGGACATGGACTGATGGCGGAGGTTATTATTTATTTCCTAGAGAAGGTTTATGAAGAATTGCAGTCAGGAAATGAGGCAAAAGAGAATCATTTAGAGATACAGAAAATAACACCGATAACCCAAAATGCATATGAAAATTCTGTCAGATATCAGAATGATAACAGTGAAAATATTATGACAGTAAACGAGGGCTTTATGGCAGATCAACAGCCACAGAATGATATTCGGGAAATCTTTCGACGTGGCTGGACAGCAGATAAAAAGGGTGCACATATCGGTTTTGATATAGAGGGAAGTTGCATTGGCGTACAGTATCGCAAATCGGTGATAAAGCCTACTTGTGTGGCACAGGCTGTAGTGGATGGCGACAGGGACAATGCCGTGATTCTCGACGGAAATTTTGAGGAGACATGGGGCGATAGTTTGCATCTGGATACCATCGCAGAGCATCTGCCTTATGGAAAACATCATGTGGAGATTGAGTTGATTGAGACACATCAGGACGACAAAGTACCATTTTATCTCGTGTCAGTAATCGGTTCCTGAGTATAGTGTGAAATTAAAGTTTCACACAGGAAAAACGCAAAGGACAGCGTTTTTCATCTTGATTTGAGAGCTTGCAAAAGCGGGTAGATGGGAGTTCATATGGTTTATTTTATTGCAGATACCCATTTTGGGGAAGAAAATATTCGGTTGTATGAAAATCGACCTTTTGTGGATATAACAGAGATGGATAATGTGTTACAAAAACGCTGGAATAGTCGTGTCAATCAGCAAGATACGATCTATGTCTTGGGAGATTTTGGTGCAAATGGACAAGAAAAAGAGATATTAGCACAGTTGAATGGAAGAAAATTTCTTGTCAAGGGAAATCATGATATACAGACAAACCAATACTATCGGGATTGTGGTTTTATGGAAGTCTATGATTATCCTATTATTTTCAAAGATTTTTGGATATTGTCACATGAACCGTTGTATGTCAACACCAATATGCCGTATGCAAATATATTTGGTCATGTGCATAATTCTCCAATTTTTAAAACTTATAGCAACCAACATTATTGTGTCTCTGTAGAACGAACCCAGTACGCACCAATCTCTTTTGATGAAATTATTATGACAATACAAAAAAGTAACAACTCTTGATAAAATATTCAATACCTTAAAAAATCAAAACTATTATCAGACTCATTGCAACATAAGAATCAACTCTGTCGAAATAAAACGGTAAAATGTGCTCTTGTAATCACCACATTTGGAAACATAAGAATCAACTCTGTCGAAATAGAACCAATTCATATATCTAAGGTTTCTTATTATTTAGAAACTTAATTTTGGATGGCTATTGTTATAAAAGAGACAATATTTCTATTAATGTAATATAATATGTATTATATATAATATGATTGATATAATAAGATAAAAGTTATTAGAGGAAATTTTTTTAATACATAATTTGAGTGCTTATAATGAGAAAAAATAAAAGATTGGAGGGAATATTTAATGCTCTTAGTTCAAAAAATTTGTCTACAATGGAACAAAGAGGAGCGCGGTGTAAAGGGTGAAAATGTGCGCCGCCAGTTTCCGCAGGAATATCTTTTGGAGGAATTGCCTCTTAGAAATAAAGATGGAGTATTTACCCAGAGTATGTGGGATTCATACACCTCACAGTGGTACACAAATTGTTTTCAAGATTGTGTGTTTGTTCAAAGTCTTAATTTTTATCAAGAGAAAGAATTGATTTTGGATGCAATACAACATGAGCAGTATTGTGCAGAACGATATCGTTCCCTGTGGGAATTGTGGGGATGGGAATCAGAACGCATTACATACGAAACACAAAGGCGTATTGCGTGGATAAAAAGATTTGCATATAATTTGTATGATGTTGATAATATTAAGGAGATAGAAAATATATCTATTTGCAAAAGAGCAGATGAATATGAATTGTCTTATGTCCATTATGAAGGCATTAAGCCAGTTCGCAGAGGACATAACAAGGATTATCAAAATATAGCATCATGGTTCTATCAAAAGGACCTTTTAAATGAAACAGCTTTTATATTATCGCCCGGACAGTATGGAAGAATTATTTGGAATGAGCGCAAAACAGACTATGATACAGGTGAATGGTATTATCAGTTACATATTTTTAACTTTTTTTATCCACCAGACGAAACGATAGAAAAAGATAGTTTTATAAAAAATAAACCAGATTATGTCTATAAACAGTTGGCTTATCTATATTGAGGAGGAAATGGAAAATGGAAAAGCATGTCAAAGCACCGCTTACAGATGAGGCTGCAAAATCTTTAAAGGCAGGAGATTATGTATATATAACAGGAACGATTTACACAGCGCGCGATGCAGCGCACCAGCGCATAAACCAAGCACTTGACCAAAACCAACCGTTGCCTATTGATATGGCACATAATATCATCTATTATATGGGACCTTCCCCGGCTAGAGAAGGTAGACCGATTGGCTCGGCAGGTCCTACAACCGCAAGTCGTATGGATAAGTATGCGCCAAGATTGCTTGACCTTGGATTAAAAGGTATGATTGGAAAAGGGAAGCGAAGCGACACTGTAAAAGATGCGATTGTGCGCAATAACGCAGTCTACTTTGCTGCTGTTGGCGGTGCGGGTGCATTATTGTCCAAATCTATTATAGCATCGGAAGTTGTTGCCTATGATGATTTGGGTACAGAAGCGATTCGCAAGTTAGAAGTTGAAAATTTTCCGGTGATTGTTGTAGTCGATTCGGACGGAAATAATCTTTATGAGACTGCTGTACAAGAGTATTCTTCTTACTTTTGTGATAAATAGTTTGTCAAAATTTTCTCAAAATATTTAGGCATAAAAGACGTAGAAAGTCTATGAATTAATAAGAGTTCGTGTGAAACTAAAATTTCACCCATCCTGATTTGTACGCCCGCCAAAGCAGGCAGATGGGAGTTCG
>BLMC01000008.1 GCA_011959805.1 Lachnospiraceae bacterium | reverse complement strand
AAGTGAAATTTGTCAGCAGAAGCTGACGGGTGCCCGGTACGCAAGTAGAGAAGATGAATCTTCCCTACTCGATTTTTAGCACTTCTATAAGTGGTGCGCAAAATACAATTATAGAAAAATATTTTTAAATTGTTAATCCATTTTGGGAAAAAATAAGTCTTATACTATAAATGAGCAAATTTAAAATGTTTACTAAATTTGATTTGCAGTTTGCTCAAAAGTACACAGATAGCAAATATGATATGTACAAATAATTTGCATTAAGTCGAATTTTTCCATTTGCTGATCGATTCAAATTATTCGTTTTTGTGCAATTTTCAGATTTGCTCATTTATAGTCTTATATAATGTATACAGATAAATTGTAACAGTTCAGCTTTCGGCTTCCTGTTACAAGCAACAAGTTATGTTGTGGGGCCTATTGCATTTCTATTACTATGTGGTTTGTATAAGCCATAATTTGCAGTATAGCATAAAGTCTTAGGCTGAACTGTTGCGATAAATTTCCTTGCAGGGGTGACAAATGATTAATCAGAAAAACAGACAAGATTATGTTCAGTTGGCGATTGAAGTGCATTACGAGGACGTCTATCGCTTTTGTCGGTATTTTACTGGGAATGCAACAGACTCTTATGACATTACACAGGAAGTATTTCTAAGATATATGAAATACATGGATTCTCGCGGTCATAAGAATCTTAGAGCGTATCTCATTATGATTGCGCGCAATCTGTGTTGTGATTATTTCCGTAAGCAATCTATACAACATGAAAATATAGTTTCTTTTGAGATGCTTGAAGACGCAGGAAGGGACGAACATTCAAGCAATTTTAGAACAATTGCAGACTGTGATCGTGAGTTTTATCTGCGCGAGCTGTTGCAGAGCATACCACAGGAACAGAGAGAAGTTGTGATACTGCGAGTTCATGACGAGTTAAAGTTTCATGAGATTGCTAAAATTACAGGTTGCAGCCTTTCAACAACAAAGTCACGGTTTCGACTCGGAATCGCTAATATTCGGAAAAAAATAGGAGGAGATTATGCGTGAAAAGATTAACGAAGTCAAAGAAATATTTGTAAAAAATGACAGCAATGTCATAATTGATGTGTCCAAAAAGAGAGAGACTTTGGAGTATGTCAAAGTCCGAACAACAGAACAAGAAAATAAAATTAGTTCGTGGTGGCAGATTATAAAAGGACAGATTTATCATATGAATAAAACTATATTATGGATGCATCTAGCAATTTGCATTAGCATTGTAGTTTTGGTTTGGACAAACTGGTTTGATATACACTCTTGGGAAAAGCTTGGAATGATTATTTCAGGAGTGCTTGGGGCATTGTCATTCTTGGAAGTTGGCAGTTTATTTTTTTCACGAGTAACAGAGCTGGAGGCGACCTGCTATTTCAATGTACGACAACTTGCAACATTTCAAATGACCTATTCAGGACTTCTTAGCCTTGCGGCATTGATGATATTTACAATCTTTACAAATATTAGATTAGAAAAGGATATACTGATGACTGGTATCTATATTCTTGTTCCCTTTGTATCGACGGAATGTATTTGTATGACCATCATGCTTACAGAGATTGGAAGGAGAAACATTTTATTGTTGATTGCAGCGGGCATTTTTTCAGCATTTTTCTGGGGGATATTGGCTTCGATGCCTGTGCTGTATGAAGCGTCGGCAACGGTTTTTTGGATTGTTGCATTACTTGCGGGGATTGGCATCTTTGCTATGCAAATCAAACGGTTTTTTAGCGTATTAGAAAAGGGGGAAATTCTATGTGCAGATTAATGTTGACAGGATTGGAGAAAGTATATAGAGATAAAAAACAAGAGAAAAAGGCAGTACAAAATCTGACAGTAAGTTTTGAGCATGGTGTATATGGACTTCTGGGGGAAAATGGTGCTGGGAAAACGACTTTGATGCGTATGATTGTCGGTATCTTAAAACCAACGCAGGGCCAGATAACATGTGATGGAATCCCTATTAGGCAGCTTGGGGGCACATATCGAAACCTTTTAGGGTATCTGCCACAGGATTTTGGCTATTATAAAGATTTTAGTGCTGTGCGCTTTTTAAATTATATTGCAGCATTAAAAGCCATTGATTCAAAGATTGCAAAAGAACGGATTGATAATTTACTTGAGACAGTGGGATTAACAGAGGCACGCAATAAAAAATTAAAAACCTTTTCCGGTGGAATGTTGCGGCGGATTGGTATAGCGCAGGCACTTTTAAACGAGCCAAAGATACTAATCTTGGATGAACCGACAGCAGGCTTAGACCCGCGAGAGCGTGTGCGATTTAGAAATATTATTAGTGCGCTAGGCAAAAACCGCATTGTTATTCTTTCAACGCATATTGTATCGGATGTGGAGTATATCGCAGACCAAATTATGATTATGAAACAGGGGGCATTTATCAAGACGGGGACACAGGCACAGATTTTGGAACCTGTCGCTGGCTGTGTATGGAAATGTGTTGTGTCAGAAAAGGAAGCTGAAGAATTGAACGCGACCTATGCAGTGAGTAATCTAAGAGGCAGTGAGCGGGAAGGACAAGTAGAACTTCGCGTGGTCTCACAAAAAAGTCCACATCAGGATGCAAAGGCTATGGAACCCGTTTTAGAGGATGCATATTTATATTATTATTTGTGCGAGCGCAATCATCATAGAGGAGCTTGGGAATAGGAGGAAGCATATGCGATTATACAAAATGGAGTTATATAAAATTTGTTCGAGGAAGTTGTTTTTATTTAGTGCTACCGCAGTGCTTATAATTTTGTTGTTATTTATGTATACACTTGCCATAGACAATTATGCAACGGTAAATGGAGCTGAATATAAAGGGTTGCAGGCAGTTCGGATTAATAGACAGATTACAGAGGAATTTAAAGGAGTCTTGACCGATGAAAAGGTGACAGCAATTGCAGAAAAATATGGATTTCCAAACGGTGTAAAAGAAGATTATGGCAGATTTTTGGACCGTAATTATCTCAATGAATTTATTATGAATGGATTTTCTGATGGATATTTTCGTGCATATGATGATTATAAAGTGGCAACACATACGACCCCAATTGCAGAGACAGATTTCGGCAAAGCAAGTGTAGCGACAGAAAAACCATTGCTGTTAGAATATACATATGGTTGGGAAGTATTTGAGAGTGTATTAGGAATTGGGTGCGTTTTGGGAATGGTATTAATCCTTCTTACTTTGTCTCCGATTTATTCAGAAGAAAATTATAATAATACACAGCAGATTTTGTTTAGCACAAAAGAAGGACAACAAAAGGATATCACAGCGAAAATTGCTGTGGGTATGACAATTGCAGTCAGTGTATTTGTCGTGGTTATTCTTTTGGATTTTTTGTTTGTATGGGGTGTATTTGGATTGGATGGATTAGATTGCTTTAGCGGTCAGGTAGTGGAGGATACTGTATGGGAATGGAATGACTATCACAATGTTTCTACTTGGAGTGTACAAAAGTATTTATCGTTTTATCTACTACAAAGTTTGTTTGGAATTATGGAAGCAGCCGCGCTGTCATTGTACTTTTCGGCGCACTGTAGCAGTCCATTTCAGTCTATTGTGGACTGGTATTGCCTGTTTTTTTGAACATGATAGGACGGGATAATTTTCGTGGGGTAATATTTCAAGTAAGTCAGTTGATTATCTTATTTCTACCGGGGATTGCGCTGATGTGTCTGGTGCCAGATACTTTGAACAAAACTGCTGCTCGCATTGGAAAAGTTTTGTGCTGTGTATTACCTATATTGATTGGACAGTTTTTTCGACATATCTTTCCATTTTATTATACAATTCCCTTTGTACTGATTATGAATGGAGCAAGTGAATTAGACATTATGCAGATGCATTATCCGTGGGTATGGCCGGGAATTTTTCTCTATGTGACTGTGGTAATTATACTCTATATTGGATGTAGTTGGAGAAAGTATAAACAAAGCGGAGTTTGAGTTCCTAAAATAAACCTCTTATCTTAAAAAGAAGACCACTTGATGAAAAGCTATTTACATCTGTGGTCTTTTTTCTTATGATTGGAATCAAAATACAAAAGGAATAAGAAAAGGAGATTACGATTATGGCAACAGCGGAAAAACAATATAGGGGAATTTATATTCTAACAATGATTTTAGGGTTTATTTCGGCAATTTTTATGGCGCGGTTTTCTTTTTGTCTTGGAAAAGTAATTGACGTGGTAATTGACCCAACGGATTCACTTCAAACATCTATGCTGACATGTATTTATATGGCGGTATGTTGGCTAATTGTTTCGTTTGTATATAATTGTACAAAAATTATCTATGTCAACAAAATTGTACGTTTTTTAAAGACAAATCTTTATAAGGCACTTTATCATAAGGAGTTAAATACATTTTTTGCTGAGAAAAATGGACATTATTTAAGTTTATATTCCAAGGATATTGACCTTGTGGTAGACAATTATTTGATGCCAAAATGCAATATTGTTTCCCATATTTTATCTGCAGCTGTCTGTCTGTTATCCATATTTGTAATCAACTGGAAGCTTGGAGTTTCTTTTGTTATTATTTCATTTATTACGGTAGTCCTCTCTCAGATTCCAGGAACTATTATGGCAAGAAAGACGGTGGAATACACGCACAACAACAGTGTTTACATGGCATTGCTTGAAAATTATTTAAAAGGCTTTGAACAGGTAAAGCTTTTAGGATTGGGAAAACTTTTTCAGGAAAAGTTAAATGCAAAAGACTATGAATATGAAAAGTCCAGAATGCATTATCTGTTTGCAAAAATTACATCAAATAATATAGGAATGGCAATTGGAATGCTTTCACAGCTTTTGTGTATGGCTGTGGGTATCTGGTTTGTACTTCGTGGAGATATGACAGTGGGCCTTTTAATTGCAGCAGTACAGCTTTTAAATGGGGTATTTTCTCCATTACAGTTTTTTGTAGAAGAAAAAAATCTAATGGGAACAACAAAAGAAATTATTTGTCGGATTGATCAGGAACAGACAATAGAAGAAAAGGTAGAAAAAGAGATTTTAGGGGAAGTGCAAAAAATAGAATTTCATAATGTGAATCTTCAGTTTGGAAATAAGGAGATATTTCAGGGATTCCATACGACATTTGAAGCTGGGAGAAAATATGCGATTGTCGGCGAATCTGGAAAAGGAAAGTCAACATTGATGCATTTGTTGATGAAATATTTGACAGAAAATGAGTATGAGGGTACAGTCCGAATTAATAATCAAGATATCCGAACTATTGATTCAGACAGTGTTTATCAAAAGATTGGCTATATCCAGCGCAATGAATTTCTGATTGACGGTTCTGTCAAAGATAATATTGTACTTTATAGAGAAAATATCTCGAATGGAGAATTGAATCAAGTTTGTCAGGATTTAAAGCTTAATAGCGAGTTGGTGCAAAAGGAAATTGGTACATCTGATTCCGGTGAAGTTTCTTTTGGAGAAAAGCAGCGAATTGATATTGCGCGCTTTATGGTGCATAACTATGATGTTCTTGTGTTTGATGAACCGACCAGCAATCTGGATGCAGAGACAGCGAATGAAATCTTTAATATGATTTTTAGTATTCAGGATAAAATTGTTATTGTGATAACACATGATAGAAGTAAAGAAGTATTAGGACGCTTTGATGCAGTATTGCAACTGTAATAAATATTAGCAAAGTGCTAAAAAACGATAGTTTTTGTTATATTTGGCAAGGATTAAAATATAGATAGTAATAAAATAGACTTGACAATAAGCTTTTTTGCACGTATGATAATTAGGAACAGTTGACAAATAACTGGTTATATTATCTTTTATGGAGGAGTTTGCATGTTAAATTTAATTGTAATGGAGAAAATTGCAAAGTAAATATTGCAGGGTGATTTTTGGCCTTATTTATGTTTGCGCTAAAAGTCTGCCCATTGTCGATAGCGAATGCTATTGACGTTTTCGCCTTACAATTGTTTTATATGATGGTATATATTTTTGAATCATTAAAACATGGCTGTATGGTCATGTTTTTTTATGCACACGGACGCGGAGAGGAAATAAGCAGCAAATGCTGCCCGCGTCCGGCGCGCGAGTAGGGGAAGATAGACTTCCCTACTCGATTGCACACGGGCGTCCAAAGGAAAAATATCAGCAGAAGCTGACAAACGCCTAATATAGAGTAAGGAAGATAAATCTGCCTTATTCGATTGTGCATTTGCTTTTTGTTTCATCAAGAGAGAAGACCATAGTATAGACACGTTCAGGCGGGTGACTATGGTCTTTTTTGCGTTGTAAGGTAAATAATAGAATGTGTTATGCTGCGCATTTCGCAGAATTTTATAGAAAGGAAAAAAGAAATGAATATCGAAAAACAAATTGAATTTGACAAAATAAAGGAATATTGGAAAGCGCTTGCTGTCACAGACTGCGCAAAGGAAGCAATTGCGGGAGTGTCTTGCTATCTGGCAGAAGGTGAGTTGAGAAAGCAAATTAGAGATACGACCAACAGTAAAATTTTGCTGGAGAAGCTTGGAACCCCTCCTTTACAGAATGTAGCGGAAGCAAAAGAGATTTTAGCGATTGCTGAAAAAGGTGATTGTCTGATACCATATCAATTAGAGCGGGTGGAAAAAGTTTTGGTTGCTGTCAGGCGCTTAAAGGATTATCTTAATAGAGGAAAACAGTACGAAAACCCACTTGCTTATTATGAGGAAAATCTTGACGCAGTGGAAACGCTTCGAGAGGAGATTAGTCGCCAGATTAGAAATGGTGCGGTTGATGATTATGCGTCCAAAGAACTCAAACAAATTAGGACCGATATGATACGTTGTCAAGAGCAGATGAAACAGAAGGCAGAACAACTAATGCGTACAAACAAAGAGTGTATGGCAGACAGCTATTGCACTACACGCAACGGCAGAATTTGCGTTCCTGTGAAAAAAGAATATAAATTTAAGATATCAGGAACAGTGATTGACAAGTCTGCTACAGGAAACACGTTCTTTATTGAACCAGTTAGCGTTGCAAAATATTATGAAGAATTACAGTTGTTGCGCATCAGTGAGGAAAACGAAGTATATCGTATTTTGTATACACTAACCGCAATGGTTGCGGAGTCTGTTCTATTAATGAATGAAAATATTCGTGTTATGGAAAAGTTGGATTTTATCTTTTCAAAAGGAAAACTTAGTTTGGATATGGATGCTGTAGAACCGACTATCAATACAGAACGCCGCATTATCTTAAAAGATGCAAGACACCCATTAATGGATAGAGCAATAAATGTTCCGCTGCAATTTGAAATTGGTAAGCAGGCAAGAGGAATCATTATTACAGGACCAAATACCGGCGGAAAAACAGTGGCAATTAAGACCGTCATGCTTAGTTGTTTTATGGCGCAGTGTGGACTCCACGTTGCTTGTAAAGAAGCTGATATTTGTATGAATAGTAGTTATTTGTGCGATATTGGTGATGGCCAAGATATCGCGGAGAATCTTTCCACATTTTCCGCACACATTAAAAATGTGCTGGAAGTATTGCGCGAAGTCAACCACGATAGTCTTGTAATTCTGGACGAGATGGGTTCTGGCACTGACCCAACAGAGGGTATGGGGATCGCTGTTGCAATATTGGAGGAGCTTCGCAAAAGTGATTGTTTATTCCTTGTTACAACACATTATCCCGAGGTCAAAGAATATGCGGACAAAACACAAGATATTATTAATGCGAGAATGACTTTTGACAAAGAGACTTTAAAGCCAACTTATCAAATGGTTATCGGAGAGGCTGGGGAGAGCTGTGCATTTTATATTGCTGGCAGACTGGGTATGCCAAAAAATATGTTGCGGACGGCTGTCAAGGCAGCTTACGGTGAGACAGCCGTAGAAAATTATCAGTTTCACGGCGAGGAGAACACTATTTGGAAGCAAAATACATATAAGATTTCAAAACAAAAAAAGCCTAGTCCAAAAACAGACCTTAGTACAAAGTATCATCTTGGAGATAGTGTGATGATATTTCCAGATCAGAAAATTGGTATTGTGTGCGAATCTATTAATGAGAAAGGTGTTTTGCGTGTACAGCTGCCAGACAAAAAAATCTGGATTAACCATAAGCGTGTCAAACTTCATGTGGCAGCAGAACAATTGTATCCGGCAGATTATGATTTCTCGATTATTTTTGAGTCTGTGGAGAACCGAAAAATAAAACATGATATGGAGCGAAAGTATACAGAAAAGATTTTACAATATGACGAGTAGGGATTTGACAGTTTTTCAACATTTTATTAGAAATTTTGATATTTCTTTTTGTGGCGAACCACTTCTAAACGGATATATTAGCAAAGCGTTATTCAAGACTACAAGAAAATAGAAATGAGGTGTCACATGAAAGAACTGTGTAGGGAATATTTCAAAATTGTAGGTAAAAGTGAGAACTGGGCTAGAGTAACTTTTTATCGTGGGAAGAAACAATTACTATTAAAAAGAAAGGAATGAGAGCGTGAATGAAAGATTTGGATTGTAATGTAATCAAAGATTTGATGCCATTGTATCTGGATGTAATCTGTTCAGAGGAGAGTAGAAACCTTGTTGATACACATTTGAAAAATTGCGAACAATGTCGTACAAAGTTGGAGTTGCTAAAGAAAGTCGAACTTACTGACAAGCAAGGAGAATCAACAAAAATTTCGTATTTTAAGAAGATAAAAAAACACTATATGAAAAATGAAGTGCTTGGTATACTATTGTTGACAATTGTGATAATAGGCGGATTTTTGGCGATACAAGATTCTCAAATGCCACTTGGAGCTAACTTGTTGTATCTGTCTTTTCCATTTTTTCTTTTTATCGCATATGGTTTGGCATCATGGAATATAGTGCCATCTAAAAAGTCAAGGTTATCGTGGGTTTTTATTGGAATTAGCATTGTGTTGATTGGAGTGTACTTTGCAATTATTATTTTCTGGAGTATTCCAATGGGCAGAGGAGAGGACTATATATTTAACATACCATTAGAGGAGACAGGCTTTTACTTAGACCGATGGCTTAAAATGATAGCTGGCGCCCAGCTTGGTATTTTTGTTCTGTCCAATTTTTTGCGACTTCGTGGATGTAGAATTCATAAAGCCATTTATGGGTTAACGCTAACAGGAGTAGCTCTGGCAGCAGGATATCTATTTCTTCTTGGAAATCTTTCTACCTTAACAGGACTTTATAAAATGTTGACAGAAATGATTGTTTGTGTTGTGCTGGAAGGGATTCTTTTTTCAGTGTTATTCTGTTATTTTATGAAAAAGTAATGGGGTTGAACCCTATATTAATGGAACAAAGCAATAACCAATATAACAGCATACAAGCTTGAATATTTTTATCGAAAAGAATCCATAAAAGTTGCATCGAAAGTAGTACGAAACTTAATCGTTCTAAGGCAGCGAAAGACACTGTCTTAGAACGATTAAGTTTCGCACAGGAAAAACGCAAAAGACAGCGTTTTTCCTATCTATTTGTGCCGCCAAAGGCGGCATGGGAATTAAAATGGAATAGTATTGACAGCATTGGTCTAATGTGTTAAACTAACATTGAGTTTAATGCATTAGACCTTTTGCGTATAGAATGGAGGAGAGAAAATGGAAGTGCCAAAAATATTTGAGAGTGAATACCGTTTTTGTGAGATTTTATGGGAGAATGAGCCAGTGACAAGCAGTGAATTGGTTCGATTATGTAGAGAAAAGTTAGAGTGGAAAAAGTCTACAACATACACTGTGATACGAAGACTTTCTGAGCGCGGTGTGATTAAATCCGAAGATGCAATCGTGACTTCGCTGGTTTCCAGAGAAGATGCACAGTCAGCAGAGAGTACAGAGATTGTCGAACGAACGTTTTCAGGGTCACTTCCTAGTTTTATTGCGGCATTTACACGAAAAAAGAATTTGTCCAGACAAGAAATTGATGAAATTCAGAAGATTATTGACAATTATAAGGATTAGAACAGAGTGGAATAGTAGCATGGAGGGTGAGCGATGGAGAAACTATTTATCAATATTTTTCATATGAGTAGCTCAGCAAGTTATCTTATTTTAGCAGTTTTACTGGTGCGATTTCTGTTGCGAAAAGCACCAAAATCTATGCGGAGTTTCTTGTGGCTGTTGGTTGGAATCCGTTTGGTGGTTCCATTTTCAGTTGAATCTATATTTAGTTTGATTCCAAATACACAAATGGCAGAGAACTATATTTACCAAACAGTGCAGCCCGATATAAATTTAACCATGTTAGAAAAACAGCAATCAAATAATTCATCAATTCCATATGAAAATACGCCTATGCAAGAGAATCACAAACATAAACCAATTACTAGAGTGGAAATATGGACGAGATTTTGGCTTGGCGGTATGATATTGATGTTTGGTTATATGTTGTTTAGCTGGTTGCGTCTTAGAAGCCGTGTCAAACTGTCTGTGCCAGTAGAAATTGTACTAGATAATGGGTACAAAGGAAAGAACGTTGTAAAAATTTATCGAAGTGATGCGATTGAAAGTCCATTTTTATTTGGGGTTATTTTTCCGCGTATTTATATTCCAAACAGTATTTCCAACGAGGAACTTCCCTATGTGATTCGACATGAATTGACACATAGAAAGAGAAAAGATTATTTAATAAAACCTATTGGATTTGTGCTTCTATCAATTTATTGGTTTAATCCTTGTGTGTGGATTGCCTATATTATACTCTGTAAGGACATTGAGTTGATTTGTGATGAGTGTGTTATCCGTGAACTTGGTGTGGAACATAAAAAGGCATATTCTCAAGCACTTCTCAACAGCGCAGTCAATCGCTGCATGATTGCAGCATGTCCAATTGCTTTTGGGGAAGTTAGTGTCAAAGAGCGCGTGAAAAATGTGCTGCATTATAAAAAACCTACCTTTTGGATTTTGGTGGTAGGAATATTGGTATGTATGATTGTTCCAGTGTGTTTTATGACACAGAAGAAAACAGATAAAACAGAATTTGCAGAAACAATCATCACAATAGATGGGGATTATTGTCTTTTTTTGCCGTCGAATGAACAGAAGGAAAATAAAAGTATCCCAAGTTTAAAAGTATCCCAAAACGGGAAATTTACATTTTCTTACGATGCGCTTAGTTCTTATTTATCCTATGGAAATTACGAGATTGAAGGTAATCGACTGATTGCAGTTACAGAAGACCAAAAGTATCACTATCAATTTATTACTACAGATTATGGTACTTTGTTATTTGATGCTAAAAATTCGTCTGAAATCCTCTTGACTGATTCAAAACAAAATGTAGATAATTTCATGATAGACGGTTCTATTTTTGTGAAAACAGACGCACTAAGACTTTTGCGTGAAGCAGATGTTTTGACACAAAATATTTCCAATAATTTGCGCCAAGACACTACAATAACAAATCAGGAATTTCAGAAAAATATAACAGATGTGGAAGCAATGCAAAAACAGATTTTGACAGAAAAAAATATATTGCAAAAACAACTTGAAACATTAGATAATCAGGCCTTCTCAAAAGAAGAAAAACAATTACAGCAAAATTGGAAAGCAACTATTGAGCGCTTGAAAGGAGTAGAAACAACACTTGAAGCGCTAGTGCCTAGCATGTATAAACAAGAGTCCACAATAAATGCAAGAGAAATGATTGAGCAGTGGGCACAAGCATTTTGTAACCGTGATACGAAGACTATTCTAAAATTTGCCAGTAATCAGGTGCAGGCGCATCTTTTGGAAAGAGAGCTGTTAAGTCAAACGTTTGATAATGAGGAAGAAAGTGTATCGTTTGGCTGGTCGAGTCCGTGGCCTTGGGGAGGAGAGAATGAAGATAATGCGACTGCACGCAATTATCGCATTGTGAGCATGACAGAACATTCCGCAGAAATATTGTATTATGCATGGTCATCTGACCCACATGTGACTGTATGGCGTGAATTTCTCACCTTTGAAATGGAAGGGGAGAAAGGTATTATTGTATCAGAGACAATAGAATTTATGAATGCAATCTGTATTGCGGAAGAATTTAATCGTGCCTATCCAGAGGGTATTACGGGTACAATGATGGATTATTATTCCTTTAATGGAGCGGGAGAAGCTCTCAATAGAAATGCAAAAGAGAATCGAACCAACGATTGGTATAAAAAGTTGTTTGAACCAGATTCCGCAGCGATTTATCTATTGAATCTATTGAACAATCCCAATAAAGTTGGAACGCGTGTGACAAAATCTAATACAGATAGTTCCAACTGTACTGTGACATTTGATTTTTATGAGGATGGAAGTTCGGTAACGATCCAGATGATACAGCCTTATGGAACAGATGGTATCTGGGTTCCAAGCACAGAAAATGCAAAGGCTTCAGATATAGATTCTATTGTCCCATATGAGATTACGAGTCAAAGTGTGGGAGAAATTGCGCAGAAAGATGCGAAACAGCTTGAAGCGATTTTCCCAAATCACCATGAATTTGCGTTTAATGCGGGCTTTCCACAAAAACTTGACTTGGATGGGGATGGCATAGAGGAGCAAATTGAATTAATGGATTTAAAATATAATGGTGGTGATGGAGGATATGCGTTAAAAGTGACAAATACAAAAACAGGTGAACAGATTCCATTGCCAGATGGTTATAGAGAAGAAAACGGATTTTCTATTTTTCGCACTTATGTTAAACCAGAGGAAAAGGAACCACTACTTTTGATTCAGATTGGAGAAGGGGAATCGTGTCAGACTGTAGCCACAATTATGATGGATGCACTAACTTTACTATATGACCAAAATCAGGTTGAATTGAAAAATGAGATACAAAATAAAACTTCTGGAGAAAAGATTGCTGTAGATGCCATTAGTGGATGCAATATAATTACTTTTCAGAATGAAAAGACGCCAGTTGTATTTTTAAAGACATATGTCCCTGGATTTTTGGGGCATGCCGATACATTGGGATATGTTATCACAGAACTTCGGCTTCAGAAAGACCATACATGGACATCTAGGCATTATTTTCTGCTGGATAGTTGCGGTAAAATAGCATTAATGCATCAGGGGATTGAGGAGGCTACAGAGGGGAGCGGGATAATTACGCTTCCATTTAATCACAGTAGTAGTGTAGAATATGTTCCTATCAAACCAGAAGAATAAAATTAGATTTTTATTCTTTTGGTTTCAGTGCCTACTAGATTGGGCGAGTGAAACCAAAATTTATTTTAAACTATTGTTTATTTAAAACTGTATAAAGTGCACTAAAATTTGGAGGAAATTATTGTTATTCTAAACAACACTCCGAAAATATGTTTTGGAAGTTGACACATTAATCAAACAGTGATAAACTGCTAAATTGTTAAGACGTTAAACAATTATTTATGATTTTTCATAAGAAGGGGGAATTTAGGATGAAAAAGAAGATTGTTAATGTAATTTTATCAGTAGCAGTTGTGACATCAATGATGTTTACAGTGACAGCATGTGGTTCAAAAGATAACGATAAGGCACCAGCAGAGTCAGCAGCAGTTACAAATACTGTAGAAGATGCAGCAAACACAGATACAGAAGGTACAGCACAGACAGATACAGCAAATGCAGATACAGAAGATACAGCAAATGCAGATACAGAAGATACAGCACAGACAGATACAGCAAATGCGAATGCAGAGGGTGGCATGACTGTTGAGGAATGGGTAAGCTCTGAGGAAGCTGCTCAATATGTGGAGGTGCTTAATACAACAATTGGCGCAATGTCGAATGGAATGATGACAACAGAGTTTGAGGGAGAAGGCAATACATTGTCTATGGTTTTTGTACTTTCGGCAGAGGCTCTTGGCACAGACGGCAGTGATTTGACAGATGAGCAGAAAAGTGAAATGGAAACACAAATGCAGCAACAATTTGATGGACTTAAAGATCAGTTTCAGCCAATGCGTGATGAGCTGAAAGAAACAATTGGTATTTCCGATCTTGTAGTGCAGATTGTTTATAGGACAAGCAATGGTACAGAGCTGTTTCGTCACGAATTGTAATTTAGAAACTTTAAACAAAAATTAGGCGACAGAAATATCTGTCGTCTTTTTGTGCACACAGGCACCCAAGTGAAATGTGTCATCAAACCAATTTATCGGTTCGCTGACGGGTGCCCGGCGCGCGAGTAGGGGTCTCTACTCGATTGCACATATAGAAGAAAATAAGTTATTACATGACGCATTAGTAATGCAATGCGTAGAGGAAGTAATTTTTACTGGACTATACATGAGTATCTAACAGAGAGGATAAAGTATTGAAAGTTTGGAATATTATTATAAGATTGCTATTGTTTTTATTTGGTGCAGCCAGCTTTAGCGGTTTTTTTCTTCCTGTACTTAGAAGAAGGATATTAAATATAGGAAATACAGCAGGTCTTGTGTTTTGCATTTGTGTGATACTTTATGCACTGTTTCTGCCAACAGTGCACAGATTGTTACATGTTTGTTGGCAGAAAAGAATTGGGAGAATAATTTTAAGTATTCTGGCAGCAGGGATACTTTTGGGAATAGTCCTTGTGATTGTTATGACAATATTGATGATAAAAGCTGCCAATACGAAACCAGCTTCAAATGCTACTGTGATAGTATTGGGGTGCAAAGTATATGGGGAACGACCTAGTATTACACTAGAAGAACGCCTGAAGGCAGCTTTAAAATATTTGAATGCAAATCCAGATTCAGCATGTATTGTGTCAGGAGGTCAAGGGATAGATGAGACGATTTCCGAGGCAGAGTGTATGTATCTGTATCTAGTAAATAATGGTATTGCTCCTGACCGGATATACAAGGAAGATAAATCTACTACAACACGGGAAAATCTTGCTTTTTCTTATGAGATTATAAAAGAACATGGGCTTAAAGAACAGATTGCGATTGCAACCAATAATTTTCATGAATACAGAGCTGGAAAGGTTGCAGATAGTCTTGGATTGGAACATGGTGCTGCCTCAGGAGATACAGCATTATGGCTGCTGCCAACATATTATGCAAGAGAACTGTTTGCGATATTGTATGAGTGGGTGTTTTAGTGCTTAGATGCAAAGAAAAATAATATATAAAAAATTCAGTATTATTTTTTAAAATAATATGCTACAATACTTGTATACGAAATCAAAAATAGTCCTGTCTATAAGGAGGTATTGTTTATGAAATCAATTATACAGGATATGAAGCACAATTATTTAATCAATGCAGTAATTATGGTAGTATTGGGGCTTGTTCTTGTGATATGGCCACATATTCTTGGCGTTTTGCTGTGCTATTTGATCGGTGGGGCACTGATTTTAATGGGAGTTATTCAACTTATCGGTTTTCTGCGTGGCGAGCGGCTTGGCTTTTACAATAAGTTTAATATGCTTATGGGAATTGTACTAATCCTTCTTGGCATTTGGATTTGTACACAACCGCGCATTGTATTGTCGATTGTTCCAGTGGTTGTAGGAGTGATTGTATTGATTCATGGACTGATGGATATTCAGTATACATTAGACATTAAAAGGGCAGGAAGTGATAAGTGGTGGATTGCATTGATTGCTGCCATTCTTACAATTGTGGTTGGTCTGTTGTTGGTGTTAAATCCATTTACTGCGTATGAAATTACAATGGTTCTTTTGGGAATTGCTATGATTTATGATGGTGGTTCTGATTTAGCACTTTTAGCGTTCTCTTATTTGGCACAGAAAGATACTGATAAAAGAGTGCGTGAGTTCAAGGGAAATGAATAACATCGAATCAAATGATTCGATGTTTAGAAATATTTTTAGTTAGCGACTTCTGATGCATTGTCAAAAGTCGCTTCGTTTTCGTCATCTCCTGACCACCATTTGTCTAAAATATTTTCGTTATTTAATTCTTCATATACCGTAACATGGTCGTTTTCTGGTATTTTTTCTCCTTTTAATAAATATCCAATATACCGGATGTACTCAATGGAATTTGAATAGCACTGATAGGCTGCATTGGCATAATTTTCGTCAAAAGGTTCTGACTCATATGCCGTGTGATAATAAGATACAGCAAGAGACATATCTGTGCTTGCTTGCCTTGCCAAATTTGATACTCCTGCATACTGCAAAGGAGGTTCAACCAAGGAAAAATTTTCAAATTGGTTATCCATATCATCTAGTATTTCTAAAAGTTCTATTACAGATTCTTTTTGACTAGGATCAAGGTCATTTATTTTTTCATCAGTATCTTTTATGTAGGTTGCAAACTCAGAGATAGAGGTCGAAAAAACGGCCAATGCTTTCTCCTCATCACTTGCTTTGTTGCAGCCGGAAAAACAGGTAGCACTTGTTAGGGCAGTGACGATTAGTATTGTTTTCTTATTGCGTAAAATGCGGTTCATTTTTATCGTTTCCTTTTTTAAATTTGTTATCTATCCTGGAAAGGATTCATTCATAAGAAGCTGTTAAGGTCAATATCCATCGGCTTCATTGTGTATTAATTGCATAAGCATACTTTAGCATAATATGTATACAAAATCAATGTGAAAATTAAACCATTCTTCAAAATAAAGGTTTACTTAATCTGTAATATTATGTATAATGAAATATGTTTTGCAGCAGTTTTATGTGATTGCGGCAAAATAAATCACATTTGAAAGGATAAGAGTGAACAACATGATCGGTGCTGACGCAATCGTAAAATGTCTCGAGAAAGAGGGCGTTACCACAGTATATGGCTATCCAGGAGTGGCGATATGCCCGTTTTACAACAGCATTCTCGATTCGGAAATTAGGACAATATTAGTGAGAACAGAACAGAATGCTGCGCACGCAGCAAGCGGAGAAGCCCGAGTCACCGGTAAAGTAGGAGTGTGTGCTGTGACAAGCGGACCAGGTGCAACCAATTTAATTACAGGTATCGCGACAGCCTTTGCAGATAGTATTCCCATTGTATGTATTACAGGACAGGTAAAAAGTGAACTGATTGGAAGCGATGTTTTTCAGGAAGCGGACATTACAGGGGCTGTTGAGTCTTTTGTAAAATATAGTTATTTGATAAAAAATGTAGAGGAGATACCTCGTGTATTTAAGGAAGCATTTTATATAGCAAATTCTGGCAGAAAAGGTCCTGTGTTGATTGATGTTCCAATCGATATACAAAATGCGGCTATCAGAAATTTTAAATATCCAGAAGAAGTAAATATTCGCGCATATAAACCAACAATCAAGGGAAATATTGTACAGATTAAAAAGGTTATCAAAGAATTAGAGAAAGCAAAAAGACCAATTATCTGTGCAGGTGGAGGCGTCCATTTGAGTGAGGCGGTTTTGGCCCTTCGTGAATTTGCCCATAATTATCGGATTCCTGTTGTGTCTACAATGATGGGGATTGGAGTTATGCCTACAGAGGACCCAATGTATTTTGGCATGGTTGGAAATAATGGCAAGGCCTATGCAAATCGTGCAATGAATGAGTCAGACCTTTTAATTATGGTTGGTGCGCGTGTGGCGGACAGGGCTGTTAGCCAACCAGATTTGATTACAACCAATAAGATTTTGGTACATATTGATGTGGACCCCGCAGAGATTGGTAAGAATGTTGGGCCGTCCATTCCGCTTGTAGGGGATGCAAGGCATATCTTTGAAGACATTACAAAGGAAGAATTGAAATGTGAACATGAGGCATGGATTCAGACACTAGAAGGTTACCGTGAAACGATGGTTCAAAAACGCAATCCAAATCCCGCATATGTAGATCCAGCAGCGTTTATTACAATGCTTTCTAATGAGATGAAAGAAGATGCAGTCTATGTTGCTGATGTAGGACAGAATCAAATTTGGAGCTGCAATTATCATATTGTGAAGCAAGGGCGTTTTCTTACTTCAGGCGGAATGGGAACGATGGGGTATTCTATTCCAGCGGCGATGGGTGTCAAGCGCGGCGATATGGATAGACAGGTGGTAGCAGTCTGCGGCGATGGTTCCTTCCAGATGTCTATGATGGAGCTTGCGACAATCATGCAACATCATATTCCAGTAAAGATTATTGTCCTAAAAAATAATTACCTTGGAATGGTACGTGAATTTCAACATTATACCTATAAGGATAACTATTCTGTTGTGGATATCAAAGATGGGACGCCAAATCTTGAAAAACTTGCGGCGGCGTATGATATTCCCTTTATTCGAGTGGAAAATATGTCTCATGCGCAGGAGAAGTTAAAGGAGTTTTTAGCGCAGGACAATACCATGCTTATGGAGTGTCTCGTAGATCCGATGGATTTGGTAAAATGAGGAGGTTCCAATTTATATGAAAAAAATATATTCCGTTTTAGTAGAAAATAGAGCAGGTGTACTTTGTAAGGTTTCCGGTTTGTTTTCAAGAAGGTGTTTTAATATTGATAGTCTAGCCGTTGGTGAGACAGATGATCCAGCAGTTTCTTGCATGACGATTGTAAGTTCTGGAAATCAACGAACCATTGAGCAAATTGAGAAGCAGCTTAACAAAAAGTTGGATGTCATCAAAGTAAAAACTTTTGATGAGAAGGATAGTATTAGCCGAGAGCTTATGCTGATTAAAGTAAAATACAATCGTGGTACGCGGCGCGATATTATGGAAATTTGTGAGATTATGAAAGCAGATATTGTCGATATGTCCAACAACAATATGATTATACAAATCTGTGATATGCCAGAGCGCATTAAGGTTATGCTAGATATGTTAAAGTCTATCAGTATTGTGGAAGTGGCAAGAACAGGGACTTTAGCTTTGCCTAAATGTATTGACAATTAATAGTAGAATTGCTACAATAATTTTTGGTTATTTATGCAAGATTTATTGATTTACATAATAAGGGAGTGTATCTTTATGCAGAATAGAGTATTTCAACTTTTGGTTGATAACAATTCTGGTGTTTTAAGTCGTATTTCGGGTTTGTTTTCCAGACGTGGCTATAATATCGAAAGCATTACGGCTGGTGTTACTGCAGATTCGCGTTTCAGTCGTATCACCATAGTGACTTCGGGAGAAGAGGAAATTCTTGACCAGATTGAAAAACAGGTTGCAAAACTAATTGATGTAAGGGATATCCGGGAATTGAAACCGGAGAAAAGTGTTTACAGAGAGCTTTGTCTAATCAAGGTACGATCAACTCCAGAGAAACGTCAAGGAGTTATTTCCGTAGCAGATATCTTCCGAGCGAAGATTGTCGATGTCAATATAGACAGTTTGATAGTGGAACTTACAGGAAGCCAATCAAAGATTGAGGCGTTTATCGGTCTTCTTCAGGACTATGAGATTCTTGAGATTGCAAGAACTGGTATTGCTGGATTAGGACGAGGCACAGAAGATTTGGTACATCTTGAGTAAATAGTAATATTCGCGCCACTTTTGTGTGCGTGTATAAATATACTTTTAGGAGGAGTAAAAATGTCAGGAGCTAAGATTTATTATCAGGAGGATTGCAATCTGTCCTTATTGGAAGGGAAGACGATTGCAGTAATTGGTTATGGAAGTCAGGGACATGCTCATGCACTGAATGCCAAGGAGTCGGGATGCAATGTTATTATTGGTCTCTATGAAGGCAGCAAGTCATGGGACAAGGCTGTTAAGCAAGGATTTGAGGTCTATACAGCAGCAGAGGCAGCAAAGAAAGCAGACATCATTATGATATTGATTAATGATGAATTGCAGGCAGACATGTACAAGAAGGATATTGAGCCAAATCTGGAAGCCGGAAATATGTTGATGTTTGCACATGGTTTTAACATTCATTTTGGTTGTATTAAACCTCCAGCAGATGTTGATGTTACAATGATTGCACCAAAAGGACCAGGACATACAGTGCGTTCTGAATATCAAGTTGGAAAGGGCGTTCCTTGTTTGGTTGCTGTAGAACAGAATGCTACAGGGAAGGCACTCGATCTTGCACTTGCTTATGCACTTGCAATTGGCGGTGCAAGAGCTGGC
Source organism: Lachnospiraceae bacterium (assembly GCA_011959805.1). Classification (GTDB taxonomy): domain Bacteria; phylum Bacillota; class Clostridia; order Lachnospirales; family Lachnospiraceae; genus COE1. The sequence goes on along the minus strand of BLMC01000008.1, from coordinate 47,831 downwards.
GTTCTTGAGACTACTTTTAGAACAGAGACAGAGACAGACTTGTTTGGTGAGCAGGCTGTTCTTTGTGGCGGTGTATGTGCACTGATGCAGGCTGGTTTTGAGACACTTGTTGAGGCAGGATATGACCCAAGAAATGCTTATTTTGAGTGTATTCACGAGATGAAGCTGATTGTAGATTTAATTTATCAGTCAGGTTTTGCAGGAATGCGGTATTCGATTTCTAACACAGCAGAGTACGGCGATTATATTACTGGACCAAAGTTGATTACAGAGGAAACAAAAAAGACAATGAAGAAGATTCTTTCGGATATTCAGGATGGTTCTTTTGCAAAAGAGTTCCTTTTGGATATGTCTTCTGCAGGACGTCAGGTACATTTTAAGGCAATGCGTAAGCTTGCAGCAGAGCATCCTTCAGAGAAGATTGGAGAAGAGATTAGAAAGCTTTACAGCTGGAATAATGAAGAGGACAAGTTTATAAATAATTAATAAACGATACAGGAAGGGAGAAAGAGAAAACATATGTTTCTTTTTCTCCTTTATTTTTTTGACAGTCTGTGTTATAATAGTTTAAAGTTACTGTTTGTATAATTTTTAGCTTTTCTACAAATGGCAATATTGATACACTCTTAATCTCGTTTGTTTAATGGGCGAGTAAATAGTAATAGATTGTATACAGCGGGGTGAAAAATGTACGCATATATAAAAGGTGAAATTATTGATATCACTGATGATAACTTGATATTGGAATGCAATAATATTGGTTATAACATTAGAATACCGTTTAGCGTGGCACAGCGCTTACCAGGAATTGGTGCCACAATAAAAATTTATACCTATACAAGTGTCCGGGAGGATGCATTTCATCTGTTTGGATTTTTGTCAAAAGATGATTTGGAGATTTATAAGAAATTGATTGTTGTCAATGGGATTGGGCCCAAAGGAGCATTGAGTATCTTATCTGTGATGAGTGCAGATGATCTTCGATTTGCTATTCTTTCTGGTGATGCCAAGGCAATCTCTAAAGCACCCGGAATTGGAAATAAATCGGCAGAGAGAATTATTCTTGAGCTGAAGGACAAAGTTCAGATTTTGTATTCTGGTGCTACAAATCAAGCGCTTACAGAAGATGTGCAGCCAAATTCCAGTGCGAAAAACGAGGCAACAGAAGCATTGATTTCATTAGGATATACTCCCGCGGAGGCACTTAAGGCAGTTAATCAGATAGCAATTATAGACAATATGGATTCAGGAGCGGTATTAAAGCAAGCCCTGAAAATAATCAGTACATTTTAAAGTATTTGGAGGGTTCATATGGCAGCCAGAGTAATTGAGACAAAGATTTTGGACGAGGATATTAAAATCGAAGGAAGTCTGCGCCCGCAATATCTAAAGGAGTATATTGGTCAGAAAAAAGCAAAAGAAATTTTAAAAATTTATATTGAGGCTGCAAGACAGCGAAACGATTCTCTGGATCATGTGCTCTTTTATGGACCTCCTGGGCTTGGCAAAACAACACTTGCAGGGATTATTGCAAATGAAATGGGAGTTCATATTAAAGTGACAAGTGGTCCCGCAATTGAAAAGCCAGGAGATATGGCTTCGATATTGAATGCATTGCAGGAAGGAGATATTTTATTTATTGATGAGATTCATCGACTCAATCGGCAAGTAGAAGAAGTATTATATCCTGCAATGGAAGATTTTGTGATTGATATTATGATAGGAAAGGGGACTTCAGCAAGGTCTGTGCGGCTTGATTTGCCACGATTTACATTAATCGGTGCCACTACTAGAGCTGGACTTTTAACGGCGCCATTACGAGATCGATTTGGAGTGATTCAGCATCTTGAATTTTATTCTGTCGATGAACTAAAGTTGATTATTCAACATTCTGCGCGGATATTGAATGTACAGATTGATGAACAAGGTGCGCTGGAGCTTGCGCGAAGAAGCCGTGGAACACCACGTCTTGCGAATCGTATGTTGCGTAGAGTCAGGGATTTTGCACAGGTAAAATATAATGGTCAAATAACATTGCAGGCTGCAAATACAGCACTTGATATGTTGGATGTCGATAAACTTGGATTGGACCAAACAGACAGATTAATTTTGATGACAATGATTGACCGATTTAATGGAGGGCCAGTTGGGTTAGAAACCTTATCTGCTGCAATTGGTGAGGACAGTGGCACGATTGAAGAGGTATATGAGCCATATTTAATCAAAAATGGTTTTATAACGCGCACGCCGCGCGGAAGAGTGGTATCTGAGCTTACATATCATCATTTTGGGCTTGAAATGCCGGAATAATCTGATATAATTTATAATCATAGTAAGGTGTTTGTTTTCATCTTGAAATAGCTAGAGAGAAAGGGGCAAGATTATGTCTGCCAGGACAGATACAGAGGTTATTATCGGGGGAAAGGTACTGACGGTTAGCGGGAATGAAAGTGTTGAGTATTTACAGAGGGTTGCATCTTACATCAACAATAAGCTGAATGAGTACGCAAAGCTGGACAGTTATAAAAGACAATCTGTTGAAAAGCAGAATATGCTTGTCCAGCTAAATATCGCTGACGATTATTTTAAGGCGAAAAAACAGATTGAGCTTCTGGAACAGGATTTAAAAGCAAAAGATAATGAGCTTTATGATCTGAAGCATGAGTTGATTGCTACACAGATTAAACTTGACAATGTGTCAAAGGCTCTGAAAGAAGCAAATGAAACGTTAAATGAGAATTCCAAACAGATCATTCGCCTTGAGACAGAGCTTAAAGAATATAAGAAATAAGTTTGAGCAATCGGGCAGTGCAATTTTGTCTGATTGCTCATATTTAATAAGAGTGTTCTAAAAGGGAATAATATTATGAGCATTAAAAAAGTGGAATTATTGGCCCCCGCTGGTGATTTTGCCTGCTTTAGAGCAGCAGTGAATGCTGGTGCCGACGCGGTGTATCTTGGTGGTGGACAATATGGGGCTCGTGCTTATGCGAGTAATTTTACAAAAGATGAAATTCTGGAAGCTTTGCGAATTGCTCATCTTTTTGGCAGAAAGATTTATCTAACGGTCAATACACTGATAAAAGAACAGGAATTTGAGAATCTTATTCCGTATATGAGACCATTTTATGAGGCTGGTTTGGATGGTGTTATTTTTCAGGATGTTGGTGTGTTAGAATACTTTCGTGAAAATTTTCCCAGATTGGAATTGCATGCAAGTACACAGATGACAATTACAGGGGCTTATGGCGCTGCATATTTGAAAAAACTCGGCGTATGTCGTGTTGTACCAGCAAGAGAACTTTCTCTTGATGAAATCCGGGATATCAAAGAGAAGACAGGTTTGGAAGTGGAATGTTTTGTGCATGGCGCTATGTGTTATGCCTATTCAGGTCAGTGTCTATTTAGTTCGATTTTAGGCGGTAGGAGTGGAAACCGTGGGCGGTGTGCAGGACCATGTCGCTTGCCGTATACGGACAACAAGGGAAGAAAGCAATACCCACTTAGCCTAAAGGATTTGTATACTTTGCCAATGTTGCCAGCGCTAATACAAGCAGGAGTCGATTCTTTTAAAATTGAAGGGCGTATGAAGCGCCCAGAATATGTTGCCGGTGTAACTGCTATCTATAGAAAATATATAGATTTATATTTGGAAAATCCAGACAGGCTATATAAAATATCTGCAAAGGATGAACAGTGTATACGAGGGTTATATATTCGTTCGGATACCTGTGGTGGATATTATCAGAATCATAATGATAAATCCATGATTACATTAAAGGAACCAGGATATTCAGGTAGTGTACCAGAGGTTATTGATGCTGTTCGAGAAAAATATCTTTCTAAGAATATTCTGCTGCCGATAGTTGGAACTGCCAAAATATATGCAAAAGAACCAGCGGAATTGACATTTGAGCAAGCAGACATATCCGTGACTGTAAAAGGGGATTTGGTCAGTCCAGCTGTTAATAGACCGCTGACAGAAGAGGATATTTTACAGAAACTTGGCAAATTAGGGGATACTTTCTTTTCGCTTACAAAACTTACCATTGATACAGATCATGGTTCTTTTTTGCCAGTGAAAGCACTCAATGAACTACGGCGGGCGGCATGTTCTGAATTGGAGAAAAAATGTTGTGAACGATTGCAATCCGTCGATAAAAAGGGGTGGCATTTCCTAGAAGATTTGCGTTACAAAAGAAACGATTGCAATCAAGAAACAAATGTTGTGTGTGTGCTTGTCACAACGGCAGAACAGCTTTTGACTGCAAATAGTTTTTCGGGGGTACGCAGAATTTATGTGGATGCGGATTTACTGTTAAAAGGAAAACTATCAGAAGAATGTTTTTTGCCAGAAAAGCAGTATATTCTTGCGTTACCTTATATATTTCGCAAGCGGTCTTATCTGTATATAGACACATATAAAAAGATAATTGACAGTGGTCAGTTCTCGGGTGTGATGGTCAGAAATTTTGAGGAGCTTGAATGGCTTAATACAATTGGCTATACAGGAGAAATTTGTTCTGATTATACTTTGTATACGTGGAACAATGCTGCACTTCAATTTTTGGCGAAGCAGTGTTCGCAAATTACATTTCCGTTAGAACTAAATCAAAAGGAATTGGAAAAACTTACGGTAGACAGCAATGTTGTATTTGTTTTGTATGGGTATATTCCATTGATGTTTTCGGCAAATTGTGTAAAGAAAACATTGGAACATTGTATAAATAATAGTACAGGTACAAATAATAGATATCATTTGACGGACCGTTATCAAAATGATATCACAATTGTTCAAAATTGTGCGCACTGTTACAATATCCTTTACAATACAGTTCCCTTGTCTCTCCACAAGCAGCTTGCACAAATTTTAAAAAAGAATTATCAGGCATTGCGGATTGACTTTTCAATAGAAGATAAGCAACAGACGAAAGCTGTACTTGAATTTTATTTCAATCAAATTACTTGTCCTGAAACAGAAATTACTGTAAAATTTCCGTTGGGAGAATTTACAAATGGACATTATAAACGTGGAGTAGAGTAGAATGCTTAGAGCAGTGATCGAATTATCAAAGTATATCTTGGCTGTAAATATAATATTGTATACAATCACTAGCTATGTTTTCTTCTGGCGTGACGATAGAGACCGCAGGGGTTTTGTTTTCGTTCTACAGTATATTATGATTTTTATAAATCACACTGTAGGAAGTCTTGTTCTGCTTTCATCAAGAAAAGATTTTACATATCTTTTCTTGCCGCTTTTCCAGATGATAACGGTATTTGCATTTCTAGTTTTGATGAGAGTGATTTATCCGCGGGCAAACAGAATGATACAGAATCATATAGCACTTCTTCTGTCTATCAGTTTTGTGATTCTAACACGGTTGTCTCTCACTCGTTCTATTCGACAGTTTATGATTGTAGCAGTATCTCTTGTGGTGGCACTGATTATTCCGTTTTTTATGAAATATACCTCACTTTTGAAGCGTTGTGAATTTCTTTTTGCTGCAATTGGAATAGTGATATTAGGGATTGTATTGATTAGAGGAAGCATAACAAACGGTTCTAAGTTGTCATTTTCTGTTTTTGGATTGTCATTTCAACCATCAGAGTTTGTCAAGATTATCTATGTGTTATTTATCGCATCAATTCTATCAAGAGCGCAGCATTTTGGACATATTGTGCTCTCAGCAGTGTTGGCGGCAATCCATGTTTTCATTTTGACAGCATCAAAAGACCTTGGCGGCGCGTTGATTTATTTTATCGCTTATATTGTATTGTTGTATGTATCTACACATAAATTAAGATATTTGGCAGCAGGATTTTTGGGAGGAGCTGTCGCAGCATATGCATCTTACTTAATGTTTGCGCATGTGCGTGTGCGTGTTGCCGCATGGCTTGACCCTTGGACAGATATCAATGCCACGGGATATCAGATTGCGCAATCTTTGTTTGGCATTGGAACTGGCGGTTGGTTTGGCATGGGAATCGATGCTGGTACTCCTAGCTCGATACCTTATGTAGAACAGGATTTTATTTTTTCGGCTGTCTGTGAAGAATTTGGGGTAATTTATGGCATTTGTTTGATTGCAGTTTGCGTCAATTTGTTTTTGGAGATGGTTCGTATTGCGCATTCTTGTCATGTGATATTTTCAAAATATGCAGTTTATGGACTTGGCTTGATTTATATTATACAACTATTTCTTACGGTTGGTGGAAACAGCAAGTTTATACCATTGACAGGTGTGACCCTACCATTGATTAGTTATGGTGGTAGTTCTGTGCTGGCAACATTAATAATGTTTTCTGTGGTCCAGGGGTTTTATATTTATAATGATTCTTGCGAGGAGAAAAAACAGGATAATGTTAAAGTGACAAGTAATGATAACAATAAAATAATTTTGGATTTTCCAAAGCTTAGCATGAATATTACTGCTGGAGTTTTTGTTGGATTATTTGTAGCTATCAGTGGGTATTTGATTCATTATGTGTATTTTGATAGTTCTCACATTATTAATAATCCTTATAATACAAAACGTCAAGATCTTTTGGCAGCGCAAACGATACGCGGAGATATTTTATCAGCAGACGGGCAGGTGTTGGCGACAACAGATATTGATACGGAGGAAAGACATTATCCGTTTGACAAAGTTTTTTCCCATGCAGTTGGGTATGCATCAAATGGTCGTATGGGGATAGAGCAGAGTACCAATATGTTTTTGGTTTCCTCAAATGTACCATTAAATAATCGATTGCAGAATGATTTGGCAGGCGAGAAACATATGGGAAATACTGTTGTGACTACATTGGATGCTAAACTACAGAAAATTGCGTATGATGCTTTGGGACTATATGATGGGGCAGTAGTGATTACAGAACCATCATCAGGAAAAATCTTAGCGATGGTATCCAAACCAGATTTTGACCCTAATACAATCAAGGAGACATGGGATGATATTATTGAGGACACAACAAGTTCTGTATTGCTAAATAGGGTTACACAAGGAGTATATCCTCCTGGATCAACGTTTAAGATTCTCACAGTATTAGAGTACATTAGAGAAAATCCTGATACTTACAAGGACTACCAGTTTCAGTGCACAGGGAAGTTTACGGACGATGGTCATACAATTCGTTGTTTTCACAATACAAGTCATGGTACAGTTGATTTAGAGAAAGCGTTTGCAAAATCTTGCAATTCTGCATTTGCCAGTATTGGTTTGGAAATTAATCGGAAGAAATTTGAGCAGACTCTATATAGTTTGTATTTTAACAGAGAACTTCCTGTGGACTTTCTGACAAAGAGTAGTAGTATTTCGGATAAGATTTCTCAGAGTAATGGTGTAATGTTGCAAACTGCAATTGGTCAAGGAACATCACAAATCACGCCAATTCTAATGGCAATGGTCACTGCGATGATTGCCAACAACGGTGAAATGATGACACCTTATATGATAGACCATATTGAAACTGTGGATGGAGATATTATAAAGCAATACAACCCAAAGTCGTTAGGACAGAAGATTACACAACAAGAGGCAGCTGCACTGCAAGAGATGATGACTGCTGTTGTTGCGGAAGGGACAGGAACTCGTCTCGAAAGTCAGTTATTTGGTGCAGCAGGAAAGACGGGGTCCGCTGAATATAATAAGGATTCGGATTCTCATGCATGGTTTACAGGGTATACGTATAATACAGAACAACCACTTCAGATTACTGTGATTATGGAAGGAGCTGGTTCAGGGGGAGAATATGCTGTTCCTGTAGCAAGAAGGATTTTGGAACAGTATTATAAAGAGAACTAATGTTTTAATTTTTGTGAGTGCCTGTTTTTTCATAAAAATTTCAATAATTCTTTGTAATTTTTTGTAAAAAGGTGTATATTAGAATATAGGTATAATTTGTATGATGTCAAATTAAATATAATATAGAAGGGAGCCGGAAAATGATCAACCGCTTATTTGGAAACTATCTGGTAAACAAACAAATGATAACACAAGAACAGCTTGATAAGTTGCTTCCTGTTCAAAAGGAGTTTAAGGCTGAGGTGGAGACAATAGCAGTCATTAATAGAGTGCTTACATCAGCAGTCGTAAATGAACTTCTGGAGCGGATAGATAAAAATAACGAACGTTTTGGGGAGACTGCTGTGGAGGCTGGATATCTCACAGACGAAAAATTGGATGAGATCTTGTCTTATCAAACAAATACATTTATGAGGTTTGTACAAAGCCTTTTGGATAAAGGAATGCTTAGTTTGGAACAAATCAATTTGTGTCTGGATGAATTCCAACAGCTTGGAGGATATAGTGATGTTGTAATCAGCGCATTGGTTCATGACGATTTGGAACAGTGTGTCGATGCATTTGTTCCATTAAAATCTAAACGTCTAAAAGAGTATATTCTCACTTTTGTTCAGACAGTTCGTAGACTGATTGACAGTGATATGTATCTTGAAAAAGCGTATATTGCCAGTTCATTGCAGCTAGACAAATATGCATGTCAGATGATTGTCGGCGATATGCATATGAAAGTGTACATAAGTGCACCCGATGATGGTTTGCTTGCCATTGCCAACTATTTTACTGAAGATACATATTGTACAGTAGATACAGATGCATTGGATAATGTGGGAGAGTTTATTAATTGTGTAAATGGGCTGTTTGCTACAAATCTAAGTTATGATGATTTCTCGATTGATATGAATTCACCAGAGTATTCTGTAGAGGGACCTTTTGTTAGCAATGAGAAATTGTACATCATTCCTGTTCATGCCAATGGTTATTGTTTTAAGGCAGTTTTAGAAGTATATGAATAAGAATATACTGATTGAAATTTTAGAGGATAAGGAGAATTAAAAATGAGTACTGTTTTGATAGTAGATGATTCTAAAACATCCAGGTATATGCTTCGACATATTCTTGTAGAAAATGGTTATGAAGTGCTTGATGAGGCGGAGAACGGGCAGGAAGGATACGAAAAATATTGTGAGTTGAACCCAGATTTTGTAACGCTGGATATTACAATGCCTGTGATGGACGGGTTAGAAACACTTGTAAAGATTAAAGAGTATGATGAGGATGCCAAAATTATTATGGTGACAGCTTCTGGACAGAAGAATAAAATGTTGGATGCGATTAAGCTAGGTGCCGCAGATTTTGTGACAAAACCTTATGAGACAAGTCAAATTATTAGTATTATGGACAGCATGAAAGATTTTTAGATAGGTACCCTACAGGAGGAAAAACATGATACAAGCTACTAGCTGTGGTGGCGTAGTCATTTTCAGGGGGAAAATTTTACTTTTGTACAAAAATTTCAAAAACAGGTATGAGGGATGGGTTTTGCCAAAAGGAACTGTCGAGGCAGGTGAAAAACATGTTGAGACTGCCCTGCGAGAAGTGTTTGAAGAGTCAGGCGTGAAGGCTACTGTCATGAAATATATCGGAAAAAGTGAATACACCTTTAATGTGCCTCAGGATATTGTGGAGAAGGAAGTCCACTGGTATCTGATGATGGCGGATAATTATTACAGTAAGCCACAACGGGAAGAATTTTTTGTTGATTCGGGGTATTACAAATATCATGAGGCATATCATCTGCTCAAATTTTCCAATGAAAAACAGATTTTAGAGCAGGCGTATCAGGAATATCTGGATCTTCGGAAGAATAAACAATGGATAAAACCTCGTTAAAACAACTAAAAAGAAGGTCAGTTCTGACCTTTTTTTGATTTGTAAAATCGTGAATGATATGATAAAATAGTTTTGTTGGATTATCGGAAAATAGGAGCATAGGCAATGGTACGTTTTAGCAAAAGATTATATATCAGTCCGTCATTAGAGAGAAAATGCAGAAAAGTAATGTGGAAGTTGCGAACGGGAAGGCCACAGCCTTGTGTATATATTATTGCACTTGCAAAGAATACAGATTTGCTGGAGATTTATCATAGTGGGATACTGAAACAGAATTACTATAAGAAAAAAGCAAACGCTCCTTATATTGTTGGGATTGCTGCTGGATACAGCGGAGCAGTAGACCTTGTGATAGACATGATTGAGGATGTCTATCAAGAAAATGGAACATACAACGTCAAGGTACTTTTTAATCATTAAGGGGAGCTTATGGCATCGATATTTTTCACTGTACTAAAGATAGCAGGAATTACATTCCTTGTTCTTTTTGGACTTGTTCTTTTTATATTGTTGTTGGTTCTATTTGTGCCGGTGCGCTACCGCGGAAAAGGCAATTATTTTGACAGTGTATTTTCAACAAAACTGAATTTATCATGGTGTTTGCATATCGTATCAATATGGGGTATGTTTCAAATAGGGCAGGATTTCCATATTTATCTTAAAATTTTTGGAATTACTGTTTATGATAATCAGAAAAAGAGGAATCAAAAAAAGAAGCATAAAAAAGAAAAATCAACAAAAACTAAGTTAGAAAATAATAATGAGATTCAAGCAGCAGCGATGCAAGAACCATCTGAGGAAAAGATCGTCGCCGCGATAAAAGAACCATCGGTAGAAGAAGCGGAGGCAGTTGAGGATATCGAATCTGTAAAATCTGATTCGCGGGAGAAAAAGCAAAATATCTTGCAAAAAATTAAGGAATTTTTTATAAATTTTGTAAACTTTTTAAAAAATATAAAGTTCACATTCAACAAAGTTTATGATACAATAGTTAGAATAAAAGATAACATAAAATATTATCTTGAAGTGTTGCAGCTTGACAGCACGAAGAAGGCGTTTATAACATGCCAGAAACAGCTAGGATATGTTCTGTGCAAAGTGTCTCCGCGAAAATTTCAGATGAATTTGCATTTGGGTTTTGATGATCCGGCGGTGATGGGAGAGGTACTCGCAGTTTGGGGAATGTTTTATCCATTGCATCAGGGAAATATAGCAATACAACCTGAGTTTGACCAATCTGTTCTGGAGGGAGATTTTTCTTTTCGAGGGCACATCAGTGTATTTGTGCTAATTCGGACTGCTTGTATTTTGTTCTTCGACAAGAATATTAAAAGGCTACTTAGGTTGTTAAAGCGAGAGGAAAACTAATGGATTTATTGATTTTGGAGGGATAGAATGTCTGATAACAGTTTTAATGAAGTAGTAAATTCTATGATGCAGGGAATGGAGAGTTTTCTCTCTTCTAAAACCGTAGTCGGTGAGCCGACGCAGGCAGGAGATACAACGATCATTCCATTGGTTGATGTTACATTTGGTGTTGGAGCAGGTGCATCTTCCCAGGAGAAGAAAAGTGGTGGCGCAGGAGGAATGACTGGCAAGATGTCTCCGAGTGCAGTTCTTGTGGTTAAAAATGGGCAGGTAAGGCTTGTCAATATTAAAAATCAGGATACGGTGACAAAGATTATCGATATGGTTCCAGACCTGATTGACCGGTTTACAACGAAAAAGGAAGAGATGCCGAGCGATGATGAGGTGGTCAGTGCAGCATTTCCAGAGTATGATTATGAAGAATAGACGAATCTAAAGAATGATGGGAAATAAATTATAAATTAGGCGCGCGGCGCATATAATAAAGAAAGATGTGCCGAGGTGCAAGATGATGTGTAAGTTGGTAGGTTATACCTTGTTTTGGATTGCAATCGGCATGCTTTTTATGTTGGTTATTGGAAGCACTTGGATTGGATTAATTTTGATTGCATTTTTTATTATTTTGGGGTATTATTTATTTGACTGTAGGTAAGAAGAAAACAAAGTACAAGTTTGGATTGAAAAGGGAGTAGTAAATATGTTGGATTTTGATGAGGCGCTTATGGCGGTTGAAGATCCAGATGATATCAAAAAGATGAAAGCATGGATGTTTCAAGAGCAGGTCAGAATTCAGTCAAAAAGAGATGAGCTGCATGAGCTTAGTCGTGAATTACAGGATTTAAAGCGAAAACTTGAGCGAGATAAAAATATTTTGGACAGGCGTGAGAAAACTATTCAAAAGCGATATGATGATAATGAGGTTTTTATCGCTAAGAAACAGAAAATTATTGAAGATGCATATCAGCAATTGGCAATTGATAGGAAGGCGTTGGAGTGCGAACGGTTGAATTTTGAACATGAAAAGAGTAAGTATCGGCGTCAACGAATGTCGAGTGCCAAGTCAGCACATACACAGTATGAGTCTGGTGTTTATGAGAGTACAAGCTTTTTCCGAGGGGTTGACAATGATATGGCTTTGCGGAAGCGCTATAAAGAATTGCTGAAGATTTTTCACCCAGATAACAAATGTGGTGATACTAAGACATTGCTGTTGATTCAGACAGAGTATGAAAACTTAAAGAGTCGGTACTATGAAAGTTAAATAGTACCGACTCTTTTATGTACACAAACGCGGAGAGGAACTATGCAGCGAAAGCTATCCGTGTCTGGCGTGCGAGTAAGGAGAAGAGGAATCTTCTCTACTTGATTACATGGATGCCCAAAGAAAAGTATTTGGCGGGGAAGTAAAGAAAGTATTATCAATTCTTATATACAGGTGTTTATAAGAAAATAGTTAGCAGAGTTGGTAAACACATGCACAGCAAATAGGGGAAGATTTACCTTCCCCTATTTGATAATATCACTATAATTCTAATTATGCTCTTTCAATAGCTCCAGAACGCAAACATCTTGTACATACATGCATTCTCTTAGCAGCTCCATTTACTTTGCATTTCACACTCTTTACATTGGAATTCCAAATCGCATTGGATCTTCTATGAGAATGGCTTACGTTATTACCGAAATGAACGCCTTTGCCACAAATATCACATTTTGCCATCGTTAGCACCTCCTCGACTAAACTAAGTCATTCGACTCACAACATTTGTATCTTATCAAAAAAACAGGCTTTTGGCAAGTTATTTTTCATAAAAAATGTAATTTTTTTGCAAACAATGAATTCTATAAAAATATATGTTTCTTTTTTACCAAAAAACGGTTATAATAATAACATTAGTGTTTTTTATCTTAGTCGGAGAAGACTTCCACTTCTATGAGTGGTAAAAAAATATAACTTTGTCCTAGATATAATTTCGACTAAGATAAGCCTCTGGTAAGATTGCGAGCGTGTGAATTAGTTTATGTCAGCAGAGTTGATTTGCATGTCACAGCAAGATGCCGGTGGCATTCTTAAATTTATGCACAGATCTGTATAGAGAAAATAAGACGTCAAGAGGCGCGCAGGTTGTGCAGTGAGTAGGAATTTCCTACTTGATTATGGAATGATGGAACAACAGAAGGAGGATTTCTATGAAAGGATCTATGAATACCCATATGGGGAATATCTATATTGATCCTGAAGTGATTGCCCAGTACGCTGGAAGTGTGGCGGTAGAATGTTTTGGAATTGTTGGCATGGCTTCAGTGAATGTAAAGGATGGCTTGGTAAAACTTTTGATGAAAGAAAGCATTACGCATGGAATATCAGTAAATATTGTCAATAATAAATTGCTTCTTAACTTTCACGTGATTGTTGCCTATGGTGTAAGTATTATTACTGTGTGCGATAATTTGATTAATAATGTAAAGTACAAGGTTGAAAATTTCACAGGTCTCGAAATCGAAAACATCAACATCTTTGTTGAGGGCGTTCGAGTGATTGATTAAGGAGGATTTCTGAAGTGGGATTAAATGTAATCGATGCGAAAATGTTATCAAAGATGTTTCTTGCCGGAGCAAAAAATCTGGAGAATAAGAAGGAATGGATTAATGAACTCAATGTCTTTCCTGTTCCAGATGGAGATACTGGCACTAATATGTCGATGACAATTATGTCTGCTGCTCGGGAAGTGGCAGCGATTGCAGAACCGGATATGGCTTCTTTGTCAAAAGCAATTTCGTCAGGTTCTTTAAGAGGTGCAAGGGGAAACTCTGGCGTTATATTGTCACAGCTTTTCAGAGGATTTACAAAAGTTATTCGAGAGTATGATGAGATTAATGTAGCAATTCTTGCTTCGGCTTGCGAGAAGGCGGTAGAGACAGCATACAAAGCAGTTATGAAGCCAAAGGAAGGAACAATTTTGACGGTCGCAAAGGGCGCTGCGAAGCGGGCAAACGACCTTGCGATGGCCGGGGAGAAAGATTTAGAAGTATTTATTGGAGAAATTATCAAAGAGGCAGATGTAGTGCTTGCACGAACACCGGAGATGCTTCCTGTATTAAAACAAGCTGGTGTAGTTGATTCTGGCGGACAAGGGCTGGTAGAGGTACTCAAAGGTGCTTACGATGCATTTCTTGGCAAGGAAATAGATTTCTCTGTGGATAGTTCTGACAAAGCGAAAGCTAGTTTAGGAGGTACTATTCAACAGAGTGCAATGTCTTCCACAATTGAAGCGCAGGCAAACGCAGAGATTAAGTTCTGTTACTGTACACAGTTTTTGATTATGTTAAGCAAACCATTTAATATCAAGCAGGAAATGGACTTTAAAGAATATCTTTCCTCGATAGGAGACTCGATTGTAGTTGTGGCAGATGATGAGATTGTCAAGGTACATGTGCATACAAATGATCCTGGACTTGCTATGCAAAAGGCGCTGCGGTATGGTTCTCTCACAACAATCATTATTGAAAATATGCGTCTTGAGCGAGATGAGAAGGTTTCCGATATGATGGAGAAACAGATGCAAAGCACTGTGCTTCCAGAAAAAAATGAACCAGAGACCAAGGAAAACATGGTAATCGGACATAAAGAAACGGGATTTATTGCAGTTTCAATTGGTGAGGGAATGAATGAGATTTTTCGCTCTTTAGGAGTGGATTATATTATTGAGGGCGGTCAAACAATGAATCCTAGCACAGAGGATATGCTCAATGCTATAGAAAAACTAGATGCAGATAATATTTTCATATTCCCTAACAATAAAAATATCATTCTTGCAGCAAACCAGGCGAAACAGTTGACAAATGATAAAAATATTATTGTGATTCCAACAAAGACAGTACCACAAGGCATTACTGCAATTATCAACTATGTTCCAGACATTTCCGTGGAGGAAAATGAGGCTGTTATGAAGGAAGAGGTTCAACATGTCGCAACTGGTCAGGTAACGTATGCAGTGCGAGATACTGTGATTGATGATAAGGAGATTCATCAAGGGGATTTTATGGGAATTGGTGATAAAGGCATTTTGGCAGTTGGTACAAATTTGCAAGATGTAGCATTTCATATGATTCAAGAAATGATGTCGGATGAGTATGAACTGATTAGTATATATTACGGTGATATTATTCAGAAAGAGCAGGCGCAGGAACTTGCTGATATGGTTCGGACAGAGTTTGGTAGTTGTGATGTAGAACTTCAGTTTGGAGGACAGCCAATCTATTCTTATATTGTCTCTGCGGAGTGATAATATGATGCGTTTAAATGATCCGATTACAGAACTAAAAGGCATCGGTGAGAAGACAGCGATATTCTATCATAAGTTAAATATTTTTAGCATTGAGGACTTAATTAAACATTATCCTAGAGATTACGAGGAGTGGCGTGACATTGTGAAAATAGGGGAGCTGAAAGAAAATCAGGTGCATGCGGTACGCGCTATGGTTATCAGTGCTCCCCAGACGATACATATAAGGAAAAATATGTCTATTACTACTGTGC
Source organism: Lachnospiraceae bacterium (assembly GCA_011959805.1). Taxonomy (GTDB): domain Bacteria; phylum Bacillota; class Clostridia; order Lachnospirales; family Lachnospiraceae; genus COE1. The sequence continues at coordinate 32,228 of BLMC01000008.1, read as the reverse complement.
GTATTAAAGATGACACGGGTGCATGTGATATTATTTATTTTAATATGCCTTATATAAAAAATAATCTTCAAGTTGGAAAACAATATATTTTTCGCGGGCGTATTGTATTGAAAAATCATATGATTACGTTCGACCAACCCAAAATTGTAAGTGCTCAAGAATTTGCGCAAAATGTGCATCGACTCACGCCAATTTATCCGACTACAAAAGGGCTTACTATTGCCGCGATAACAAAAATAATGCATTTGGCAGTGGACTGTCTGGACTGGGGACAGGATTATCTGCCGGCGTGCGTCTGTCAAAGATATGGACTGCCTGAATTAAAATCTGCCGTAACAGGAATTCATTTTCCAAAAAATTATATAGAGTTAACTGCTGCCAGAAAACGTCTTGTATTTGAAGAATTCTTGTTTTTTATTTTATCGATTATGATTTTAAAGGATATGACAGCACAGGAAACTAATGATGCGCCAATGATGCGCGTTGCTGCTTGTCAAGATTTAATTTGTAAGCTGCCTTATAAACTTACAGCCGCACAAAGGCGGGTTTGGGAAGAGATAGAACAAGATATGTGCTCTACACGCCTAATGAACCGACTTGTTCAGGGAGATGTAGGCTCTGGAAAAACAATTGTGGCAGTCTTAGCGATACTTATGTGTGTGATGAATCACCATCAGGCAGCGTTTATGGCTCCGACAGAGGTGCTTGCAAAACAACATTATGAATCTGTTTTGGAATTGGTGCAAAATTATCAATTGCCGTTAAAACCAGTGCTTTTGACTGGTTCGTTGACAGCAAAAGAGAAGCGCAGAGCAAAAGAAAATATTGTTCTTGGCACTGGAAATGTGATTATTGGTACACAAGCGTTGTTGCAAGATGATGTTGATTTTCATGACCTTCGATTGGTAATTACAGATGAGCAGCATCGGTTTGGTGTAAAACAGCGTGAGACTTTGGCGCTAAAAGGGATGCAACCGCATATCCTTGTTATGAGTGCAACCCCTATTCCCAGGACGCTTGCCTTGATTTTATATGGAGATTTGGACATTTCCGTTATGGATGAGTTACCAGCAAATAGGCTTCCAATTAAAAATTGTGTTGTCAATACAAATTATCGGCAAAAAGCTTATGAATTTATAGCAAAAGAAGTGGAAAATGGTAGGCAAGTTTATGTGATTTGTCCTATGGTCGAACCAAATGATGAGATAATGGGGGATATGCCGATTCTGGAAAATGTGGTAGAATACACAGAAAAGTTAAAAAAAACATTGCCAGAAACAGTGTGTGTGGAATATCTTCACGGTCAGATGAATCCAAAGGCAAAAAATTTTATTATGGAGGAATTTGCGGCACATCGTATCGATGTACTGGTATCTACTACGGTTATTGAGGTTGGTATCAATGTGCCCAATGCCACGGTGATGTTGGTGGAAAATGCAGAGCGGTTTGGTCTTGCGCAGTTGCATCAGCTTCGGGGGCGTGTTGGACGTGGCAAAGACCAGTCTTATTGTATATTGATATCTAGTACAACCCAGAATGATACAATGGAGCGATTACAGGTACTTAATCGGTCGAATGATGGTTTTTTTATCTCGTCAGAAGATATGAGATTAAGAGGGCCAGGAGATTTATTCGGTATTCGACAGAGTGGTCAATTTCAGTTTCGTCTGGGCGATATTTATCAGGATGCCAAAATTCTTCAAGAGGCACAAAACTGTGCTGCAAATCTGTATGATGCCTATACGCATCCAGAAAAGTATTCCAGAGAATATCAAGTGTTTTGGGAGCATTATGAGACAAATATTGCTTCTAATGTTGATTTTATTAATATATAAATAGATATTTGATCTCTGTTATGATTGTATGAAAAACAATATACAGGGAAAACTATTTTATAACAACAGGGAGATAGGATGATATGTCGAAAATAGTAATTGTTACGGATAGCAATAGTGGTATCACACAAGGTCAGGCAAAGGAACTTGGAATCCATGTGCTACCAATGCCCTTTATGATTGATGGGGAAACTTATTATGAGGAAATTACACTTAGCCAGGATGAGTTTTATCAAAGACTTGCTCAGAATGCAGATATTTCCACTTCACAGCCATCACCGGAGTCTATTTTAGGACTTTGGGACAAGCTTCTAAAGGACAATGATGAAGTGGTGCATATTCCCATGTCGAGTGGATTAAGTGGTTCTTGTCAGACTGCCATTATGTTGGCGCAGGACTATAACGGAAAAGTTCATGTAGTAAATAATCAACGGATTTCTGTCACACAGAAGCAGTCGGTATTTGATGCGATTGCACTTATGAAAGAAGGAAAGAGCGGCAGTGAAATCAAGGAGATTTTGGAGGCAGATAAATTCAATTCTAGCATTTATATTATGATTGATACGCTGTATTATCTCAAAAAAGGAGGGCGTATTACGCCGGCAGCAGCCGCGCTTGGAACACTGTTGCGTCTAAAACCAGTTTTGCAGATACAAGGAGAAAAACTAGATGCCTTTGCAAAAGCAAGAACTGTAAATCAGGCAAAGTCTATTATGATTAATGCTATTAAGAATGATATTGAGAAACGTTTTGGTGGTCTTTCACCTGATAACCAGATTTATTTGGCAATGGCGCATACACAAAATGAGGAGGCGGCAAAAATTTTTCAGGAAGAAGTTCAAGCACAGCTTCCAGATTATCCGATTGTTGCAGTGGACCCATTATCGTTGAGTGTGTCATGTCACATAGGACCAGGTTCTCTAGCAGTGACATGTTGTAAGAAATTAAGATAAGAATGGTATTAAAAAAGCAGACCCTAATTCTTGGTCTGCTTTTTTATGCACATGGGCGTCCAATGGAAAAAATGTCAGCAGAAGCTGAAAGATGTCTGGAGCGAGAAAACAATATTTTCTAATCGATTACTAACGCTGCTGTAATAATTGCCATCGAATATACTTCAATCGCATTACATCCGCGGGAAAGGTCATTGACTGGTGCGTTTAGTCCTAGAAGAATTGGTCCATACGCCTCGAAATTACCCATTCTCTGTGCAATTTTGTAACCCATATTTCCAGAGCTTAAATCTGGGAATATAAAAGTGTTTGCATGGCCTGCAACTGCTGATTTTGGGCATTTTGTACGCGCCACACGCGGAGAAACGGCTGAGTCAAACTGCAATTCTCCTTCAATTGGAGTCATTGGATATTTTACCTTTGCTTTTAGCGCAGCATTTCTCATTTTCTCTACATCAGGTCCTTTTCCGGAACCAAGTGTTGAGTAACTTAGAAATGCAACTTTTGGGTCCACACCAAAAATTTTAGCGCACTCGATAGTCTCACCACAAATTTCTACGAGTTCATCTTCTGTAGGATTGATATTGATGGCACAATCACTCATAGCAAGAACTTCGTTTTCTCCAGTTGCGCCAGGACGTACAAGAATAAAGCAGGAAGATACAATATTGTTGCCTGGCTTTGTCTTGATAATCTGAAGAGCAGGGCGAACTGTATCTGCTGTAGAGTATGTGGCGCCGCCAAGAAGGGAATCTGCTACCCCCATTTCTACAAGCATTGTGCCAAAATAATTTGGCTGGGATAAAATACTTTTTGCGTCTTCCTTTGTCATGCCTTTGCCTTTGCGAAGTTCGCAAAATCGTTCAACCATCTCATCAAAGCGGTCATAATGCTTGCTGTCAATAATTTGTGCACCGCGAATATTGTAGCCAGCTTCCTCCGCAGCACTCAAAACCTCTTCCTCATTGCCAACAAGAATAGGATGAAGGAAACTACTTGCCAAAAGACGGGAAGCCGCCTCAAGAATACGTGGGTCCGTACCTTCTGTGAAGACGATAGTTTTTGGGTTTTTTTTCAGTTGATCAATCATTGTACCAAATCCATACATAATATTAATCCTTCCTTTTCTTTTATTTTTTTATTTTGCAGTCTGTTTATGCGCATGGACGCGGAAAGGAAATATGCAGCTAAAGTTGTTTGCGTCTGGCGCGCAAGTAGGAGAAGACATGTTTTCCTACTCAATTGAAAGCGTTTACACCATGATGTTTTAAGGGCTTAGTTATGTTTCTAATTACTATTGTATACAAATTTTATTCATTTGCAATGGTTGTATTAAAAATAATGCAGGAAAAATATTATAATTTTATTTCGCTTTATTGATATAAAAACGTATGTTTGAAATTTTGTTGAAAAGTATTTGCAATGTTGTAAAAATGTGGTATACTCTAAAAGTCAAATTTTTTGATTGACAAAATAGGAAATAAAGAAAGGCGTGAATACGCAATGGCAAAAGCGGATAAAACGGTTTATGATGCTTCTAGTATTACTGTGCTAGAAGGACTTGAAGCGGTCAGGAAAAGGCCTGGCATGTACATAGGAAGTGTGTCTACCAAAGGACTCAATCACTTAATATATGAAATTGTAGATAATTCCGTGGATGAGCATCTTGCAGGGGTGTGCAGTGAGATACGAGTGACGCTTGAAAAAGATGGTTCTGCCACAATATCAGATAATGGCAGAGGTATCCCCGTTGGAATGCATCAGAAAGGGGTTAGTGCAGAGCGTGTGGTTTTTACGACGCTTCATGCGGGTGGAAAATTTGATAATAGTGCATATAAGACAAGCGGTGGTCTGCATGGTGTAGGTTCCTCCGTAGTAAATGCGCTTTCTACACAACTTACAGTTACCGTAAAAAGTGGTGGCCAGATTCACCAGGATAAGTATGCGTATGGAAATCCTGTCGTTGAGTTGGTTGATGGGCTTCTTCCTGTGATTGGAAAGACAAAACAAACAGGAACGACGATTAATTTTACTCCAGATCCTTCTATTTTTGATAAGACACGGTTTAAGGCAGAGGATGTAAAAAGTCGACTTCATGAGACTGCATATTTGAATCCTAAACTTACAATTATTTTTTCTGATTTACGTGGAGAAGAACCAGAGACAATTACTTACTTTGAACCAGAGGGAATTATTGGATACGTCAAAGATTTGAACAAAAATAAAGAAGCGTTGCATGATATCATCTATTTTACTGGAATTAGTGAGGATATCACTGTGGAGTGTGCATTCCAGTATGTCAATGAATTTCATGAAAATGTACTCGGTTTCTGCAATAATATTTACAATGCAGAGGGCGGTACGCATCTGACTGGTTTTAAAACCATGTTCACTACTATTATCAATAACTATGCGCGTGAATTGAATATCCTGAAGGAAAAAGATGTAAACTTTACAGGAGCTGATGTGCGCAATGGCATGACAGCGGTGGTGTCGATCAAACACCCTGCTCCTAGATTTGAGGGACAGACGAAAACAAAGTTAGACAACCAAGATGCTGCAAAATCGGTTAGCAAAGTCACTGGCGATGAACTTCCACGCTACTTCGATAGGAATGTTGAAGTGCTAAAAAATGTAATTTCTTGTGCAGAAAAAGCTGCAAAAATCCGCAAGACAGAGGAGAAGGCAAAGACGAATATGCTTTCTAAACAAAAGTTTTCTTTTGATTCCAATGGAAAGTTGGCAAACTGCGAGTCAAAAGATTACAGTAAATGTGAGATTTTTATTGTGGAGGGAGATTCTGCTGGCGGCAGTGCAAAGACGGCACGCAATAGAAATTATCAGGCGATTTTGCCAATTCGAGGAAAAATATTGAATGTTGAGAAAGCAAGCATTGATAAGGTTCTTGCAAATGCCGAGATTAAAACAATGATTAATGCTTTCGGCTGTGGATTTTCTGAAGGGTATGGCAATGATTTTGACATCTCTAAACTTCGATATAATAAGATTGTCATTATGGCGGATGCAGATGTGGATGGAGCGCATATCAGTAATTTGCTGCTCACACTTTTTTATCGTTTTATGCCAGAGCTAATCTATGAGGGGCATATTTATATTGCGATGCCTCCATTGTATAAAGCTATGCCAGCAAAGGGAAAAGAAGAATATTTGTATGATGATAAAGCGCTTGAAAAATATCGAAAAAAGCATAAAGGAGCATTTACATTGCAACGATATAAAGGATTAGGAGAGATGGATGCTGAGCAGCTTTGGGAGACAACATTAAATCCAGAGACAAGGATGCTAAAACAGATAGAGATTGAAGATGCACGTATGGCGTCAGAAATTACAGAATTGTTGATGGGAACTGATGTTCTTCCTAGAAGAACTTTCATTTATGAACATGCTACAGAGGCAGAACTTGATATATAATAAGGAGCAGATTGACTTATGGAAGAAAGAATTATAAAAACTGAGTATTCAGAGACCATGCAGCGGTCATTTATCGACTATGCCATGAGTGTCATTATCGCTAGAGCATTGCCGGACGTTAGAGATGGGTTAAAACCAGTGCAGCGGCGTACTTTGTATGATATGCATGAGTTGGGGATACGATATGACCGCCCATACAGAAAAAGTGCTCGTATTGTTGGAGATACGATGGGTAAATATCACCCACATGGAGATAGTTCCATCTATGATGCGCTGGTAGTTCTTACGCAGGATTTTAAGAAAGGAATTCCGCTGATTGACGGTCATGGTAATTTTGGCAATATTGAAGGGGATGGCGCTGCAGCTATGCGATACACAGAAGCAAGGCTACAGAAAATTTCTCAGGAAGCAATTTTGGCAGATCTCGATAAGGATGTTGTTGATTTTGTTCCGAATTTTGATGAGACGGAGAAAGAACCAAGTGTATTGCCATGTAGGTTTCCAAATTTGCTTGTAAATGGTTCTGAGGGAATTGCTGTCGGTATGGTGACAAGTATTCCACCACATAATCTTGAAGAAGTGATTGAGGCGACAAAAGCCTATATGATGAATGAAAATATTAGCACACAAGAATTAATGAAGTATGTAAAAGGACCAGATTTTCCTACGGGTGGCATTGTCTGCAACAAAGATGATCTCTTATCGATTTATGAAACTGGAGTTGGAAAGATAAAGCTCCGCGGTAAAGTAGAGGTTGAAAAGGTAAAAGGCGGAAAGCTCAACTTGATTATTACAGAGATTCCTTATACTATGATAGGGGCTAATATTGGCAAATTTTTGCAGGATATTGCTTCTTTGTATGAACAGAAAAAGGCACCTGAAATATTGGATATTTCAAATCAATCTTCAAAGGAAGGGATTCGGATTGTAATCGAACTAAAGAAAGATACAGATGTTGATAATTTCAAAAATTTATTGTATAAAAAGACGCGATTGGAAGACACCTTTGGCGTGAATATGATTGCTATCGCTGATGGAAGACCAGAAACATTAGGGTTAAAAAGTATTATTGCGCGGAATGTGGCTTTTCAATATGAAATTGCTACAAGAAAATATACAACGCTATTAAACAAAGAATTAGAGAAACGAGAAATACAAGAAGGCTTGATTCGCGCTTGCAATATTATTGATTTAATTATTGAGATTTTGCGTGGTTCTAAGGATAGAAATATGGTAAAAAATTGTCTGACAAGCGGAGAGATAAAAGGGATTAAGTTTCGTTCTAAGGAATCTTCTGTTATGGCGCAGCAGTTGAATTTTACAGAGCGTCAGGCGAATGCAATTTTGGATATGCGTTTGTATAAGTTAATTGGTTTGGAAATTGACGCGCTCATGAAGGAAAACAAAGAAACGAACGCAAATATCTATCGATATGAAGATATTCTTGATCGACGTGATTCGATGGCGCAGGTAATTATACAAGACTTAGATGCGCTAAAGAAAGCGTATGCAAGAAAACGCAGGACATTAATTGAGAATGCACAGGAGGCTGTCTATGAGGAAAAGAAGCTTGAAGAGATGGATATTATGTTTCTTATGGACAAATTTGGTTATTGCAAGACAATCGATATGGCTACTTATGAAAGAAATAAGGAGGCGGCACATATAGACTTTAAATATGTTGTGAAGTGTCGTAATATAGGTAGAATCTGTCTGTTTACCAACACGGGACAGTTACATACAATTAAGGTAGCAGATATTCCGTTTGGAAAATTTCGGGATAAAGGACTTCCTGTGGATAATATTAGCAATTACAGTTCTATTACAGAAGATATCCTTATTATTGCGAGCCAGTCTGAATTGAATCTTTATCGGTTGATTTTTGTTACCAGACAGGGAATGTGCAAAATTGTGAGTGGCGGCGAATTTGATGTGATGAAACGAACTGTTGCAGCGACAAAGTTAGGGGAAGATGATGAAGTAATCAGTATTGCGCTAATGACAGAGCATCAGCATTTGATAATGCAGAGTAAAGATGGTTATTTTCTGAGATTTGATACTGATGAAATTGCAGAGTTAAAAAAGACTGCGATTGGTGTGCGGGGAATACGACTTGGAGAGGGGGATTTTATCGAGACGGTTAATTATTGTTTGCCAAATTCAGATGGTTCTATTTTATATAAAGGGAAACAAGTACCCATTAGTAAGATAAAATTAAACAAAAGGGATACAAAAGGAACAAAAATCAGAGTATAATAAAAAGGACAGATTGTATTGGCAAGAGATAAACTATTGGAGGATTATTATGAGAGTGATTGCAGGAACAGCCAGACGCTTATTGCTTAAAACGCCAGAAGGTCTGGACACGCGCCCGACGACAGACCGGATCAAAGAGACACTTTTTAACATTCTTATGCCAGCGTTGCCAGGTGCCGTGTTTGTAGATCTTTTTTCTGGCAGCGGTGGGATTGGTATAGAAGCGCTTAGTCGGGGAGCGCAAAAAGCGTATTTTGTAGAAAATAATCAAAAGGCAATTGCATGTATTACGGAAAATTTAGAGCATACACATCTGACGGACAAGTCTGTTGTGTTAAAACAGGATGTTTTTTCAGTGCTTAGAGGTAGCATAAAAGATACTGCAGATATTATTTTTCTTGACCCGCCCTATAATCAGGAGTATGACAGGCGGGTTTTGGAATTGTTGCAGGATGCTTCTTTTGTGAGTGGAGACACACTGATTATTGTGGAGGCTTCTATAGAGACTTCGTTTGATTATGTTCAAACATTGGGATTTGTTGTTGAGAGAGAGAAAACGTACAGTAAGAGTAAGCATGTATTCATCAGAAAAGATGAATTATGAGAATAAATTGTTTGGAGGAAATAGATACCATGAATGCTGCGATTTACCCGGGAAGTTTTGACCCAATGACGCTTGGACATCTTGATATTATTGAGCGTGCATCTATGATGTTCGACGAATTGACGGTAAGTGTTTTGGATAATAAGGCAAAGAATGCGTTGTTTTCTGTTGAGGAACGTGTTAGTATATTAAAAGAAGCTACAAAGAAATTGCCGAATGTGACAGTTGACTCTTTTAATGGACTTTTAATTGACTATGCAAAACAAAAAAATATCCATATTTCTGTGCGCGGATTACGTGCAATTACAGATTTTGAGTATGAATTGCAGATTGCGCAGACAAACAGAAAGCTATCAAATGGGGAGCTTGATACTGTTTTTTTGACGACGAGTTTAGAGTATGCCTATCTTAGTTCGTCAAGTGTAAAGGAGATTGCAGCATTTCATGGAGATATTTCACAATGTGTGCCTGACTTTGTGGCAGAACTTGTATATAAAAAATTTAGAGTAGTAGAATAAAAGGCTCTGTCTTTTGTCGATAGAGCTATGGAGGAATAACATGAGCAGCAGGATAGAGCAGTTAATAGATGAAATAGAAGAGTTCATAGACAACTGCAAGTACAAGGCGTTTTCAACAGACGTGATTATGGTAAATAAGGCGGAGATTGACGATCTTCTTCGCGAATTGCGTATGAAAACACCGGAGGAGATCAAGCGCTATCAGAAAATTATTACTAATAAAGAGGCGATTTTAAATGATGCAAAACAAAAGGCACAAGAACTGTTGAATAACGCAGCTGTACAGACAAATGAGCTGGTAAGTGAACATCAGATTATGCAACAAGCATATGAACAGGCAAATGAGATTGTAGAGATGGCTACTAGACAAGCACAAGAAATTTTGGATAATGCCACTCTTGAAGCAAACGCTGTAAAATCTGCTGCAATGCAGTACACAGATAGTATGCTTGCCAATCTTGAAAGTGTCTTGAAAGAATCGATAGCGACTGCTACCCGTGACTATAACACTTTGGTAGGAAATCTTCAGGAAATAGAAAATGTTGTAACTGCAAATCGTGCAGAGCTTGTTCCAGCGGATGATTCAATGGGAGAGGTTCAGCCGACAGTACAGACGGATACAGGGAGTATTGCGTTGATATAGGGTAGTGAAAGGAAATTAAGGAGAAAAAGCATGAAATTTAAACGTAGACTAACGGCGGTTATTTTATCGCTTTCAATTGTTGCCACAGTGTTGTCAACTGGGCATATGCCTAGTGTGAATGCGGCAGAACCTATTGTGGTTGTTATTGATCCAGGCCATGGCGGTTCTAATTTAGGAACAGATTATTTGCCAATTCCAGAAAAGCATTACACGATGATAGTGGCAATGTATATGAAGAAGCAACTGGAGAACTATCAGAATGTGCAAGTATATCTAACACATTCTGAGGATATTGATATGTCGTTGGAGGAGAGAGCAGAATTTGCAGATAAGGTCAATGCAGATTTTGTTTTTTCATTACACTTTAATATGTCTATTTCTCATATCCTTTATGGCAGTGAGGTATGGGTGCCATCAGAGGGTTCGCTATATAGTCAAGGGTATTCGGTGGCAAATGAATTTCTAACACAGTTTGAGGAGATGGGACTTTTTAATCGCGGTATAAAAACTCGGATTGGCAGTAAAGGAGCAGATTATTATGGTATTATACGTCAGTGTGCTTTGCGCAATATACCTGCAGTGATTGTGGAACATTGTCATGTGGATCATAGTAATGATGCGCCTTATATGGAATCGCAACTTAAGGAGTTTGGAATTCGCGATGCAGAGGCAGTTGCTAGGTATTTTGGACTTGTGTCAAAAGATGGGAAAACGGATTATAGTGGATATGCTCCATTGGCTGTGCCAGTTCCTACAAGTCGTGTCGTTAATGATACCACAGCGCCAACACATGTAAGCGCAAATCTTTTATCCTATGATAAAACGGGAAAATATGCCACTGTGGAACTGACAGCGCTGGATGCAGAATCACCAATTCAGTATTATTCCTATTCTTATGATAATGGTTTGACGTGGTCAATGCTTCAACCGTGGACAAAGGGAAATCCGACAATCACAATATCTATCAATATGGAATATGGCAAGAAAGAAAATTTAATTTTTAAAGCATATAATCTATATGACAAAAGTACAGACTCGAATCCGATAAGACTTACTGATGTCAAATAAAATTTGTAAGGATAAAATAATAACTTGCAGAGATGATAGTAAGTATAATTTTATGTTTTAGGTAACTTACAATGGACAATCCAGTTTTTTCTAAAAAGCTGCTTGTCTGTAGGATGCAAGATATACCGCCAAAGCAAAGCACAGTCATAATCCAAAAGATTTTTTGTGCTGGTGGAATAGAAGTTATATAGATTGCTTGAACCCCTCCTATAATCTCTAAAAAACTGGATAGAACATTTTTGCTGTTGAGGGATAATGGTACGAAATCAAGCAGTATCCGAAAAGCGTTTGCAAAGGTAATATAACCACCTAGGACAATAAGTGACTGGGTATTGTCTATACAGGATTTTTTAAGAGCAGTAATTAAAGAAATTTTTGATGTTTCCAGGGAATTTTGATTAGAATTTACAAAATATATATCTATATTTTGTTTTTTGGGGTTTTTGTTTTTGGAGGCAGCAGTGATATATTGTATAAAAATACCATAGAGTGCTGGGATGCCATACATACCAAATAAAAATGGAAGGATTTGGTGATGTCCACATGTATGCAATATTGGTATAATAATACCTACAAAGTATGCTGGACCAATATTGTTACAGAAAGCAAGCAGGGTTTCTGCTTCTGTTTTGCTGAGTCTTTTTGTTTCGTATAGTTCGCTTACTACTTTTGCACCCATAGGAAAACCACAGAAAAATCCCATAAATATTGCATATAGTCCATAGCTGCTGTAACGGTAGATATATTTTAAAATACGATTAAGCATACGGCCAAGTTCCAAGTCAGCACCACTGTAGACCATAATAGAGCTAATCATCATAAATGGGAAGAGTGTAGGGACCATTTTTGTAGCCCATTGGTATAAACCTTCATAGGCATATTGAAATGCAGCATCTGGACGACTCAATATAATAATAATTAGCAGCAGATATGCCAACGTTTTCAACAACATAAGTATCCTCCATATTTCTTGTGGAATTTCGGTATATTATATTTTATAATGACGTGAATCAATTTATGAAACTATCGTTGAATTGATCAATAGCACTTTAGCAGTATAAACGAATAAGAATTAACATTTAAACATGTATGTAGGAATTGTTGCTATCATTAATAGGAGCAGTATGAGGTTGGATAAATATTTATGTGATATGCAGATTGGAACCCGAAGCCAAGTAAAGGGATTTATTAAAAAGGGGTTTATTTCTGTAAATAATACAATTGTAAAAAAGCCAGAGATTAAAGTAGACGAAGAGAAGGATCTTGTCTGTTATATGGGAAAAAGGTTATTTTATCAAAAGCAATATTATTACATGCTTCATAAACCAGCCGGATATGTTACTGCAACAATGGATAATCAAGAGCTTACTGTAATGACATTGTTGATTGGTGCTGCCGGGAAAGGTTTATTTCCGGTTGGCAGATTAGATAAAGATACAGAAGGATTGTTGCTGATTACAAATGATGGGGAATTAGCGCATAACTTGCTTTCTCCTGGAAAACATGTGGAAAAAACCTATTATGTAGAATGCTTGGGTGAGATTACAGATTCCGATGTTGAACACTTGGAATGCGGTGTAGACATTGGAGATGCTACCATTACATTGCCAGCGAAAGTAAACTGTCTATCACGGTCAGAAGGATTTAGTTCTATGCAATTAACGATTACAGAAGGCCGTTTTCATCAAATAAAACGAATGATTCAAGCTGTGGGAAGTTCTGTTATTTATTTAAAGCGTCTTTCAATGGGAACATTATATTTGGATTCTACACTTCCAAAAGGAGCATATAGACCACTTACAGAGCCAGAAGTTATGGAATTAAAATTACCAAAATAGTATTAGGAGGATTGTGAATTGTCAGTTGCAAATGGTTTTCTTCCAATGACAATGGAAGAGGTACAAAAACTTGGAATCCAACAACTGGATTTTATTTATGTCACAGGAGATGCCTACGTAGATCACCCATCTTTTGGACATGCTATTATCACACGCCTCCTTCAAGCACATGGATATCATGTTGGAATAATATCACAGCCAGATTGGAAAAGAGAAGATAGCATTACAATATTAGGGACTCCTCGTCTTGGTTTTTTGGTTTCCTCTGGCAACATGGATTCTATGGTAAATCATTATTATGTTTCTAAGAAACGTCGCGAGATGGATGCTTATACCCCTGGGGGCGTAGTTGGAAAAAGACCAGATCATGCTACCGTTGTATACAGTAATCTTATCCGTAAGAAGTATAAAAATGTACCAATTATTATTGGAGGAATTGAGGCAAGCCTCCGCCGTATGGCACATTATGATTATTGGTCTGATTCTTTTAAGCGTTCGATTTTGCTTGATAGTCAGGCGAACTTAATTTCATATGGTATGGGGGAGAAATCAATTATTGAAATTGCAGATGCTTTAAACCATGGTATTGCTGTCAAAGATTTATCGTTTGTTGCAGGAACTGTTTATAAAACAAACGATATTTCTAATCTATACGATTATGAATTGTTGCCATCTTATGATGAGATGCTGGCAGACAAAAGACTATATGCCAAAAGTTTTCAAAAACAGTATGAAAATACAGATTCTTTTTGTGGAAAAACATTAGTAGAGCCATATGCAAATGGACTTTATATTGTACAGAATATACCACAAAAACCACTTTCTATGCAGGAGATGGATGATGTCTATGCGCTGCCATATCAAAGGACATATCATCCATCATATGCACTGCAAGGTGGCGTTCCGGCTATTTCAGAAATTAAGTTTTCTTTGACAAGCAATCGAGGATGCTTTGGCGGATGCAATTTTTGTGCACTTACATTTCATCAAGGACGTACAGTACAAGTACGCAGCCACGAATCAATTATAGAAGAGGCAAAACAGATTGCGCAGGATAAAGATTTTAAGGGGTATATTCATGATGTTGGTGGTCCAACAGCCAACTTTAGACAACCGTCTTGCCAAAAACAGTTGAATGTTGGTGTTTGTAAACATAGACAATGCCTGTATCCAAATCCTTGTCCAAACTTAGAAGTAGACCATTCAGATTATCTGTCTCTTCTACGCAAATTGCGAATGCTTCCGGGCATCAAAAAGGTTTTTGTACGTTCAGGGATTCGCTTTGATTATCTGATGCTTGATAAAGATGATACTTTTTTCAAAGAGCTTGTGGAACATCATATTAGTGGACAACTTAAAGTAGCACCAGAACATATCTGTGATGCTGTTTTATCCAGAATGGGAAAACCAGAAAATGCCATTTATGAAGCTTTTACAAAAAAGTATTATCGATTGAATCAAAAAATGGGAAAAAATCAGTTTTTAGTGCCTTATTTGATGTCGTCACACCCAGGATCTACGCTCAAGGAAGCGATTGCTTTGGCAGAGTATTTGCGGGATACTGGCTATATGCCAGAGCAGGTACAAGATTTTTATCCTACGCCATCAACCATGTCAACAGTTATGTATTATACTAAAGTTGACCCTGTGACAATGAAATCTGTCTATGTCTGTAAAAATCCGCATGAAAAGGCAATGCAGCGCGCCTTGATACAATACCGCAATCCGAAAAATTATGGTCTTGTTCGCGAAGCATTAAAACTTGCAGGGCGCGAGGATTTGATTGGATTTGACAAAAAATGTTTGATTAAGCCAAGAAAAATAATTGGTGAGTCTATGCATAAACAGGATTACCAATATAGAAAGAAACCACAGTCAAAGCCTGTAAAGAAAAAAAAGATACGAAATGTTCATAAGCAAGTTGTCAAAGGACATTGATAAACTTAAGAGGATAATCTATATGATTGGGAAATATAATGAGAATTCATTGTATTAATAAAGGAGATTGAACTATGAATATTGTTTTGATTACAGGCGCATCGTCTGGTATGGGTGTGGAATTTGCATTACAGTTGGATAATGTTTTCCAAAATATGGATGAAATATGGATGATTGCACGCCGAAAAAAAGAATTGCTTGAAGTAGCACAACATCTGGAGCACACAACAAGAGTTTTGGATATGGATCTCACAAAAAAAGAACCAATAGAGCGACTGAAAAAATTACTTGCAGAGGAAAAACCAGTGATTCGTATGCTTGTCAACTGTGCTGGATATGGTATTTTGGGAGACTTTTTTGATTCCAATATCAGTGATGAACTTGGTATGATAGAGGTGAACTGTAAAGCGCTAACGCAGATGACATATTTATGTCTTCCCTATATGAGAAAAAATAGTCGTGTGATTCAGCTTGCATCCAGTGCAGCTTTTTTACCACAGCCTAATTTTGCAGTTTATGCGGCTACAAAATCTTATGTGTATAGTTTTTCTAGGGCGCTAAACCAGGAATTGCGTCGAAAAAAAATTTATGTGACCGCAGTGTGTCCGGGTCCTGTGGATACCCCATTTTTTGACATTGCAGAAAGAACAGGCAGTACACTTGCAGTAAAAAAACTTACGTTAGTTCGCGCAGACCAGGTAGTCGAGCAAGCAATTAAGGATTCTTATTATAAACGTGAGCGTTCGGTATATGGAATATGGATGAGGAGTTTTGAAATTTTGGCAAAGATTATCCCTCATCGAGTTCTTTTGGAGGGAATGCGTTTCTTGAAGTAGAAATTTATTTGAGATGGATATAAAAAATATATTGAAAATCGGGAGATAGCAGATGAAGAAAGCACAAAGGCAGAAAAAAGGAGATTTTGGGTATCCTCCTTATGAGCGAAAAAGAGTAATCATTCGCACAGCAATTTATTTTTTGATCTCTATGTCAGTATTTTTGTTGGGGTATTTTTCAACAGGAAAACCAGATAATCTTTTGACGATAGTTGCTGTTTTAGGAATGCTGCCTTCCAGCAAAAGTTTGGTATCCGTTGTAATGTATTTTAGAATTCCAAAATTTAATGAATTGGTTTATCAGGAGATTTCCAAACAGGAGAAAGCAGTGCCAGTAATTTATAGTATGTATTTAACCTCATATAAATTAAATTTCCCAATAAACTGTTTTGCTGTGCGCGGCAATAATCTGATTGGATATACAGAGTTTGCAAATTGTAATGTATCTGCGTGCGAGAAGCATATTCAAGAGATTTTGAAACAAAATAGCTTGCAAAATATTACTGTCAAGATTTTTCATGAGAAAGCGCGTTTTATAGATCGGTTAGCACAACTTCAAGTATTGGAGCCAGGAAAAAAAGAGGCTGAGATTTTAACGCTGTTATGCGACATTTCTTTGTAAATTTTTAGGTAAGTTTTTAGATTGGATTTTAAAGAAATTTTCTTTGTAAATTTTCGGGTAGAAATGGAGACCACAATATATGATTATCAAAACGATTTCTTTGAATGAAGCAGGGCAAAGATTTGACAAGTATCTCAAGAAGCTATTAAAGGATGCACCAGATAGCTTTATTTATAAAATGCTTCGCAAGAAAAATATTGTTTTGAATGAAAAAAAAGCGGATGGAAAAGAAAAATTGTGTCTTAATGATACTGTGAAGTTTTTTCTTGCTGATGAAACCTTTGAAAAATTCTGTGGAAAGACAGAGATTGATAATTTAGAAATTGCATTATACGAGCAGGCATATCAAAAGCTTTATGGTTTGAATATTGTATATGAAGATAAGAATATTTTGGTGGTAAATAAGCCTTCAGGAGTTTTATCACAAAAGTCAAAACCAGACGAAATCAGTGTCAATGAATGGTTGATTGGCTATTTGCTTTTTCAATGTTGCATTACACAAAATTCACTTTCTACATTTAAACCATCTGTTTGCAATCGATTGGATCGAAATACATCTGGAATGGTGGTTTGTGGGAAAACGTTGGCAGGAAGCCAATATTTGAGTAGAATTATACAAGATAAATCTCTTGAAAAGTATTATTATTGTTTGGTTTCGGGAGAAATTACTGTGAACGAACGTGTTACAGGATATCTGTATAAAGATTTTTTACAGAATAAAGTGAAAGTATATCATAGAGAATGTGAGATTCCCGAATCTATAAAGAAAGAAGTGGTGTATATTGATACAGCATTTCAAACAGTTCGCACTGGATATAATAGAACATTACTGGAAGTGCAACTTTTTACTGGAAAGACACATCAGATTCGCGCACATTTAGCAGCATTGGGGTATCCGATTATTGGAGATTTTAAGTATGGTGATGCTAAAATGAATCAGATTTATTTGCAAAAAGGTGTAAAAAATCAGCTTCTTCATGCGCACAAGATTGTTTTTCCAGTGTCTTCTTGTAGGGACTTTGTTCAGTTGTCAGGTAAAGCTTTAGAATGTCCAGTTCCCGTTATATTTGATAAACTTTTGCAGGAGGAATAAAGGAATGCCAACATGGAAATCTCGTGGATTGCGCGGTTCGCTTTTGGAAGAAATGGTTAATATGACAAATGAGAAATATCGAGATAGTGGGCTTGCATTGATACAAAAGGTTCCTACGCCGATTACGCCAATTGCAATTGATAAGAAGTCAAGACATATTACACTTGCTTATTTTGAGCAGAAAAGTACAGTTGATTATATAGGAGCAGTACAGGGAATCCCTGTTTGTTTTGATGCCAAAGAGTGCGCAGTGGATTTGTTTGCACTTCAAAAGATACACCCACATCAAGTTCAATTTATGCGGGATTTTGATAAACAGGGCGGAATCGCCTTTTTTCTAATTTATTTTACAGCGCGCGATATAATGTATTATATGAGTATTCGCGAAATGAATGTTTTTTGGGACCGAATGAAAAATGGTGGAAGGAAAAGTTTTCGGTATGAAGAGTTGAAGGAAAAGTATTTTATGAAACACAAAGGAGGTCAGATGGTACCATATTTGGATATGATTCAAATAGATCTTAATGATCGAGCATAGTATTTGTTGACACTACAGTAAAAAATAGGTATACTTCGATTGATATAATATGTTAATCCGATAATACATTAATGTAATAAAGTGACGACAGGGCAGAGAGGGGATTTATAATGGGTTTAGATGGAAAAAGACTGCTGCATACACCAGAGGGTGTGCGGGACATTTATGGCAAGGAGTATGCTAATAAACAGATGGTGCAAAAGCTATTTGGCGATAAACTGCACAGCTATGGTTATCAAAATATTCAGACTCCGACTTTTGAATTTTTTGATGTTTTTAGCCGTGAAATCGGTACAATACCATCAAAAGAGCTTTATAAGTTTTTTGATAAGGAAGGAAATACATTAGTTTTAAGACCAGATTTTACGCCGTCTATTGCCCGGTGTGCAGCTAAGTATTTTATGGATGAGATAATTCCCCTTCGTTTTTGCTATTCCGGAAATAATTTTATTAATACTAGTAATTTGCAAGGCAAATTAAAAGAAACAACACAGATGGGGGCAGAATTGATTGGAGATGCATCACCTGAGGCGGATGCAGAAATGATTGCGATGCTTGTTGAGGCACTTTGTAGTTCTGGTTTAAAAGAATTTCAAATATCGGTTGGACAGGTCGAATATTTTAAGGGATTGTGTGCTAATGCAGAACTCGATGAAGAGACAGAATTTGCATTGCGTGAGTATATTTCAAACAGAAATGAATTTGGTGCGCAGGAACTTTTATTGGATAAAAAGATACCTGAAAAAACGATGGAAGCACTCTTGGCAGTAAATAGTTTGTTTGGTACATATGAGATTTTAGATAGAGCGCAAGAATATGCGAAGAATTTGCGTTCACAGAAGGCAGTTATGCGATTAAGAGAAGTTTATGAACGATTGAAATTATATGGGGTGGAAAACTATATTTCTTTTGACCTTGCAATGGTTAGTAAATATAATTACTATACAGGTGTTATTTTTAATGCATATACATATCAGGCTGGAAGTGCTATTGCGAAAGGCGGTAGATATGATAATCTCTTGGAGAAATTTGGTAAATCTGCGCCTGCGACAGGTTTTGTCGTTATGATAGATGAACTTGTGACAGCGCTTACAAGACAAAAGATTTGTCCAACTTCTAATGATAAAAGTTTTTTGCTATTGTATTCAGGAGATTTCAAGGATGCATTAGAAAAAGCAAAAAAGTATCGGAAGCATGGAAATTCTGCTGTACTTATGAAGATGGAGCAAC
Organism: Lachnospiraceae bacterium; assembly: GCA_011959805.1. Classification (GTDB taxonomy): domain Bacteria; phylum Bacillota; class Clostridia; order Lachnospirales; family Lachnospiraceae; genus COE1. The sequence continues at coordinate 12,824 of BLMC01000008.1, read as the reverse complement.
CAAAAGAGCACTATTTGAAGTTTGCTGCGGATAATTATTTCTCTGAAGTGGTATGCTTGGATACGATTGCTGTAGAAAAGGGAGGTGTTTAATATGAGATATCTTACTTTTGCGCTTGGTAAGGGAAGGCTTGCAACGAAAACATTGGCACTTCTTGAACGAATAGGTATTACTTGTGAGGAGATGAAGGATAAGTCTTCGAGGAAATTGATTTTTGTCAATGAGGAGCGAAAGTTAAAGTTCTTTTTGGCGAAAGGTTCAGATGTGCCAACTTATGTAGAATATGGTGCCGCGGATATTGGTGTGGTGGGGAGTGACACTATTTTAGAGGAAAATAAAAGAGTCTATGAAGTTTTAGATCTTGGATTTGGGAAGTGCCGTATGTGTGTCTGTGGTCCGGCTTCGGCAAAGGAACTTTTACAACATCATGAGATGATTCGTGTTGCTAGTAAATATCCAATGATTGCAAAAGATTATTTTTATAATCAAAAACATCAGACAGTTGATATTATTAAATTGAATGGTTCTGTCGAACTTGGACCTATCGTAGGGTTGAGTGATGTGATTGTTGATATTGTTGAGACAGGATCTACTCTAAAAGAAAATGGATTGGAAGTTTTGGAGGAAATTTGCCCACTTTCGGCTCGTATGATTGTTAATCAGGTGAGTATGAAGATGGAGGCAGAGCGAATTAAGAAAATTTTACAAGCATTAAAGGAGGAATTACAGAAGTGCGAATTATAAAATTAACGAATGATACTAAACATAATTTGCTTGAAAGTTTATTAAAACGAAGTACAAATGATTATAGTGAGTATGAGAAGGTAGTAGCAGATATTATTTCTGATGTAAAAGAGCGCAAAGAAGAGGCTATATTTGAGTATTCTTTAAAGTTTGATAAGTGTATCACAACAAAAGAAAATTTTAAAGTTACAAGAGAAGAGATTGCGTTCGCTTATCAAGAGGTTGATGCTCATTTTATACAGGTGATGAAAAACGCTGCTGCGAATATTTATGCATATCATGAGAAGCAAAAGAGAAATAGTTGGTTTGATACTAAGGAAGATGGAACGATATTAGGGCAGAAGATTATACCTATGCAGACAGTCGGTGTTTATGTTCCTGGGGGGAAGGCTGTTTATCCATCAACAACTCTGATGAATATTATACCGGCGAGAGTAGCAGGGGTTTCTAATATTGTTATGACTACGCCTGCTGGAATAGATGGAAAAATTAATCCAGCGACACTTGTCGCTGCTGATATTGCGGGTGTGGATGCTATTTATAGGGTTGGCGGAGCACAGGCAATTGCAGCACTTGCATATGGTAGCGAAATGATACCTAAAGTTGATAAGATTGTAGGACCAGGAAATATTTTTGTGGCGTTAGCTAAGCGTGCTGTATATGGACATGTTAGTATTGATTCTATCGCAGGTCCTTCCGAAATTCTTGTGCTTGCTGATGAGAGTGCTACGCCAAGATATGTGGCAGCAGATCTTTTGTCTCAGGCAGAGCATGATGAGTTGGCTTCTGCAATTTTGATTACGACAAGTGAAGAACTGGCAGAAAAAGTTTCTGATGAGGTTGCACGTTTTGTTACAGTTCTTGAGCGCAGGGAAATTATACAGAAATCTCTTGATAATTATGGATATATTCTTGTGGCTCCTGATATGGATAGTGCGATTGAGGCAACAAATGAGATTGCTTCTGAGCATCTTGAAATTTTGACAAAGAATCCATTTGATACGATGACAAAAATTAGAAATGCCGGGGCGATTTTCCTTGGAGAGTATTCTTCAGAACCGTTGGGGGATTATTATGCTGGTCCAAATCATGTTCTTCCAACAAATGGAACTGCAAAATTTTTCTCTCCATTAAATTTGGACGATTACGTGAAGAAATCAAGTGTTATCTGTTATTCTAGGGAAGCTCTTGAAAAGGTTCATGAAGATATTGAACTTTTTGCGAGAGAAGAAGGGTTGACTGCACATGCAAATTCAATTCATGTGCGTTTTGAAGCGTGACAAGAGAGGATACTATCATGGAAAGAATTGCAGAAGTGAAAAGAAAGACAAAAGAGACAGATATTTATATGAAAATGAATTTGGATGGTGAAGGTAGATCTTCTGTCAATACAGGAATTGGCTTTTTTGATCATATGCTTGAAGGATTTTCTAAACATGGTTTTTTTGACTTAATTATTGAGATTAAAGGTGACTTAGAGGTTGATGGACATCATACCGTTGAGGATGCTGGAATTGTGCTAGGGAATGTAATTAAAGAGGCAGTTTGTGATAAAAAGGGAATTAAGCGGTATGGTTCTTTTATTTTGCCAATGGATGATGCTTTGGCGTTGTGTGCTGTTGACCTGTGTGGTCGCCCCTATTTGCAATTTGACTGTAGTTTTTCTGCGAATATGGTCGGTGACTTTGATACATCATTGGTAAAGGAGTTTTTCTATGCAGTGTCTTATAGTGCGGCGATGAATATACATATTAAGATGCTTAATGGTGAGAACAGCCATCACATGATTGAAGCTTTATTTAAGGCATTTGCGAAAGCGCTTGATGAGGCAGTGTCTATTGATGGACGTATTAAAGATGTGCTTTCTACGAAAGGAAGTTTATAATACATGAGAGAACAAAGATTAAACAAAGGATTTATGCGTATTTTATGTACATTATTGGTAATATGTATTTTTAGTAATGTACCAGTTGTTTCAGCAAATGCAGCAGTTGTAGAAACAGGAATTGATGTTTCTAAGTGGCAGGGTGCTATTAATTGGCAAGAAGTTGCACAGAGTGGTGTTCAGTTTGCTTTTATTCGAGTAGGTTCAACTCGTAAGGGAATTGACGAGTATTTTTATTACAATATGCTTGCTGCACAGCAAGCAGGTATTAAGACAGGCGTATATATTTATTCTTACGCAAAAAATGTGCAGGAGGCAGCAGCTGAGGCACAGTTTGTATTAGATGCGATTCAGAATGTTCAAGTATCATATCCTGTGGTGTGGGATGTTGAGGACAATGTACATAAAACACTTTCACCGGAAACGTTATCGCTGATGGCAAATACATTTTGTGCTACATTGGAAGCGGAAGGATATTATCCAATGGTGTATTCTAGCACTAATTGGTATCGGGACAGGATAGGCCCAATATTTTATGATAAATGGGTAGCTCAGTGGGCAGAGGCATGTGAGATTCCAGATGCTGCAGTATGGCAGTATTCTTGTAAGGGTAGGATTCCGGGAATTAAAGGTGATGTTGATTTGGACTACGCGCTTAAAGACTTTTCTACAAGCATTGTAAATACTGGATGGGTTCCAAGAAAAGGTTTTTTATATTATTATATCAATTATAAAATGCAGCGTGGTTGGCTTGACTTAGGTACGGCAAAATACTATCTTGATCCAGCTGGTAGAATGGTGACTGGATGGCTTCCGCTCGAAGATGGTATGTATTATTTGCAGTCAGATGGTGTTATGGCTGTTGGTTTTACTCCAATTGGATTGGGAATGTACTGCTTTGGCATAGATGGAAAAATGCTTACAGGCTTGCAAAATTTAGATGGTCTTTATTATTATTTTGCAGAAGATGGTGTTATGTATACGGGATTTCTTGATTTTCCAGATGGAAAGCGCTTTTTCTCTATAGATGGACATATGTTAATTGGTTTAAATTCAATTAATAATAACAATTATTATTTTGATGCGAATGGATATTTACAGACAGGATGGCAGACCATTGGAGCGCAAACATTTCTTTTTGCGGCAGATGGCCCTATGGTACGTGGTTGGTTTAATGATGGCGCATATAGTTATTATCTATCTATGGATGATGGGCACAGGGTTACAGGTTGGCAGCCTATAGAAGGAAAAACATATTTGTTTGATGAATTGGGGCGTATGATGACAGGAGCAGTGACATTAAATGGTCTTTCGTATTTGTTTGCGCCAGATGGAGTTATGTATACAGGATGGTATAATGATGGAATTTCTGCAAAGTTTTATGAGGCAGATGGGCATATGGCAATTGGTTTGACAACAATTAGTGATAATATTTATTATTTTGATAGCAACGGAAACATGCAGACAGGAATTGTTGAAATTGACGGAATTCCTTATCTATTTGATGTAGATGGGAAAATGTTGCCGCAGGATTTGACACAACAGCTTTTACCACAACAACTACCGCCACAGTAGGTTTTAGAAGTGTTCGGTTCCATATTCTATTTAAGGCGGTATGGGAGAGTAATTAATATGAAAAATTTAGCATTGAGCGATGAAATTTTAATGAGGGTTGAAAAGCCTGCACGTTATATTGGAAATGAAGTAAATAGTATAATTAAAAGCAAATCTGACATTTGTGTCAGATTTGCAATGTGTTTTCCTGATGTTTATGAGATTGGTATGTCACATCTTGGGATTCAGATTCTCTATGATATGTTTAATCAGTTTGAGGATACCTGGTGTGAACGAGTGTATTCTCCGTGGCCGGATTTAGATGTTATTATGCGTGAGAAAAAGATACCATTGTTTGCGCTGGAATCACAAGATCCAATTAAAGAATTTGACTTTTTGGGGATTACGATTCAATATGAGATGTGCTATACAAATATTTTGCAGATATTAGATTTGTCACAGATTCCTTTGATTGCTTCAGAGCGTACTTGGGATCACCCAATTGTAATTGGAGGTGGTCCATGTAGTTATAATCCAGAACCAATTGCAGAATTTTTTGATATTTTTTATATTGGAGAAGGAGAGACACAATATCGTGCACTTTTGGATTTGTATAAAAAGTGTCGTGGCAATAGTGTGTCCAGAGAAGCATTTTTGGCAGAAGCTGCAAAGCTACCTGGAATGTATGTACCATATTTTTATGAAGTAACTTATCACCAAGATGGAACAATTCAATCTTTTTTGCCTAAACGACCAGATATTCCTGTAACAATTGTGAAAGAAATTGTCACAGATGTATCAAACACATATTATCCTGAAAAACCTGTTGTACCGTTTATTAAATGTACACAGGATAGGGTTGTACTTGAAATTCAACGAGGGTGCATACGAGGATGCCGTTTCTGTCAGGCTGGACAATTGTATCGTCCTGTAAGGGAACGCAATGTGGAGATGCTTAAGGACTACGCGGTTAAAATGCTTGACAATACAGGTTATGATGAAATTTCTCTTAGTTCTTTAAGTTCTAGTGATTATACACATTTAGAGGAGCTTGTTGCTTTTCTGATTAATAAATGTAAAGAAAAGAAGGTTAATATTTCCCTTCCTTCTCTTCGTATTGATGCTTTTTCTCTTGATGTTATGGAAAAGGTTCAAGATGTTAGAAAAAGCAGTTTGACATTTGCGCCGGAAGCTGGAAGTCAACGTTTAAGAAATGTCATTAACAAAGGTTTAACAGAAGAAGTTATATTAAAAGGGGCTACATTGGCGTTTGAGGGCGGATGGAATCGAGTTAAACTTTATTTTATGCTGGGACTACCAACAGAGACTGAGGAGGATATTCGCGGTATCGCAGAACTTTCTAACAAGATTGCCATTGCTTTTTATGATACAGTACCAAAGGAGAAAAGAAAGGGGAAAGTACAGATTGTTGCTAGCACATCATTTTTTATTCCTAAGCCTTTTACACCGTTTCAGTGGGCTTCTCAATGCACAAAAGAACAATTTTTGGAGAAAGCTTATATAACACGGAGAGCGATTTCAGAACAGCTTAATCAAAAGAGTATTAAGTATAACTGGCATGAAGCAGATGCAAGCGTTATGGAGGGGATTTTTGCTCGCGGTGATAGACGTTTGAGTGAGCCAATTTTAAAGGCGTATCAAAAAGGGTGTATCTTTGATGCATGGGGAGAGTATTATAAACATGATATATGGATGGAAACCTTTGAGGAATGTGGGATTGATATAGATTTCTATACGACACGAAAGCGAAGTCTTGATGAAATTTTTCCGTGGGATTTTATTGATTGTGGTGTTTCAAAAGAATTTTTAAAAAGAGAGTGGCAGCGTGCGTTGGAGGAACAGACAACTCCCAATTGTCAGCAACAGTGCAATGTATGTGGTGCCGCCAAATTTCACTGTGGTATCTGCAACACAAAACGTTAAGAATTACTTTCATCACATATTCGGGTTAAATCGAGGAGGTTTTTGTGAAATTAAGAGTAAAATTTTCAAAACATGGAGCACTTAAATTTATAGGACATCTGGATGTCATGCGATATTTTCAGAAAGCGATACGTCGGGCTGGTGTTGATATTGCTTATTCGACAGGATTTAGTCCACATCAGATTATGTCTTTTGCGGCACCGCTTGGTGTAGGGCTTGAGAGTAATGGTGAATATATGGATATCGAAGTTAATTCTTTGACAAGTGCACAAGAGTTTGCTGATGCACTTAATAGGCAGATGGTAGAGGGCATTAAAGTTCTCGAAGTGTGTCTTCTTCCAGATAATGCGAGAAATGCAATGGCAAGTGTTGCTGCAGCAAGTTATACTATTTCATTTCGTCAGGGATATTATCCAATTTTCTTGACACAGTCAGTAGTAGAAAACTTTATGAATCAAAATGAGATTATTGTGACAAAAAAGACTAAAAAAAGCGAATCGACTTTTGATATCAAGCCTTACATTTTTTTATGTAGCTTTGATGAAAATAATTGTTCCTTAAAATTGATAGTTGATGCAAGTAGTGCAAATAATATTAAACCATCACTTGTTGTTAGAACATTATACGAGGCAAACAAACAGGAATTTGACGAATTTGGATTGTTGATTACAAGAGAAGAGACTTATACAAATGTTGGCACTAAGGATGTTATTCAGTTAAAACCACTTGGGGCAGTTGGGAGTAAATATTAATGAGGGAGTTACGCTATATTATTACTGAATATTGTTTTCGTGAGAAAAAAGGGATACTTTCATTTTCTCTTGACATGAAAACTGGAAAAGTGGAATCTGTAAATTTTTCGCCATCAAATCAATTAAACAGTACAATTACGATTGGAGATATTTTTGTAGCAAAGGTAATAAATGTAGTAAAACAGATTCATGCGGCATTTATAGCATATGCACCGAACAAGAAAGGATATCTTCCTATTTCTACAGAATATATACCAATTATTACGAACCGGAAATATGATGGAAGAATATTAGCGGGAGATGAAATTATCGTTCAGCTCGAGAAAGAGGCAGTGCGAACAAAAGAACCCGTATTTACAATAAACTTGTCTTTGGCTGGAAAATACAGTGTAATTTCCTATGCCAATACTTATAAAGGGGTCTCAAAGAAATGTACAAAAGCAGAAAGAGAATTGCTTAGAACCGCTATTCCACAAAACATTGATTATGGGATTGTGATTCGCACGAACGCGATATCGCTATTGCAGTCGCCGGAGTTAGATGAATCTTCTGATATTTTACAACCTGTCGTAGACGAGATAAATTATCTAAATCGACAGATGACTAGATTAATTCAAGAGGGTATTTGTAGAACATGTTATAGTCGTATTTGGCAATCTCCGCCTTCTTATTTAACAATGATGCGAGATGAGGGAGTTACTTATGAACGAATTATCACTGATAGTAATGTACTTTATGATGAATTAAGAGATTTTGTAGAGCTTTATATGCCAGAACAGTTGGCGAAGATTTCTTTATATCAGGATGATACTTATTCGTTATATAAACTTTATCGTGTAGAAACGCATCTTTCGGAATTGATTTCAAGTAGAGTATGGCTTAGATCTGGTGCATATATTGTTATTGAAAAAACAGAAGCAATGTATGTTATAGATGTTAATTCTGGGAAAAATATTACTAAAACAGATGCTATAGAATATATTTTTCAGATTAATCTCGAAGCAGCAGATGAAATCATGCGACAGATTCGCCTTAGAAATCTAACAGGAATGATTTTGATTGATTTTATTAATATGGATGAGGAAGAAAAAGTAGAGGCGTTGTTGCAGGAATTAAGAGCTTTCGCAAAAAAAGATCGTATTCAGACAACAATTGTTGATATTACCGCGCTTGGTCTTGTAGAAATTACACGCAGAAAGACAACAAAATCGTTAGCGGAACAGTTGGAAGTATCATAAAAGATATTTTCTAAGAAATATTAAAATTCACACTAAGTATAATATCTAAAAACACAACAGTCCTAAGGAAAACGAAAAAATCAGTTGTGATATAATTGGTTGTAGATAGGTTCTGAAAAAATTATTGACAAGTGCTTGCAACAATGTTAATATATATGAGTATGCCGCATAACTAGGTTTAAGTATATTAAGGGTATCACCAAAGTTAGCGAGTAATTATTTAGGAGGTGCAATATGTACGCAATTATTGCAACAGGTGGAAAGCAATACAAGGTTTCCGAAGGGGATGTTATCAAGGTAGAGAAGCTTGATGTAGAAGCTGGAAACACTGTAACTTTTGACAATGTTATTGCTGTTAGCAATGAGTCTCTTAAAGTGGGCGCTGATGTAGCAAATGCAACTGTTTCCGCAACTGTTATGGAACAGGGCAGAGGTAAAAAGGTCATCGTTTACAAGTATAAGAGAAAAACAGGCTATCACAAGAAGAATGGTCATAGACAAGCATACACACAGGTTAAGATTGATAAAATCAACGCTTAATAAATGTTGTTAGTGAAATATTATGACTACGATTGTAATTTTTAAATCCAATGACAGTTATAAAGGATTTACCTGTATGGGACATGCAGGCTTTGGACGGTCTGGAAATGATATTGTATGTGCTTCTATTTCTATATTGGTAATCAATACGCTTAATGCTATTGAATCGTTGGCAAATGAGCATATGATTACTGAGAGTGATGAGAAAGAAGCCTATATTGAGTGTCAGTTTCCTGATGAAATCAATGACAAGACAAAGTTATTAATGGATTCTTTGGTAATGGGTTTAAAAGAAATCGAACAAAATTACGGAAAACGAAAAAGACTTTTTTTAAAAGAAAAGTGTTATTTCGAGCTCATAATCAAGGAGGTGTAATACCATGATGAAGTTAAATCTTCAATTTTTTGCTCATAAAAAGGGAGTTGGTTCTACAAAGAATGGTAGAGACTCTGAATCTAAGCGATTGGGTGCAAAGAGAGCAGATGGTCAGTTCGTAAAAGCAGGCAACATTTTATATAGACAGCGCGGAACAAAGATTCATCCGGGCGTGAATGTTGGAATCGGAGGAGATGATACATTGTTTGCATTAGTAGATGGTGTACTCAGATTTGAAAGAAAAGGAAGAGATAGAAAACAGGCTTCCGTTTATCCTGTAGAGAAGAAATAGTGTTATATTTACGGATTTACTAAGGCTTCAGGTTTCACCTGAAGCCTTTTGCATATGATTGTCAGATCAAAGAAAGGTTGAAATTAATGTTTGCAGACAGAGCCAAAATATACATCAGAAGTGGCAAAGGAGGAGATGGGCATGTATCTTTCCGACGAGAGAAATATGTACCCAATGGTGGACCAGATGGCGGAGATGGCGGAGATGGCGGAAGTGTAATTTTTGAAGTTGACAAAGGTTTAAACACGCTGACTGATTTTCGACACATTAGAAAATATTGTGCACAGGATGGTGAAAAAGGCGGAAAAAGAAATTGCCGTGGAAAAAATGGTTTAGATATAATTGTGAAAGTACCAGAGGGAACAATTATAAGAGAATTAGAGTCAGGTAAAATTATTGCTGACATGTCAGGAGAAAATTATAGACAGATAATCTTAAGTGGCGGAAAAGGTGGAAATGGTAATCAGCATTATGCGACTGCAACTATGCAAGCGCCAAAATATGCTCAACCTGGACAACCATCAAGGGAATTAAATCTTTTTCTTGAATTAAAAGTTATTGCAGATGTGGGTCTGGTTGGCTACCCCAATGTAGGAAAGTCTACACTATTATCTCGTGTTACAAATGCACAACCTAAAATAGCAAATTATCATTTTACAACGCTTAATCCGAATCTGGGGGTAGTAGATCTCGATGGTCAAAAAGGATATGTTATTGCAGATATTCCAGGGTTAATTGAAGGAGCTTCAGATGGTGTTGGTCTAGGACATGAGTTTCTAAGGCATATTGAACGAACAAAAGTTTTGATTCATCTTGTCGATGCTGCTTCTATAGAAGGGAGAGATCCTATTGCAGATGTTTATGCAATCAATAAGGAACTGGAAGCTTATAACATGGATATTGCAAATAAACCACAAGTGATTGCTGCTAACAAGATTGATGCAATCTATGTTGTTGATGAAGAAAATCCAGTTGATCGAATGAAAAAAGAATTTGAGCCAAAAGGTATTCGAGTATTTCCAATATCAGCAGTATCTGGACAAGGATTAAAAGAGCTTTTATATTATGTGGCAGAAATGTTATCCCAAATTGATGAAGCACCAACTGTTTTTGCATCTGAATTTAATCCTGATACAGATATCATTGTAGCAAATGAACCATTTACAGTTGAGTATGATAAGAAGAATGACGTATATATTATTGAGGGACCTCGTATAGAGAAGATGCTTGGTTATACGAATCTTGAGTCTGAGCGTGGCTTTAAATTTTTTCAACAATTTTTGAAAGATAATGGGATATTGGAAGAATTGGAAGCACTTAATATTCAAGAAGGCGATACAGTACGAATGTATGGTTTTGCATTCAGCTATTATAAAGAATGAATTTAGGAAAGGAAAAGACAGTTGAAATGACTGTTTTAAGAATAAAATATGACAAGTAAACAGAGAGCTTATTTAAAAGGATTGGCGATGAGCTTAGAGCCTTTATTTCAGATTGGAAAATCGTCTGTTACACCAGAAAATGTTATGGCAATTTCAGAGGTTTTTAACACACATGAGCTTGTGAAAATTGCTGTGTTGAAAAACTGTATTGATGATCCAAAAGAAATTGCGACTACTGTCGCAGAGCGCACACATTCTCAGGTGGTTCAGATCATCGGGAAGAAATTTGTGCTCTATAAACCATTTAAAGAAAATCCAAAGATTATTTTGCCCAAGTAAAGCGGAGGAACGCTATGAAAAGCAGAAAGCGCGTTGGAATTATGGGAGGAACCTTTAATCCGATTCACTATGGACATCTGCACTTAGCACAAAAGGCACAAGAGCAAGTTCAGCTAGATAAAGTGCTCTTTATGCCAAGTGGATATTCTTACATGAAAAAAAATGTTCTCGATACGAAAAAAAGAGTTGAGATGACTGCCTTAGCGATTAAAGAATATTCAGAATTTGAATTGTCATTAATTGAAGCGAAAAAAATAGGCAATACCTATACTTGTGAGACGTTATATCAATTAACAAAAATGAATCCAGATACGCAATACTATTTTATTATTGGAGCAGATTCTTTATTTCAGATTGAGCAGTGGAAGAGTCCAGAGGAAATTTTTCGATTTGCGATACTGATTTGTGCAATTAGAGATAATTATGATTTTGATAGAATTTATAAGAAAGGAGAAGTCTTAGCAAAGTTTGGAGCAGAAATAATCTATCTAAATACTCCCAAATGGGATATTTCATCGACAGATATAAGGGCAAAAGTCAAAGATGGAAAATCAATTCATGGATTGGTTCCACCAGAAGTTGCAAACTATATAGAACAGGAGCATTTATATTATGAAGAAGATTAAGAAGTATTTAAAGAAACATCTAACAAAAGATCGTTATCATCATACACTTAATGTGGCAAATATTGCAATTGCAATGGCTATGCGATATAATCCTAATTTAAATAATTCTGATTTTGTAAAGAGAGCTGAGATTGCCGGGCTTTTACATGATTGTGCGAAGTGTATGGACAACGATAAAAAGCTTCATATATGTGAGAAAAACAAACTTCCGTGTAATAATTTCGAGCTAAGTCATCCTTATCTTTTACACGGTAAAGTAGGTGCTTATATTGCTAAGACAAAGTTTGGCATTCATGACGAAGAGATTCTTCAGGCTATTACGTGGCATACAACTGGACGTCCAAATATGTCTCTTCTTGAAAAAATAATTTTTATAGCAGACTATATAGAACCAAATCGCAACCCAATACCAGAACTTGATTTAATTCGACAGCTTGCATTTATTGATATTGATAAGGCAATGGAAAAAATATTGTCAAATACTTTAAAATTTTTAGAATCAAAAGGAAATCCTATAGACAAGATGACACAAATCACATATGATAGCTATGTAAGGCCAACTGTCATTAGCTCATATAAAACGACAGCTTTGAATCGTTAGTATTGTAATAGATTTTTAGAGTCTTTTGCATGGCATGTAAAAGGAGGAATTTTGCTTGAATACAATAAATAATACTTTGAAAAAAATTGTTGATGCTCTTGAGAATAAAAAAGCAGAAAATATTCAATTAATTGATATTAGTGAAGTTTCAACAGTTGCAGATTATTTTATCATTACAAATGGTACAAATGTAAGTCAGATTCAGGCATTATCAGATAATGTAGAAGAAAGACTTGCGATTGATGGAATCCGTCCAAGAAATATTGAAGGATATAATACTGCAAATTGGATATTGATGGATTATAATGATTTTCTCGTGCATATATTTGATCGTGAGAGTCGGAACTTTTATGATTTAGAACGTATCTGGCGCGATGGAAAGGCTATTGATGTACAGTCTTTATAAATTTACTTTAGCCGAAAAAGATTTCTGTTTGTACAAATAGTGTGTGAAATACAAGTCATGAAAGAATCTAGTTAATAATATGTCCAAAATAAAGGGGGTGTCGCAAAATCATCAAATTAGCTAATTGAGCGATGCCCTCGCTCTA
>BLMC01000007.1 GCA_011959805.1 Lachnospiraceae bacterium | reverse complement strand
TAGAGCGAGGGCATCGCTCAATTAGCTAATTTGATGATTTTGCGACACCCCCTTTTTAAACCTTAACTTAATGTTGTTGGACTTAACTAAATGACATTGCCATACCATACGCTCATTTATTTCTATCCTAATGTCATAATTTATAGGGTGTGTTTCAATAGATACTGTATCCCTAATAGAATATATTTAATCCAATGATTTCGCTTTGCTCTTGTCTAATATATTTATTTGTACTCATATGATAACTGTACAAATATAACAGCCAAACAACAGACTCAAATTGAACTAGAAGAATATCAAAAGGCTATAAAAAATCAGAAAACAGAGGAAACAAAGAAAGAGACATCATAAAAGATGTTTAAAACAGTGTCTATTACAAAAGTTATGGAGATGCTACAATTTGTTATAGATAGATGCCCAAAAGAAGGACAAATCGTAAATCTTAATCCCAATCAAATTACAAGAAGATTTGAACGTGTATTTCCTAAACTTGAAATTAAAAATTTTCAATTCTATGACTTGCGTTAATACGCAGCCTCTATTATGCATGCAATTGGGATACCTAATCAATACATAATGCAGCCCGGTGGCTGGTCGTCTGATAAAACTTAAAAAAATATTTATCGTGGAACTATTAAAGATTATGAAGAAAAATATACTAATATCACACTAACTCTCATCTGCCCGCTTTGGCAGGCGTACTAATCAGGAGGTGTGAAATTTTAATATCACACTATCCCATTTTGAAGATATGCAACACGAAATACAATGCAAAAAATAAAAAGCTTAGATTTCCTAAGCTTTTTAGTGGAGTAGACGGGAGTCGAACCCGTGTCCAAAAAACCATCCCATGTACTTCTACAGGTTTAGTTGATTTTTTCGGATATAATCCATTTCCCTTCTGAATAGGAGAATCAACACTCCTATTCAGTTAGTAGCTTCATAGTACGCCCACATACGCAAAGCTTTGTATGTGTCGTTTCCTACAAAATCGATGCCCGAATTCTAATGTGTAGGTGCACTAGGTCAGACAGCAGCTATTAAGCTGCGAATGCTAAATTATCTTCAGCGTTTAATTTTAATTTTGGATTTAACGTATACCTACGACCTGCTTCTCCATCTTCAAGTTCCCTGTCGAAACCTTTACTACCCCTTGATTCATCAAGGTTAATTAATTTTATCAGTAAAAAGACATTCTGTCAAGAATCAACAAACCGATTTTTTACTATTCTTTTGGACATAATTTCTAAAATCTGATATACTATTTGTTGTAAAATAGGTTAAAATATATTTTAGACTTACAGTGCAATTATTTTTCTACAATTCTTTATCTTCAGAAAGAAGGATAATCACAATGAATTATGACGAAATAAAAAATCATTTTTATGGCACATTAGGTTTTATACAATTGCTTGATATGAGAATCACAGAGCTCTCGGAAGGTTACTGCAAGGGAGAGATGCCCTTAAGACCTGAAATACTCAATCCTTTAGGCACAGTACACGGTGGTTGCACTTTTGCTTTGGCTGACACCATTGGAGGCAGCGCTGCCCTTACACACGGAAAGAGTGTTGTGACAGTCAACAGTAATATTCATTATTTGGCACCTGCATGTAATACAGAAAAACTTATTGCCGAAGCAAAAGAAATAAAATATGGTTCCTCCATCGCTGTCTATGAGGTAAATGTTTACAAAGCAGACGGTACTATGGTCGCCGCCTCCACACAATCCTATTTCGTTTTTCAAAATAAATAACTTATAACATCACACCATACTTAATTATTTTGTATGTTTACAAAACGAATATCTACAAAAAGATAATACAATTATAATGTTACTGTTTCCGCCCACAATGCACAAGATTCTCTTAAATGCAGTTAGAACGTAAACAGTAACATTGCAGTGCCAGTGTCACTTTCTCTTTACTTCTGATGAAAATGCACTCTTTCTTAGTAGTCATTCACCCAATCTGAACACAAAATTATTTATTATACAGATTTCTCTTATCCACCACACGCACTGCCTTGCCTTCACTTCTAGTAATCGTTTTGGGCTCAATAATTTTTACATCTACTTTAATTCCAAGCATTGATTTTAAACCAGCCACAATTGCTTTCTCTCGTTGAGCAGTATTAAACTCTGTATCCGCTGCCATCTCTGGAGTCTTTTCCACCTGAACCTCAATCGTATCATTATTGCCAATACGATCTACCA
Source organism: Lachnospiraceae bacterium (assembly GCA_011959805.1). Lineage (GTDB taxonomy): Bacteria > Bacillota > Clostridia > Lachnospirales > Lachnospiraceae > COE1. The sequence goes on along the minus strand of BLMC01000007.1, from coordinate 65,604 downwards.
AAATCTGATAATTTGCCTCATAACCTTTGTTTAGTAATACAGCTTCTATTTGTGATGGCCATACATTCACGCCTTTTACAACCATCATATCATCACTTCTTCCCATAGGCTTATGCATACGAATATGGGTTCTTCCACAAGAACATTTTTTTCTTGTCAGATAACAGAGGTCACGTGTGCGATATCTTAAAAGAGGGAAGGCTTTTTTTGTAATACAAGTAAATACCAATTCTCCAACCTCACCTTCCGGTAATACCTCACCTGTATCAGGATTAATAATCTCTGGAATAAAATGGTCTTCCTGAACATGCATTCCTTGTTGTTCCTCACACTCAAAGGACACACCTGGGCCTGAAATTTCCGTAAGTCCATAAATATCATATGCTTTAATTCCAAGTGACTTTTCAATGCTTTTACGCATCTCTTCTGTCCACGGTTCCGCACCAAATATTCCCGCTTTCAATTTAATTTTGTCCCGAAGCCCTCTCTCATTTATTGCTTCCCCAAGATTTGCAGCATAAGAAGGGGTACAACAAAGAATAGTGGAACCAAGGTCTGTCATAAACTGAAGTTGACGTTCAGTATTTCCTGATGACATTGGGAGTGTTAGACAGCCTACTTTGTGCGAACCGCCATTCAAACCTGGACCACCTGTAAAAAGACCATAACCATAACATACATGACATACATCATCCTTTGTTCCTCCTGCTGCTACAATCGCTCTCGCGCAACATTCCTCCCACACATCAATATCTTCCTGTGTATAAAATGCAACTACACGACGACCTGTTGTACCACTTGTCGACTGAATGCGCACACATTCTGATAAAGGTACTCCTAAAAGCCCATATGGATACTGATCGCGCAAATCATCTTTACTGATAAAAGGAAGCTTATGTAAATCCTCAATGCCCTTTATATCCTCTGGTTTTACACCTATCTCATCCATTTTTTCCCGATAAAATTTTACATTGTCATACACATATTTTACCTGACAAACCAATCGCTCACTTTGTAGCGTCTGAATCTGCTCCACAGGCATCGTTTCAATTTCCGGTTGAAAATACTTTTCCATTAAAAATTCTCCTTCGCTTTAATCTTTTAAAGTAATGCACCATTAAAGTTTATCACACTTTTGTCAAAATGTTAATATATTTTTTTACAATCAATATCCTCACGGCATTCGCCAAATGTCCATTCATAGTCGCTTGACTTATTGCTTGCAAGAATAAAAAGAGACTATCCCATGAAAATTTCATGATGATAACCCCTTTCTGCACATTCCTTATTATCAACTATACAGTTACTATTTACATGGGAACCGCTCATAGTAACAGTTCAAAGCGATATGCAAAGTTTTGCTGTGTAAAATCGCCTCTCATATTTTAATCATGTTCTTTACGGAATGCGCAGTATATACGCATTCCTAACCCATGAAAAGTATCACTATGCATTCTGCTTTGCAAGTTCTGCAAGTGTCTTGAAACCTTCTGCATCATTTACAGCTAACTCTGCAAGCATCTTTCTGTTAATGTCAACTCCTGCAACCTTTAATCCATGCATCATCTTGCTGTAAGACAAACCATTTAACCTTGCAGCTGCATTGATACGTGCAATCCAGAGTTGTCTAAACTGACGCTTTCTCTCTTTTCTACCTGCATAAGAGGAAGCTAATGCTCTCATAACAGACTGCTTTGCCACTCTATACTGCTTCGATCTTGCTCCTCTGTATCCCTTTGCAAGCTTCAAAACTCTATTATGCTTCTTTCTTGCGTTTAAACCGCCTTTAATTCTTGCCATTTTTTAAATCCTCCTAACAAATAATCACATCACCGCTTCTTACAAATACGGTAAAATCTTCTTCATATTCTTAACATTGGTTGCATCTGTAATTGCAGCCTTTCTGAGATTTCTCTTTCTCTTTGTGGTTTTCTTTGTCAAGATATGGCTCTTATAAGCTTTCGCTCTCTTTAATTTACCTGTTCCTGTCACTTTAAAGCGCTTTGCAGCTGCTTTGCTGGTTTTCATTTTTGGCATAACTATTTCCTCCTATACTTCAATATTGCTTCTATCTTTTAACTGACCTAAGCAGTGTTTAACCTTGATAACTGCTTATCGTTTCTCAGCTAAAAACATTGTCATACTTCTGCCCTCTACTTTTGGCTCCTTCTCGACCACTGCGATATCGCTTAAACTCTCGCCAAACTCAACCAAAATATGTTTGCTGTTCTGCATGTGAGCCATCTCACGCCCTCTAAATCGTAATGTTACTTTCACTTTGTCGCCTTTCGTAAGGAATTTTCGGGCAGCATTTATCTTCGTATTCAAGTCATTAGTATCGATATTTGGAGATAAACGAATCTCTTTCACGTCAATTATTTTCTGCTTCTTCTTTGCTTCCTTTTCTTTTCTTGTCTGTTCATACTTGAACTTCCCATAATCAACAATCTTACACACAGGCGGCTTTGCCGTAGGCGCTATCTTCACAAGATCAACTCCTGCCTCCTCCGCCAGTCTCATGGCTTCCTTTGAGGACATGATGCCAAGCTGTGCCCCATCCTCACCGATAACGCGAACCTCTCTGTCCCTAATTTGTTCGTTAATCATTAAATCGCTAATAACCTTACACCTCCATAAAATAAATCATAAGAAAATATTTAACAATCGAGTAGGAAAATTTTATCTTTCCTGTTCGCCGCGCTAGGCACCCGTCAACTTTGTTGACATTCTTCCTTTGTGTGCCCATGCACATAAAAAGTGGATAACCGCAAGATTATCCACTTTACTTTTATTTTCATCCAATATATGCGCAAAAACACACTAGAATAAAATCAAAAATATAAACGCCTATAAGCCTAATCGCCATAGGGTGAGAGTGGATACTCTGCTTTCCTGTATCTGTTTAAGCTACCTCAAACATTAATACTTTATCATAGTATTTACTCCCTGTCAATTGCTTTTTTGATTTTATTATTTCTCACGGAAAGTTGCACAAAGTGTTTCTCCGCTTGTGCCTGCATGATTTCCTTTAATGTCAACATGCTCTGCACTACAGCGATAATCTGTATTGTATACACACTTTACAGCCTCACAGTCAATGCTGATATGTTGACTTGGGTGAGAAACAGCACTTGTAAAGCTATCGCCGCTTCTTTTATGGAAACTCTCACAGCAGGTATCTTCACAGTCACAAGAATGCTTACCGCCCACCATAATATCGCCCTTACAGCAGCAATGGTCTTTGTTATAGGTACAATTACATACTCCACAGGTTAATTCAGACATAATTCCCTCCTATTTTAGCACACCTTTAGTTCTATATTTTGACAGCACTAATTATTACTGTCAAAAATGCCTCGGAACGATTCAAGTAATTCTAGTGCAACGAAAATTAAGTAACTGCTACCTTAACTTATCTAATTGTTCCTCTACAGCGTTGTTGTCAATCACCATAGCACCGCTACGATTCCTTCTACCTTTCATAGAAAACAATCATTCTGCGTCATCTTAATTTCTATTGTACTAGCTACACAGTTCCTTACGGTTAGTATGGCTGATTTCATTCTGCGTTATTCTTATTTTTATTGATTATCATAGCAGAAAATTATCTTACAATTTCTGTAAGAGACTTATATCTCAAAGATTGTACATCCACTAAGGCCAAATTATACTTTTCTTCCCATTAATAAAAATGAGAATCTTCTCCAACTGGAATAAGATTTGTCAGAAATATCTCAAATACTTACATAAAATGAAATTCTGATTATTCTCTATAAATAAAATGTTGTACACCATATTCCATATGATTCATAAGCTCTACAATATTTGTGGGATAAACTTCTATATTTTTTAATTCGTCCAGTGGGACCCAGTGAAACTCCAGCTTAAATTTCTGTCCTTCTATTTGTTCTTGTCCCATAAACATACCTTGCGTCGGAATATTTTCAGAATTAATCTCTACAATATAATACAAACAAATCTGATGACATGGCTTATTGTTCCACGGAAAGAAAATCTCTCCTACCCACTTCAAATCTCCTACTGAAATATCAGCACCAATTTCCTCTTGAAATTCCCTCATAAGCGTCTGTTCATTGCTTTCTCCAAATGTTACATGTCCGCCCGGAAATGCAAATGCTGTATCGTTAGTAGGCTTTTGCAATAGCACTTTTCCATCTTGTATGCATATACCCGCAACTCTGTATGAAAACACATATTCGTCGGTATGAAATAAAATATCCATAAATTATTCCTCTCTTAAAATTCCAAATCATTGTTTTTTAGTGCTTCCATATGGGAAAGTGTCAACATTTGCAGGAATTTTCACACTTTAAGGCTTTTAATAATACAAAATCAACTATGATTTCTACCTATTTATACACGAACTAATTTCCATTCTGCTGCCAATGGCACAAATAATAGTAAAAAACGTTGTCTTTTGCGTGTTTCTCATGTAAAAAATACTTTTTAGGCAGCGTCTTTTACTGATTTGGAAATGTTTTTCACATGATTCTTATTTTTCTTCTATTGGCATTTCCGCACGAATTGTTTTATTTTTAATTTCCTCTGTGATATCTGCAATAAAACTGTTAAGCGATTTTGCGCCCTCGTCACCTGCAAAACGGCTTCTGATAGACACTGTATTATCTGCCTCCTCCTGCTGTCCTACTACAAGCATATATGGCAATTTATCCAATCTCGCCTCACGAATTTTAAAGCCAATCTTCTCGGAACGATTATCAACAGTCACGTCAATTCCTGCTTTTTTCAGTTCTTTGCAAACTTTCTGTGCATATGCTTCATACTTGTCAGAAATAGGAAGCACTCGTACTTGCTCTGCGCAAAGCCACGTTGGAAATTTTCCTGCATACTTTTCAATCAACCATGCCAATGTACGCTCATAACACCCCATAGAAGTTCTATGAATAATATAAGGACGCACTTTATCGCCGTTTTGGTCAATATAGTACATATCAAACTGTTCTGCAAGTAATGCATCCCATTGAATTGTAATCATTGTGTCTTCCTTACCATACACATTTTTTGCGTTGATGTCTACCTTTGGACCATAAAATGCAGCTTCTCCAATATCCTCCACAAACGGAATCCCAAGTTCTATTAAAATATCCCTAATATGTTGTTCTGTCTCATTCCATACTTGCGGTTCTCCAATATATTTTTCCTTATTTTCGGGGTCCCATTTTGATAAATGATATGTTACATCATCATTTACTCCCAACGTCTCCAGACAATATTTAGCAAGTGCAAGGCATCCTTTAAATTCTTCTACCATTTGGTCTGGTCTAACAATTAAATGCCCTTCTGAAATGGTAAACTGACGCACTCTCGTTAATCCATGCATTTCCCCAGAGTCTTCATTTCTAAATAATGTAGAAGTCTCACTGTATCTGCAAGGAAGGTCACGGTAGGACTTCTGCGAATTTTTATACACATAATATTGGAATGGACATGTCATTGGGCGAAGCGCATACACTTCTTTATCCTTTTCTTCATCGCCAAACACAAACATGCCTTCCTTATAATGATCCCAATGTCCTGATATTTTGTATAAGTCAGATTTTGCCATCAATGGAGTGCGCGTTCTCATATAACCCCATTCATTATCCTCAAGGTCTTCTATCCAACGTTGAAGTTTCATAATCATCTTCGTTCCCTTAGGTGTAAATAATGGAAGTCCTTGGCCAATCACATCCACTGTGGTAAATAATTCCATTTCACGGCCAAGTCTGTTATGATCACGGCGTTTTGCATCTTCCATACGATCTAGGTGTTCTGCAAGTTCTTCCTTTTTATTGTATGCAGTTCCATAGATACGCTGTAAACGCGCCTTGTTGGAATCCCCTCTCCAATATGCCATAGAAGAAGAAATCAATTTGAACGCTTTCACTCCTTTTGTACTCATTAAGTGCGGGCCAGCACACAAATCTACAAAACCACCCTGATCATAAAAACGAATCTCGGCATCTTCTGGCAAATCTTGAATTAGTTCTACTTTGAATGGTTCTCCTTTTTCTTCCATAAACTTGATTGCCTCTGCTCTTGGAAGCGTAAAACATGTAATTTCATGGCCTTCTTTGATAATTTTTTTCATCTCTGCTTCAATTTTATCTAAATCTTCCCTTGAAAATGGCTCAGAATCAAAATCATAATAAAATCCATCATCAATCGCAGGTCCAATCGTAATCTTTGCTTCTGGATATAGACGTTTTACTGCTTCGGCAAGCACATGTGATGCTGTATGGCGAATTACAGAGAGCGCTTTTGGGTCTGTCGCCGTAATAATATTAAGCGCACAGTCGTTGTCAATCATCGTTCTAAGGTCTACCAACTCACCGTTTATCTCACCAGCACAAGCCACGCGCGCTAGTCCCTCACTAATGTCTTTTGCAATATCAATAATTGATTTTGCCTCGCTATACTCTTTTACAGAACCATCTTTTAATGTAATTTTCATTTTTCCTTCTCCTTTTTTACTATTATAAACAGTTGTTTAACTTTATAAGATTTAACTTTTTTCTACCGTCAACTACAACGGCAACAACAATTAAAAAACAGAAATTGCAGAAATACTATATGCTATCTTCCATAAAATTGGAAATTCATAGGTAACACGAATACTGCCTTCAAAATCTGGCGGAACCATAATGCATACCCGATTATCCGTTCCATTCACAATGCGAAAAGCATTGCCTGATTCAATATCACGCGCATGATAATTGTCGTAGTTCATAAGTGGTATCTTTACAGCAATTTCCGTTTCTGATGTATTAATACAATCAAATGTTGTAACACCTCCTTTATATTGATAGTTGGAAACAGTAACAAAATTTTCCTCTGTAAAAACTTTACGCCAACGAAGATTTCCCTCTATTGTATCATCAATAATATATTCTCCCCCACTCACTGCTTTTATAACGTCTGCATCACCATAAACCCGCTCAATATTAATACCATTCGTATAGATTGCCATGAAGAATTGCATAAATTTGATAACATACTTGAATTGGAACCACCAAATGATACAAAATTACAGAAAGATATAAAACAATGGTGATGCATCTCCATAACCACTCATCTCTCCGATTTTATTGGTTGTCACTTTGTCTCTATCACTGTTTTAAAGAACTTTCTGAACTGATTTTTGTCCTATATAATTGTGCGCAAATGCACATACAGGCAAATACACTTGTCATTAATCCTCGAAATGTAAACCAATGATGCTCATAAGAATGCTGTCCTGCAAAAGCATACCAAGCAAATGGTATTACTGCTATGAGCAGAAAAGGAATCGCATCAACAATAATAGATACGATTTGTTTTCTATTTCTGAAAATTCCTATTATTACAATAATGAAACATATGATAATCAATATTAGATATGGTTTCTCAAAATAGAACTCCAAATTGCGAATCCATGTATCAATCGTTGAGATTTTCTCACCATTTTGTATATGAGAAGAACGCAATAAAATTTGTGACAACGCATTTGCTATAACATTGTCTCTTAAAATCAGTGTGCTGAGTACCCATTTTCCTGCCCACATTGCGCTATATCCAAAACCCCAGCTAATGGAAAGATAAACGATTTTTCTAATCTTTGACCAAAGTGCATTATCACTGTCAAGCAAAAGCAGACACACCATAGGGACGCCCAAACTAGCAATTGGATACGTCAAAAAATCAAAATAACTTGTTGCCATTCCAATTATCTGAAAGTATAATATCATACCATTCTTTTTTACAATCTGGTCATATTTTTTTAACAGAATCCACAATGCAATATTGGTAAGGTAAAACATTACAGAAAACTGTATAGAAAGTGGAATTACAACTGGCATCATAAAAAGAACTGCCACAATATAACCCCAAGCCTCTTTCTCAAACCCCATATCTTTGAATGTATTGAAAACAACAAACATTAGCAAAATATTCAACACCATACTAAGAACACGCAAGTCTGCATAATTAAAAAATAGCAGTAGTGGTTTTAATATGACAAGATAACCATGCCAATATCGAGTATACTCTATTTCTTCATTTATACCCCCCCCCGGGTTCCATTAGGTAGCGCGCTAACCCATTTAACGGTCCATTACCATAATCTGCACTCATACAAGTAAGTGCTCTCTTCCATATTGGAAGAACATTCTCGTAAATAGCATTTCCTATCATCCAGGAATCTGTATAATTATCAAGTTGCGTACTATTATATCCCGGAATCACTTTATGGTACTCCTGTTCTTGTGTCAAAATATCTACTGACTTCAACATATTTTCTTGCATTCTTTCCACAGGTAGGAGATATACCAACATTAACATCAAATACCCTGTCATAATTCCTACCAAAAGCAAAACAATCGATCGCAATATTTGATTCCTAAAATCTTTCAGTATATTATCTTTTGTAATCTTTTGCTCCATTTCTTTCACCTATCCTTGTGCGCACCAATCATCATATCATCTGCTTTGTTTCTGCAACCATTTTTTGATCCAATTGTATTGTTGCTCAACACAGCTATTCGGCCGCTTTTTACTGGTGATAACAGGATTCTAATAAGGATTCCTATCATTAGACATAATGCTGGTAACAGATACTCTTTATCCTTTGTTTTCTTCTCTTCCATAGTGTTTATATTTCTTAATTTTTAAAGCTTCTTTAACTTTTTTCTAATGCTTATCTTCCTGCAGATTTTTTAATTGTTCTATTTTATCACTTTCGTATAAACCCAATCGTATATCTGAATAAAACTCACCTATCTTAAAACAGCCATCTCAATCTATTTTATCCTATTCTCAATCATTTCCTAACAATTGGCATGATTCTAACAAAGCTATTCTCCTTCAAAAATTTTTCCATTTTACATGTCTATTATATATTTTTCATACATACTCCCTCCTTCTTATTTGTACACAAATGTTTATCAGTTTTGCTGATATCTTTCATTCAAACACCTATATGCACTTGAGTATACTCGCTGCGTCATGCAATGGTACATTTTCTCTATATTGACACGCACAATCGAGTAGAGAAGATTCATCTTCTCCTACTCCGCGCCGAGCACCCGTCAGCGAACCGATAAATCGGTTTGATGACAACTTTCACTTTGGTGCCTATGTGCATAAAAAAATCCCATACACTACATTTTCTGTAATGCATGGGACGTGTCAACGCGGTTCCACCCTGCTTGTCTATACCAAAATCAAATGATAACAGACCACTCATCGATTATAACGGAATCACCGGACCGGATTGGGGTCACTCCGAGGTAGTTTTCAAATATTTCCTGTAAGAGTGTTTCCAGCGCAAACGACACTCCTCTCTTGTACATTACAATATCTTACTCGTCTCATCAACATTTTATGTCATTTATTTTTGTTATTACTATATTATTCCTAAAAATCGTATTTGTAAAGAGTTAATTTTGAAAAGCTTTTATACACGATTACAATTCATCCTTGCCGAGCTGTAGCATATCAGACCTACATCTTAACCACTATGTTTTCTTACAAACTTCGCACTGCATTACAAAGTCCTAGTTTAAACTGTAATAATGTCGCTCCATTCTGAGAACGATCTAACACAGCATGAAAAATAGAATCAAAATACTGCCCCATGCCTTCATTCTCCAACAACTCCTGCCACCAAGAGGCAATCAGCTTTGGATCATTGCGGAACACGCCACATCCATAAGCGCCCAGCACTAAATTTTTTGCCTCCTGTTTTGCGAAAATTGCCAATGCCAACTTCATTCTGCGTCTCATAACACGTTCCGCTTCTGTACGGTTCTCTCCTTTTAATAACACTTGTCCCATATTCACTGCTGGAAGTGTTAATACAGATGCTTTGAACGGTTTTTCTACTAGCTGAAATCTACCATCTCTAAAAAACACAACATCCGGCGAGAAAATAGCATGATTTGTATACATCATAGAACTTTGCGCACGATTACTTTGATAATATTTCTCGTGTGCTATCAATGTTTTGTATAGGATACTAGACGCGGCTAAGCTCTCCTCCTGCGCCATAGCGCCATTCAAAAAACCACCACCCGGATTTTTAGCACTGGCAAAGTTTAACACACCAATCTTGTTTTTTCCTTCTTTTACAAGTCTAAGAACAGCATCTACTGTAGAGATATTTTCCACGCTTACATTGCACTTTGTTGTACCTTCAAAGTTGTCGTACTCTTCAAGTAATATTTCTGCCTGTTGTGGTGTTATCAGAAAACTGTTATGCACAGAATCCTCCAAATCCAAACGGATATCAACTCGCTTGTCCTTATATATATAATGCCCTTGTTCCATAATAGAGAGCGTTTGCCTTGCAACTGCTTTCCTATCCATGTATTCTCCTTTTTGATTGTATATCTATTCTCTCGACTGCTTTCTTACTTATTTTTTCCGCAACACTTCTTATATTTCTTACCACTTCCGCAAGGACATGGGTCGTTTGGATAAATTTTAGTCTCCTTGACAATTGTTGTTGAAGATTTCTGCTCTTTATACAACGCTTTTTTGGTATCCGCATCAAAAATTGTATCCCACTCCTCAAGGTTGTACAGCCAATCCGCTTCTGCCGCCACCATGTTTTTGTATAAGCTCTCTTTGTCAAATCCAAGACTTACCTCTGTGTTCTCATCCATTTCTTCAATCGGGTTTTCTGCCTTTAAACTCTCATTGATACCGTCAAGGAATCCTGTCATTGTCATGATATCCACATTATACTTTTCCGCAAGCTCTTTTACAGTCCCTCGTACTTCCTCGTCTGGATTTGTTAAAAGCTGTTGATAAATTTCTTTTTCTTTCTGGAAATAATCAATCCAAAGCTTCTGGAGCGTATTCTTATCGGTTTGCTCATTGTACGCTATTCCTCTCCACTGCTCTAATAAAGTCTTTTCTTCTGCCATGATCTTAAACACCCTTTCGTCTTTTACCCTATATTTTTAAATATTTTTCTAGCGCTAATGCGGTGCCTGTATTGTCTACATCAATTCGCATAGCAACAGTATATACTAAACTTCATGGAAAGTCAAAGGATTACTGTTCATTCACCCATCAAAGTAATAAAAAACATGCGTCAAATTGATGCCTTTTATTAGTTTGCATACAAAGTATGTTGTTGTCTACGCCTACAATACATAAAATAACAGCAAAATTATCTTTTTTACTTGCTTTTTCTTTTATTGAAAGCTATAATCACGTTTGTATCCCATATGTTTTTATTTTTAGAAAGGTTTGGTATCTATCTCATGAAAAAAAGTCCAAAACAATTTGCCGCCATCGCCGCGTTGGTTGCATTCGTTGGTCTCATTATTGCGTTTGTAATCTCTGCCTTCACAGCTGGTCCTGGAGAAGCGGGCAATCAATTTATGGCACTTTTATTTGGAATCATTTCAATCCCACTATTAACGTGGATTATTCTATTTTGTATTAGAAGAATGCAAGACAAACACACGATAACAGAACTTTTTTCAGAAGACAAAGATATAAACCAGAAAAAGTTAAAAAAATAAAAATGGACATCTAAACAATATTATGTTATAATTTTTCCACCAAGAAATAATACAAAACAAATACAATAGACAATTAATTTTATACAGACAGTTCGGAACCATCCTGTCTATAAACAAAACTATGGATTTTACAATTAATGAAAATATTACAGGTCTTTTACCTGTCTTTTTGTTATAAAATTCGGAGCTTTGTGCTCCTTTTTGTTTGTATGTTGCGGCGCCAAAACCGCTGTGAGAATCTGTTATCTGCGGATTCTTTTTTTATGCACATGGGCACCCAAAGGAAGAATGTCAGCAAAGCTGATGGGTGCCCAGCGCGGCGAGTAGCGGAAGCCTTCCCTACTCGATTGCACACAGGCACTTGTAGGAAAAACGCTTTTCCTACTTAATTATACACAGACACACAAAGAAAACTTGTCAGCTAGAGCTGACAGGAACAACACATAACTCAATTTTGGGAATTGCAAAATAATCTGATTGTGATTAGAAGGATTTTTAACATTTATGGAAAATAATTTATTGACAAGGTATTCAGAGATTGTAGAAAAAAATAAACGAGAGATTGTACTATTGCGCGGTTCAGGCTGCAAGTGGCGACATTGTACCTTCTGCGATTATCATCTTGATTTCAGTTCTGATGAAGAAAGCAATTTTGCACTAAATCAGGAAATTTTAAATAATGTTACTGGAAAATTTAAGAGACTTGAAATTATAAATTCGGGCAGCTTTGTCGACTTAGATGCAAAGACATTTCAGTTCATTCTTGACATTTGCATCCAAAAAGGAATCAAGGAAGTTCACTTTGAATGCCATTGGATGCATCGAAAAGCTATCGCAAATCTACGCAATACATTTGAATCTTATGGAATTCATGCCAATATAAAAATTGGCGTAGAAACATTTGATGCATTATTTCGTGAAAACATACTTCACAAGGGAATTGATGAACTATCTCCTGCAAAAATTGCTGTTTGTTTTGATGAAGTGTGTCTGCTTTTTGGCCTTGAAGGGCAGACAGAAGCTTCTATGCAATATGATATTGAAACAGGACTTACTTATTTCAAACGAGTTTGTATCAATATTATGGTAGAAAACACAACAAAAATAAAACCAAGCCCTGCTGTTATCGAAACCTTTATGCGCAATCTCTATCCACTTTATCGGGATAATAGCCGCATCGATATTCTACTTGAAAATACAGACTTTGGTGTTGGCTAAACAATTATTCTTCTGGAGGAATTACTTTATGAACAACGAATTTTTATTGATCTTTAGCCTAGTTTTAAATTATACTTTCGTGGTGCTATTTTACCATTTTCTTGGGAAATCAGGTCTCTATTGTTGGACAGTGCTTGCAACAATCGCGGCAAATATAGAAGTATTGATTGTTGTAAATGCCTTTGGCATGGAACAGACACTTGGCAATATTTTATTTGCCTCCACATTCTTGGTCACTGATATTCTTAGCGAAACAGAAGGAAAACACGCCGCAAACAAAGCTGTTGTAATTGGGATTCTTACATTAGGTATCTTTATTTTAATCTCACAATCATGGTTGCTTTACACTCCAAATGCCAACGACTGGGCTTTTCCTGCAATTACCTCTGTATTTAGGAATACTCCTCGCCTAATGCTCAGTAGCATTATTGTCTATGCAATCGTACAGACGTTTGATGTCTTTGCATACCATGCAATCTGGGCAAAGACAATCAAGTTTTGTAGTGACTCAAAAAGATTTTTATGGCTTAGAAATAATGGTTCCACTCTCATTTCACAATTTTTTAACACTTTTCTGTACACATTTGCTGCCTTCTGGGGCATATACGAAATTAAAACTTTGATGAATATTGTGTTCTCAAGCTATATTATTTTTATCTTTACAAGCCTTCTGGACACGCCAGCTGTCTATATTGCAAGAAAATTGTCACCGAAGGAAGAAAAAGAAAATTAAATACATAATTTAATAATTGCACTATTTTTTGTATCCACTCCTGTAAAAATACATGCCAGCAGCGTCCGCAAGAATCCATCCAATTGGTACGGACATCCAGATACCTGTCACCCCGATAACTTCTATGGACGACAAAAGGTATGCCAATAGCACACGCATTCCCAAAGACACTACCGTGAGAATAACTGAGATTCCAGGTTTGTTCACTGCACGAAAATACCCATAAAACAAAAACAGCAATCCAATGCCAAAGTAAAAAAGTGCTTCAATTCGTAGATAACCAACACCAACTATAATTGCCTCTGCACTATTTTCATCGAGGAAAAGAGCCATAAGCGGTTTTGCAAAACGAACTACAACTATGGAAATTACTCCACAAAACACAAATGCACCAATTACTGCCTCCCTCATTCCCCTACGAATTCGCTCTTCTTTTCCTGCTCCATAATTTTGCGCTACATAAGTTGAAAAGGCATTTCCAAAGTCTTGTACTGGCGAATAGGCAAAAGAATCAATCTTGACAGCCGCTGCAAAAGCAGCCATCACTACTGAGCCAAAACTATTAACAAGACCTTGCACCATTAAAATACCAAAATTCATAACAGATTGTTGTAGACACGTCAGTGATGACAATCCAAGCAATTCCTTTAAAATATGAGGACACCAACGCCTATTTTCTTTTTTAATATGTACTTCAGGATATTTTTTTAAACAGTAAATTAAAATACCAACCCCAGCGATGTATTGCGAAATTACAGTCGCTACTGCTGCCCCGCCGACGCCCCACAATAACACTCTAATAAAAAACAAATCCAACAAAATATTTAATACTGCCGAGCCTCCTAGAAAGCAAAGTGGTATCAACGAATTTCCAAGAGCGCGCATAAAATTTGCTACAAAATTATATAGAAAAGTTGCAATAATACCTGCAAATATCCATAGAAGATATTCTTTCATAAAAGGCGCAACTTCCGCAGGCACACGCAGAAATGCAAGAATCCCATAAATTCCAACATAAACAAGAAAATTTAATGTTATAGTAACGATTCCAATCATTAGAAACGCTATATAAATTCCTTGTTCTAACCTGTCATAATCGCGTTTGCCAAACTGCATAGAAAAAAAGGCACTGCTGCCCATACAAAGTCCTAGTATAATCGAGGTCACAAAAACCATCAATGTGTAAGATGAGCCTACTGCTGCCAATGCATCTTTGCCAAGATACCGCCCGACGATTAATGTATCCACTATATTATAAAGCTGTTGAAGCACATTTCCAGCCATAATTGGAAGGGAGAACTTCAACAGATTTTTCATAATGTTTCCCTGTGTCAAATCATAATTCATATACTTCCCCGCATTCTTTCACAACAAAAATCCTCCAACCACAATTGGAGGACTTTGTTTTTTCTATTGTATGTATTGTCTTGCTCCTTCTACGTTTTAAATACAAAACCTTGCAATCTTTTCTAGCAGTTCCTCTGCATGATCTGCGTGAATATCCATTCGCATCATACGGCGGAATCCCTTACTCAGCATCCCAAGAACAGATTTTGCATTAATCACGGAGTCATCCACAGCAATGTCCACATTATAGGAACATTTTTCCACTTGATTGACAAATTCCATAACTTCATCGATGTCTGTTAGAATTATGTTTCTGCTTATCATATAGATTCACCTCCTCTATTATTTCAGATTTGAATACAATCCACGCAAAATAGAATACATGTATACAACAAAAGAAACAATTGGCAAAACAACCAAAAACTTACTTTTTGCACTTTTTTTCCAATTATTTTTATTGACAAAGGGAAACAAAACCATTACACTATAGTTTACAATACGTACAATTCCTATCTTGGAGGTATTATATGATCCTTGTAAGCAACTGTGGTTTTGATTCCAGACATCATTTTGGATTTGATATAAAGCATCCAAATGGCAATGGATCTTATATTCTAATGTTTGTGAAAACAGAAGCATTTTTTGAAATTGCTGGAGAAATAGTTGACACTACCCCTAATACAGCAATCTTATATGACAAAAATGCCTATATTCATTATGGATGTCATGCACAATCATACAGTGATGATTGGATTCATTTTGATTTTTCAGAGGAAGAAAATTTAATTGAAAAACTTAATCTTCCACGAAATCATCCATTTCCTTTACTAGACACATCGCTACTGACAGAATACGTCAAAATAATTGTCTCAAAATATTTATCCTCCAATTTGTATAAAGTGCAGATTATTGACTCCTTAATGCATGCACTTTTATATTCACTTGCTGCACAAGTTCATGCTAGCAATGACGAGCGGCAAAAAAATAAATATTTTCTGCCCTTAAATCAAATCCATAGAAACATTCAAAATGCCCCACATAAAAAATGGGACGTTGCTTCGATTGCACGAGAAGTAAATCTAAGCCCGACCCATTTTCAACGCCTTTATAAAAGTTTTTTTGGTACCACTTGTATTCAAGATATCATTCAATCACGTATTAAAAATGCACAGTTTTATTTGCGAACGACCGACATGTCTATCCAGTCACTGTCTGCCTTTTGCGGATACGACAATGAATTACATTTTATGAGACAATTTAAAAAATATACAGGAATGACTCCCAGCCAATATCGCAAAATGCATCTGTCAATCAAATAAAAAAGCTTTATCTTCTCCTACCCGATTACAGATACCCATATAATAATTCTCTACATCAACATGCATATAAAAATCAAGTGGATAAGTCAACATCATCCCATGCACATCGCTCGTCTATCCCTGCAAGCCAAAATAAGGATCGATGCCGCTCTGCAACGACCCCCGCATTCAATCCAGCAGGTGCTTTCATTCCCATCACACGCGCATCGACGCATGCCCAGTCTATCCGATAGATTAAATCCGCTGCATCCAATAGTTCCCTATAAGGACGTACTGATACATTTTGCTCAAACTCCTCAAGAGAATCAAATGGGTGCAGTATGCGAACTGTTCTACCCACATCACAAATATTATCAGGATATGGAAGTTCATCCACAAGGCCAAGTGCCCACTCCATAACCAGCAAATTCTCATATTGCCATGAATACTGAATTTGTTCTTCTCTGCTAGACGCTGGATTTTCCAGATATTTTTTCTCTTTTGGCGAGAGAAACTCCTCTACCATAAAACATTCCATAACAGGAGTGATAAATTCTTTTGCCTGTTCATAATCCATTCCCTCTCCAAGGCGACATTCTGAGTACAGGGAAACCGCCAACAATGCAGCCGCTCTGCCGCAGATTTCCCTTGTAGTGCGCGCAGGTCCATTTGCTTCGACCTCAGAGAGAAAAGGCAGCCATGGCGAGACATAAATTTTTTTCTCTTTGAGCCATGCCATAGAACGTTCCTTTCGGTCTAGTGTCTCCTGCGGCATATCTTTTCCCCAATCTTCATCTGGCTGAATCTCTGCCGGCATATAGTAATCTAATTTTGTATTTCCTTTTTGGTCAAGAATCAATTGCCCTTCACTGTTCATAAACGCCGTTTTGTCTCCAAAGGTTAAAACTCCCTGTAATTTTTCTACAACCATTAGAACAGGCGTAACCATCTTTTGCAATTTATCTTCTGTTTCCTGCGCACTTACACTATCAAAACGAAAAATAACCTGTACAATTCCCTTACATTGACGCAGATGATAAAATAAATTGCGCTTGATATCTACATGTTCTGTTTGAATAGAATACACAAATCCTTGCACTCCTCCAAGTTGGTCTTTGGTATAGTCTTTTCCTTCCTTTTCCTCTTTCAGTCCAGAAACAAAAACAATCTCCATATCACCATTATGCAGGGTATAATAATTTGTCTCACTGTTTTCTTTTTCAATGCTATCTATCTCACTGACATTCGTTTCTTCGTCAGACTTACTGTTAAACAACATTTCAATCTGGTCGATTATTTTTGTGTAATTGCCTTCTAAGCAAAATAAAAGACCATACTTTTCTATACGCTTTGGTTCTTTATTTTTCTTTCGGTGATTTAAGAATCCCATATTGTATTTTTCCTATCCCCTCTCATTACAAACATTATTTATCTTAATCCTTTATCATAAGGTATTCCTTCCGCTTTGGGTGCCCTTGACTTTTTAGAAACAAACACAAGAACCACCAGAGAAATAATATAAGGAAGCATATTGTAAATTGTGCTGGGAAGCTTGAGCGCCACCAGTGCATCAAAGCCCATATAAACATTGGAAAGTGCACGAAACATACCAAACAACAGTGCGGTAAGTCCAATATTGACAGGTCGCCACTGACCAAAAATCATTACCGCAAGCGCAAGGAATCCAAATCCCGCAACACCATTTTCAAACTTCCACTCACTCACACCAGCAGTAATGTAAACAAGACCACCCAATCCGCCAAGCGCACCTGAAATCAACACACCTGCATAGCGCATTTTATAAACATTGATTCCCACAGAGTCTGCTGCCTGTGGATGCTCACCGCAAGCACAGAGTCGTAGACCAAATCGTGTCTTATATAATACAATATAAGAGGCAATTAACACCAGCAAAGCAATCAACATAAACCAATTAAATTCAAAACCACCCATATTAACCAAAAAAGCTTTCTTCGCTTGTCCATAGACTACTGTAGAAGAAACATTATCCACACTCTCAGCAGTATTTACTGCCCGCACAAGAACAACTGCAATTGCAGGTCCGAGAAGATTGAGCGCTGTTCCAACAAGCGTTTGGTCAGCATTAAACTTGATTGCGGCAACGCCTAACAACATAGAGAAAATCATTCCACTAATAATACTTGCCAACACGACGAGCAAAATAATGACAACGGCAGGCATTCCAGCTGGAAGGTAACGCATTGTAAGTGCACCGCCAAGTGCACCGATAACCATAATTCCCTCTAAACCAATATTGATAACACCACTATGTTCTGAGAAACATCCGCCAAGTGCAACCAGTATTAGAACAGAAGCAAATATCAATGTGTATTGAATCAATAACAACATTATCTTGCGCCCCCTTTCTTCTCATCCCTTTTATCGAGGTATCTATTTAGATGGACTTTAAAGAAAAATACAAAACCACATAAATAAATGATAAACGCCGAGATTAAATCTGAAATTTGCGAGCAATACATCGTCTTATCAACGTAAGTACCTCCGCTAGTAATATGCTGAATAAAATAAGAGGAAAAAATCGCTCCAATTGGATTGGAACCTCCAAGAAAGGCAGCAGCAATCCCATTAAAACCCATTGCCGGAACGGAAGTTTGTTGTACCATCCATTGTTCTATTCCTGTCAGATAAAAAATTCCAGCCCCAAGTCCCGCCAAGCCTCCTGCAATCATCATAGTCAAAATAATATTTGTCTTCTCGCGCATACCGCAATACTTTGCTGCATTCTTATTGAGTCCTGTTGCTTTTAACTCGTAGCCAAACTTTGTTTTCTCTAACAAAATCCATATAGCGACGGCAGCAACTACCGCAAGCAACAACCCAACTGTAACAAATTCATTTTTTGAAAACAGCTTGTCTAACCCCATGTTTGGCAACAGAGCGCTCTTATTTACACTGGATAGTGGTCTAGTATAAGGTGTTGTTTGCTCCTTCACATTCGTCAAAAGCATATTCACAATATACAATCCAATCCAATTCAACATAATACAAGAAATTACTTCATTCACGTTGAAATATGCCTTGAGTGCTCCTGAAATTGCTCCCACAAGGGCGGCTGCTACAATCGCAGCAAACAAACATACATACCAAGGCATACCAAATTTCAATCCACAATATAGGCATGCACCTGCCCCAATTACATATTGTCCTGCCGCTCCAATATTAAAAAGTCCTACTTTCCATGCAAACAGTACGGACAAAGAACACATCAACAGTGCCGATGCCTTCACCAATGTTGTGCCAAAATACTTTTTTGCTGCAACCGCGCTAGGATAATAGAGAAAATTTTTTAATATCGCCATAATCGCTTTTCCAGCTCCTTGTGGATTAATCATCAAAAGTACAATGTAACCAATCAAAAGTCCTATCACAATGCAAAGCAATGAGCCGATAATCGTCTGAAATCCACTATTTCTAATGCATTTCTTTAGAAGGCTGCCCTCTTTTTTCTGTTCTGTACTCATTTTGCTGCCTCCTTCCTCTTTGATCCTGCCATGTATAGTCCCAGTTCCTCAACAGTAACTTTTTTCGGATCAAACTCTCCTACAATTTCTCCTTCATACATCACAAGGATTCTATCAGATACATTCATAACCTCATCTAATTCCAAGCTAACCAGCAAAACACCTTTTCCAGCATCCCTCTGTGCTACCAATTGTTTATGAATATACTCAATCGCACCAACATCAAGTCCTCTAGTTGGCTGAACCGCAATCAAAAGTTCAGGATTCTTATCAATTTCTCGTGCAATAATTGCCTTTTGCTGATTACCGCCGGACATAGAACGCGCTTTTGTCACTGCGCCTTGACCAGAACGCACATCATACTGCTCTATTAATCGATTCGCATATTTTCGGATTTCCTTTTTTTTCAGAAATCCAAATGGATTTGTAAACTGTGGCTCAAAATATCGTTGTAAGACAATATTGCCTTCAAGAGAATAGTCTAAGACAAGCCCATGCTTATGTCTATCCTCAGGAATATGACTCATGCCCATAGTCAAACGTCTACGAATGGGCAGATGAGTGATATCTATACCATTCATTATAATCGTTCCACTCTTAAGCGGTTCCAAACCAGATAAGCCATATACAAATTCTGTCTGTCCATTTCCATCAATTCCCGCAATACAGACAATCTCACCTCTATGCACTTGAAGAGACACATTATTGACAGCATTATTCTTATGACGTTTTGATGCTACTGTCATACTTTTGATATCTAAAACCACCTCGCGCGGATTGGAAGGTTTCTTTTCCACAACAAAATTGACATCGCGTCCTACCATCATTGCAGAAAGTTTTTCTGGAGTTGTATCCTTTATCGAAACAGTTCCAATATACTTTCCCTTTCTAAGCACACTGCATCGATCTGCGACTTGCATAATTTCAGCAAGTTTGTGCGTAATAAATAAAATGCTTTTCCCCTCAGCCGCAAGATTCTTCATTATTGTTAGAAGTTCCTTAATCTCTTGTGGTGTCAACACTGCTGTCGGCTCATCAAATATTAAAATATCATTGTCACGATAAAGCATTTTTAATATTTCGGTTCTCTGCTGCATTCCCACAGTAATATCTTCTACAATCGCATCTGGGTCTACAGAAAGTCCATATTTTCCAGATAAAGCAACCACTTTTTTTCGTGCTTCCTCTTTCTGTAATAATCCACCCTTTGTAGTCTCTACCCCCAATATAATATTATCGAGAACAGAAAAACACTCCACAAGCTTGAAGTGCTGATGAACCATACCAATTCCCAGCGCATTAGCATCATTTGGGTCATTAATGATAACACGCTTTCCATCCTTGTGAATCTCACCTTCCTCCGGCTGATACAAGCCAAAAAGCACGCTCATCAATGTTGATTTGCCTGCCCCATTTTCTCCAAGCAGCGCATGAATCTCACCTTTTTTCAACTGCAATGTAATATTATCATTTGCTATGATGCCTGGAAATTTCTTGGTAATATTCAACATTTCAATTGCATACTCCGCCATCTTTTGTTACCTCCTTCCATACAAATCTGTTAAAAAAAAGGGAGTTTTCTATCCTCCCTTTTATTTAAAAAATAGTTTCTGTTTATTACTTAATGCTGCCGTAATCTGTTACTTTTACTGTTGTTGACGGCATCGCTGAGATGTCACTGGACACTGTAACCTCTCCGCTGTACATTGCCTTAACTAATGCTCGATAATCATCCTCAGTAAAGGTGTCACTCCACTGTGTTGTACTAATTGGTAACTGCACATAATTTTCTTCTGGATTTTCTGAGACAAGTCCAAGATTCTCAATCTTTCCTGCATACTCACCCCAATTTCCATCCCTAATATCCGTAAGAACACTGTTGACAGTTGCTGAAAGTCCTTTCATTGCAGAAGTGACTGTCATACCTTGTCCATACTTTCCATCAATAATTGGCTGCTGATCGGAATCTACACCAATCACCTTTCCATCCACTTTTCCTGCTGCCTCTGCCGCTGAGGTATAGATGCCACCTCCACAAGCAAACACAACTTCTACATTTTTTGTTCCGTACCATGTATCCATAGCACTTGTGATATCAGCATCACCATAAAACTGTCCGCCACATACATATTCTACTTCCACTTCACTTGCAATGCCAAGTTCTGTTGCTGCCGCATCAATTCCCTGCACATAACCATATCCAAAGCGAGTAACTGCTGGAACAGACATACCACCCAAAAATCCTAGATGCTTATAACCAGACTTTACAGCCGCATATCCTGCCATATATCCTGAAAGTTCTTCCTGATACGTACAGCAGTAAACGTTCTCCTCATTGTAATAATCTGTCACATTATAGTCTGCTGGGTTATAAGTATAACCTTCTCCTACTCCTTTTTCACAGATATCACCTGCACTGACATCCAACGCTACAAACTTGACATCTGGATACAATTCTGGCTGAGCAACAACCGCTGCTGCAAACATATACCCTGGCAAAACAATGACATTCGCCCCTCCTGCCACAGCCTGATCAATACTAGCATTTCGCGCCTCATCAGAATCACTGTCCGGTTTATAGTATGTGAATGGCACATTATTAGTCTCTGCCCAACTTTTGCAGGATTCATAGGTTGTCTGGTTAAAACTTTGATCCGTAATATCACCGGAGTCTGTAACCATTGCAATATTCATATCAGACACCGCTGTCTCTGTTGAATCTGCATTTTCTGTCCCTGTTGCCTCCGCATTATCTGCTCCCGCCGCACTGGTATCCGTTTTCTCCGCCTCGGCATTTCCTGTGTTTGCATTTGCATCTCCGCCTGCATTCTTGTCTGAACCACATGCTGCCAATGACATTACCATTGTAGCTGTCAGTACCAGTGACAATACTTTCTTCTTCATAAAAATTTCCTCCTTTGTCATATACATGACGAACTTATGTGCAACAAATTTTGCTGCATGATTTGTTTGAAGACGTTCACAGTATAACATAATTTACAAAATATATCAAGAAATCCTTCTATTTTCAAAACCCAAAATCGAGTAATAAAGATTTTCTCTACTGGCGTGTTAGATATCTGTCAACTTACTATCCCACTTCACTTAAATACTTGTATACACAAAGCAAAAACCGCCGCAAAATTAGTAAATACACCCTTGCGACGGTTTATAAAAATTGTTATCTCATTTTGTTAATATGCTTTTTCTATATATAATGTCATCTCTAGCAGGTCCATTGCTCACAAGTGTAATTGGATAACCAATTTGTTTTTCAATAAATTCAACATATCTGCGACAATTTTCTGGTAACTCTTCGTAGTTTCTAATCCCTCTAATATCTGACTTCCAACCTGGTAGTACAGTGAATATTGGCTTTGCCTTACCAAGTTTTGCTGTGACGGGAAATTGTGTTGTGACCTCTCCGTCAATCTCATATCCAGTACATACTGGAATCTCATCCAGATAGCCCAATACATCAAGCACAGTAAAGCAGACATCTGT
Organism: Lachnospiraceae bacterium; assembly: GCA_011959805.1. GTDB lineage: Bacteria > Bacillota > Clostridia > Lachnospirales > Lachnospiraceae > COE1. The sequence continues at coordinate 42,467 of BLMC01000007.1, read as the reverse complement.
TGTGCCTTGCAAACGACAACCATACTTAGAAGCTACACAGTCAAACCACCCCATACGCCTTGGACGACCTGTTGTAGCGCCATACTCTCCGCCATCTCCACCACGGCGTCTAAGTTCTTCTGCCTCCTCGCCAAAAATCTCGGATACAAAAGCACCTGCTCCCACCGATGAAGAGTACGCCTTACAAACAGTATAAATTTCCTTAATTTCATAAGGAGGTATACCCGCGCCAATCGCACCATATGCTGCCAAAGTCGATGATGATGTCACCATTGGATAAATACCGTGATCTGGGTCCTTTAAAGTCCCTAGTTGCCCCTCTAAGAGTATGTTCTTTCCAGCTTTTAATGCCTCATCAAGATACACAGAAATATCACACACAAAAGGTTTTATCATATCCCTGTAGGCATGTAACGTCTCAAGAAGTTCTGATGAGTCAATTGCCGGTTTGTGATATAGATGTTCCAAAATCACATTTTTCTGTGCAGTCACACTCTTAATCTTTTCTTTTAAAAGTTCTTCATCAAAAAGTTCGCTCACTTGAAAGCCAATCTTTGCGTATTTATCAGAATAAAAAGGCGCAATGCCAGACTTGGTAGAACCAAAAGACTTGCCGCCCAGACGCTCCTCCTCATACTGATCAAACAAAATATGATACGGCATCACAATCTGCGCCCTATCTGATACCAAAATCTTAGGCATTGGTACATTTCTGTCTGTAATGGACTTAATCTCTTCCATCAAGATAGGAATATTCAACGCCACACCATTCCCTATAATGCTTGTCGTGTGATTATAAAATACGCCTGAAGGAAGAGTGTGAAGTGCAAACTTACCATAATTGTTCACAATTGTGTGTCCTGCGTTTGCACCTCCCTGAAAACGGATAATAATATCTGCCTCTCGCGCGAGCATATCGGTAATTTTACCCTTTCCCTCATCGCCCCAGTTTGCTCCTACTACTGCTTTTACCATTGACATACCTCCGGTTCTTGCTCGAAACTACTCAGAACAATCTCAAATTGATTATTCTAAACACTTCCTTACTAAATTGTATCTATATTGTACCAGATACCTCACAAAATATTGATATCTGCATGCTTTAAGCACCGCTAATAATCATACAACTTTTTTATAGATAAGTAAAGAATATTTACACATTAATTTCTGCCTTAATTCCTAGTTCTGTCTTATTTGCCTCCAACACTGGCTTCACAACCTTGTCAAGAAAAGCAGTAACCTGTACTGGTGATCTGCCTACATACTTGGATGGTTCCATCGCCGTCTGCAATTGTTCTAGTGTCAAATTAAACTCTGGGTCTGCTGCAATTAGCTCCAATAGATTATTGTCCTTTCCTTCCACCTTGACCATTTTTCCTGCTTCCATAGAAAGTGTGCGAATCTTTTCATGAAGCTCCTGTCTGTTTCCGCCATTCTTTACAGCATCCATCATTATATTTTCTGTCGCCATAAACGGAAGTTCTGCCAGCAGGTGCTTTGTAATTACCTTGTCATAAACTACAAGTCCATCGACAACATTGAGACACAAGTCTAAGATTCCATCAATTGCGAGAAATCCTTCCGGTATTGAAAGCCTCTTGTTCGCTGAATCATCCAGAGTCCGCTCAAACCATTGTGTCGCAGATGTAATTGCCGGATTTAGGGCATCGATCATCACATATCGAGACAAAGATGCAATGCGTTCAGAACGCATTGGATTTCTCTTGTATGCCATCGCTGACGAACCAATCTGATTTTTCTCAAAAGGCTCTTCCACTTCTTTTAGATGCTGCAATAACCGAATATCATTTGACATCTTATGCGCACTTGCCGCAATCCCTGCAAGAATATTCGCCACTCTGGTATCCACCTTTCTGGAATATGTCTGTCCAGATACCGCATAGCACTCTTTAAAGCCCATTTTTGCCGCAATCATAGGGTCAATCTTATCAATTGTTTCTTGATCCCCATCGAAAAGTTCCAGAAAGCTTGCCTGTGTACCTGTCGTTCCTTTGGAACCCAACAGTTTCAAGCTTTTCATTACATACTCTAAGTCTTCCAGATCCATCAAAAATTCCTGCATCCAGAGCGTCGCACGCTTCCCTACTGTAGTGGGCTGTGCAGGCTGAAAGTGTGTAAATGCGAGTGTAGGAAGACTCTTATATTGCTCTGCGAATTTCGCAAGCACATAAATTACATTCACTAATTTTTTGTGTACAAGCTTCATTGCCTCATACATCACAATAATATCCGTGTTATCTCCCACATAACAAGAAGTCGCCCCTAGATGAATAATTCCCGCTGCCTTTGGACACTGTTGTCCATAAGCGTATACATGGCTCATTACATCATGTCGCACCAGTTTTTCACGCTCTCTTGCCACCTCATAATTAATGTCCTCAGCATGTGCCTTAAGCTCATCAATTTGTTCCTGTGAAATCACTGGCTTACCATTCTCACTCAGTCCAAGCTCCATCTCTGTCTCCGCCAGAGCAATCCAAAGACGCCTCCATGTCTTAAACTTCATATCTTGCGAAAAAATATATTGCATTTCCTTGCTGGCATAACGCTCAGAAAGGGGGCTTGTATATCTGTCTGTACTCATACTTTTCTCCTCATTCTATCCTACCATATTATTTGTCAAAATTGCCGCGAATATCCTACATACTCCCCTATATTTTACTGTGAAATGCTACACAAACTCTTTTCCTGTAAGCAGTGCAAATGCTTCTTTATATTTATCGACAGTTCTGGTAACAACCTCTTCTGGCAGCAAATTATCATTGTCTGGATTTGCCTTTAGCCAATCTCTCACATACTGTTTATCAAAAGAAGGTTGTCCCTTTCCAGCCTCATATCCCTCAAGCGGCCAAAAGCGAGAACTGTCTGGAGTAAGCATCTCATCGCCCAACACCAAGTTCCCATCCTCGTCAAGACCAAACTCAAATTTCGTATCTGCAATAATAATTCCTTTGCTCAATGCATATGCTGCACACTTTTTATACAGCGCAATTGTAGCCTCTTTAATCTTAATAGCATACTCCTCACCCTTTCCTGGGAACTGTGCTTCTAACACCTCAATACTGCGCTCAAAGGAAATATTCTCATCATGTACCCCTAATTCAGCCTTTGTACTCGGAGTATAAATTGGCTCTGGAAGCTTCTCAGACTCCTGTAAACCCTCTGGAAGCTTTATGCCACACACTGTACCATTTTCGATATAACTTGCCCAGCCACTACCTGTAATGTATCCACGTACAATACACTCTACTGGAATCATCTCAAGTTTGCGACACATCATACTCTTTCCCGCAAATTGTTCCTTCTGAAAAAATTCAGGCATATCCTTAACATCCACAGAAATCATATGATTTGGAACAACATCTTTGGTAAAATCAAACCAGAACTTTGACATTTGTGTAAGTATCGCCCCCTTGTTCGTAATCTTATTCTTCAAGATGACATCAAAAGCGGAAATCCTGTCTGTTGCTACAATAATCAAACTATCTCCATTATCATATATCTCACGTACCTTACCTTCTTTTATTGGTGCAAATTCCTGCATTTTTTTCTCCTCCTAATTCTATAATTTTCTCTGACACTTTATGCAAGCGCTTTTTCAAAAACTGACACCAGGTCCAAAATTTTATCTGCATATTCTGGATAATTATCCACAATATCTTTCACTTCATCCTGTGCATCTTGGGCTACCTTAGCATTATACTCCATCTGTTTTCTAAGCTTTTGGCGCCGAATAATCAGCCCATGCCGGATTTCAACCATCTCTTTGTTGTCAATCAGCGCTGCTGCCTGATGAAGCCAAATATTTGGGTCTGCAAGATTACAGCGACGCAAAAGCTTAATTAGTGCTGCCTCATTGAAATCCATATCTTGCTCCATCTGCTTTTCCTGCTCACGGTGAATATTCTCTTCCAAATACTTATCCCATAATTTTTTAAGCTCATTAGAACTGTTCACATCGTATTTCACATACAGATATTCCAAAAGATTTGTATTGTTTACATAGCGAATTTTCACAGTATTATGCAGCAGTACAAGCTTGTTAATCCCTTTTTCGACGCGCACCAGTTCTCGCTGTGACTCATGAAACTTTACAAACACAAAAGCCAACGTCGTCGCCGCAACCAACACAGCAATCGCATATCCAAGTGAAACATCCAAATGCCACGCTGTACTGATAATTGTGAGTAGAAGGATCAAAAACAACATGGAACCGACACACATAAATGTAATCCCCTTCATATTCCGCATTGTATTCTGAAGCTCATTTTTTCTAAAATAGTAGGCATGACGTTCACCCTCAAGCCTTCCCATATCCTTCTTCACCAATACCTGATAGTCTTCTGCCTCTTTCAGTCTACGGTATCCTTCTGGCATATACTGTTCTACGCGCTCCATGCGTAGATAATCCTCTGGTTTCATAGCACGCCTCTTTTTATCGAGTTTCTCCCGATTGCTCTCCAACTCCAAAATTTTTCCAGCGTAGGTTTTTAGCTGTTCCTTAACTTCGTCTGGCTGTGCTTCAATCTCCTCCATATCTGTCAGATAAGATGTCACAAGATTATATTCTCCGCCAAGGGCATCCAACTCTTTAGACGCTTCTGACATCTGTTCCAAACATGCCTTGACATAATGCTCCCGCTGCATTTTATCATGCATGTCAATATTATCGCGCTTTAAGCGCTCCTCCTCCCAGTCTGGTCGGTACACATTTTCGTCTTCCTCCTGTTGACGAGTAAACAGTCCCTTAATCTTTCCCAGTAATCCCATCTTGAAATAACCCCTTTCGCTAACTCATTGTCTGGCGCTTGTAATCCTTTTTGAGTTGTTTCATTAGCGCCTGTGACCGCTGACGATACAGTTCTACCTGTCCGTTCACCTTCAATTCTTCCAGCTCTGTCACCAATTTTCTTTCCCGCGAATCAAGCCATTTTTGGTCCACCTGTGCACACAATTGCTCAACTATTTGGAAATCCTCCTCCCAATCTGGATTATCCCGTTTGAAAGCGCCGTATGCATAGTCCGTAAGTGCTTTTCTGTTCGCAAGAATATAGGCATGTCTGGTCTGTCTATCAGGATGCAACAAGTACGCCTCATAGTATAAATCTGCCGCCTGTCTGTACGCAAAGTCCATAGCATAGATAGATGCCATATTATAATACAACAGTGCTCTTCCCGAATTATCCCGTGAAGGTATGTACTCCACTAGCTCTCTATAAATGGCAAGTGCTTGTCGGAATCTTCCTTGCTGGTACAGATATTCCGCTCTTTTCCTATACTTTTCTATAATTGTAAGACTTGACTGTTCTTTTAAGATTCGGTCTACCTGCTTTATGGTACTGCTGTCATACATACCAGTTCTCTCAAATATCGTTGAGACAAAGGCAGCAACAGACACATGCTTCCTAACATAGACATCGAGTTCATCTGCAAGTTCTGTAAGCCCACACTCCAAGCGAATCCAACTTACAAGCTCCTCTGAGACAACAGAATCATCTAGCAAATGCACCCTTTCCATAAAATAATAACATAACTCCTCTATAGAATACAATGAAATGTCTGAAAATTTTAAATAAAATGGATTTTTTGCATAATTTCCTATACATAGACAAACATTATTCATTTATATAACCTCTTTATTTCCTATGTGATTGCCTCCAACGGCAAACATTCCTTCCAAACCTGACCTGTGGACGGAAAAAATTCGCCAAACCCTTTATCTGTTATCTCAATCTGAACAGCACTCGCATCCTCCATATAAAAGCGAAGTTGTACACGGTTTGTTCTGTTCCCTCTCACTTTAAGACCTTCGAGAGAAATTCGCGCAATTCGTGTTTTCCTTCCATCTACAGGTGCTATATTTAACGTGATAATATTGTTTTTAACAAGTATCACATCAAAGATGCTCTGTGCCTCATACCAGTTTGTACCTGCATCCAGAATCGGATAATAGACTTCATTCTGTCCCCGATCACAAGTCATACCGATATTGGCACGAAGCTTATCTTCTGACAAATATACATAGGAAGTCGACAGTGTGGAAGGATAGATACGTTCTCTTGCCCCATAACATGCTCCTTTGCTAAAAAGATTATTTCCCTGAAAGACACGTCTTCCTCGGCACATATATTTTAGCGATTCTCGACACCAATCTTTTGAAAAGGAATCTCCCAGCAGAAAAACAGATGTTATAACTCTCTGCTCACAATTTTTCCGCACAATTTCAAGCAATGTAGAGTCCAACTGCTTATAAATTGCACTTTTTGCAGTCTCACTCTTACCTGACAAATCAGGAATTTTCATTTGAGGGTGACGAGCTGTATCAATAAAACATGCTATTGGATTTGTCTTTCTGTTCATAGAAAGTCGATGGCTTTTAATACCATCGCTTCCATAGTTATATAGAAGCACATCATGAACCCACATTTCTTCTGGTTGATGAATCATATATTGAAAGAAACAGTCTTCATAACTTAAAAAATAAATCTCTGTTTTTCGATAGACAGTGTGTTTTGAGATACTTTTTAACATATTCATAACATCTGTATCCACATCTTTCATTGTAAATGCCACCGCTGCAATATCTTCGGACACAATATATGCGGATAACATTGCAAGTGCTTTTTTTACAAAAATCTCTAGCAAATACTCTGCTGTCAGTTCTTCCTCTCCAATTTTAATGCTCCTATTATCCTTTGCTAACAATACCAAATTCTGTACAAGTGTTCCCTTTCCTTCACTGGCAACTTTTAACGCTTCCTTTCCAATCAGCCATGCAGTGTTTTCTTCGGCTTCATTTCTCTTACATACAAGCGTGGGTATATTATACTGTTCCTCCCCCATTACCAGACTAATAGTATCTGGCATACTTTGATTTTGTCTGCAATAACTGATTTGCGAGTAGTCATTTCCCAAGTCAAAGCCAACTACAACTTTATTCTTCTTCGTTATTTCATCCAGTGCCCTGTCAATCAACATCTTTCATACTCCTCTTTGAGAGAGCTGACTGTGCACTTTTGTTCACAGTACCTTAAACAGCTCTCTTACACAGAAATCCTGATACAAATACTCTTCCGTTAGCTGTTGCGCAGTCACTTCATCCTGAAGACTGACACTTAGCAAAATATCATTCAATATATTAAACCGGTCGTCGATATCGTACTGCCCTTTCCCAGATAAATAGCCTTCTGGATCTGTCTCTGATCTTCCATATAATGTACCACTCTGTGTTACATGCTCCTGCGGATATCCTCCATCTTCCGCATAATTTTCCGTAATATAATATTGTATTGTTTCTCCATGAAACAGTTGGAACATACTTACATGAATTCCCTCATACATCTCTTTCATCTCTCGGATATCATAACTCTCATAATCAATCGTTTCCACAGATGGTTCCTCCTGAGCATTATCCTCTGAAATCTCAGCACTATTTTCAATTAAAGTAGATTCTACAGGAGAACCATCGTCAAAAGCATAGTGTATATATACTTGACTATGGGGTTGCGTTCGATACTCAACAAAAATACTATCCTTTATGTAATGCAGTTCTGGCACCAAGGGAACAAGTTTCACATAAAACGGAAAATAAATCTCATCATTCAAAAGCTCCTGCACAAACTGTCGAATAATATCCCCTGGTATTTCTGCATCATTTTGGCTATTTTCCGCCCAGAATTTTAGCATAGCAAACTTGCAAATCTGCTCTGTTAATTCCCCGTTCACATATCTCTGATACAGCATGTCAAAAATTTTCGGACAAAGAATCGCTTCATAGACAAAATACTCATAAGACATTTCTAACAGAATCTTCTTTACAAGTGCTCTATCCTGCTTTTCACACTGCGCATATGAAATCAACAGGTTGTCCCTGTCAGCAATTAAAACACCTGTGTATTCTGTTTGTTGCAGAATTCGCTCCATAATCCGCTGTGTATCCAACTCCAAATCAAGAGCTGATTTCCATAGTTTTCTAAGTTCAGTAACTTTTCCTTCATAGTTTACCATTAAATAACGCAAGATATTTTCATCATATTTCATATTCTTATAAATATAATATGCCACATTTACAAGAAACGCTTCATATTCAAAATCTCTGCTGACAATCCGCTTGCTAACAAGGCGCGCCACGGATTTTGGGTCTACATCTGCTACTCCGTAAGACTTCAACCAATAATATGCTTTGTCAAACATTCCTCGCGAAATCATATAACGAATAAATTCTGCTCGTTCTGTCGCTGCCATCGCATCAGCCTCAATGTCTTCCAAAAAGGCATCTAGTTCACCAATCATATCATTATCATAATAAAATCGCAGAAGTTTTGTGCGTATCTCCTTCTTAAAGCTCTCTACCACCTGAGGAGACTCTGCAAGATTTTTATACCGTTTGACATTATTATTTGTAATGGTGATATAATTCTTATCCACTTCACACAGATAAATATCAAAACTAAGACGCCCTTTCATAAAACCGCTGATATAACCAATTTGTTTCTTCGGCTCCATAAGCTGCTTATTTTCATAATAAATGCTCTTTGTAAAGCGGTTGCCATTATCATCTTGCAAAAAAAGTTTATACTCGCTTCCGTAAATCGGTATCATACTAACACAGTTTAGCACTGGATAAGAACTTTCTCCATTCACTTTTTCGTGGATGACAACAATATTTTTTACCTTTGAATTATCCACATAAATACGATGCATAAATAAAAGCGGTGTAAAAGCATAGGCAGTATCATCCATAATCATCTGTGGTGCCAATCTATTTTTGTAAAGATATGCAAGATTTTCATTGATATGGCCAAGCTTAATTTGGTCAACAATAAACCGTTCAATCGCAATGCGATAACTTTGCTCTAAATCAGGATATTTCTCCTTATTCTTTATAATATATGCGTACAAAAAAGCATTTCGTTCATAATCAAGGCTACTTTGGTAAGCAAAATACATCAATACCATTTTAGGAATTTCCAGACTATCTTTGATGTCTCCATACTTATCAAGTTCTAACGACATCATATAATATTCATAAAGTCCCGTCACTCTCACTGAATACTCTACGCCAAGCATATACCACGGATAGACATTCACCCCTTTTTTATCTCCCAGAATTAAAATATGACAAATAGACGCTACTGTCTGTGGTGATTTGTATACACGATATACTTCACCTAAAATCCGAATCAACAAAGTAGAGTAAGTTTTCTTGCGGGCAGCAAGATATTGTAACTGTTCAATTAATTCTGGTTTGAGTAGCTGTCGTCTAGCACCATGCCACAAAACGCTTTCCTCAAATGCATCTAGCTTTAGCAAAAAAGTTGGATTGTTTTGTAGTAATAAAACCGCTTCACACAAAAGCATGGGACTTGTACATCCATCTTTAAACATCTTCTCCATAAACTGCCATCGAAGCTCTTGATTTCGCAGCAAATCTTCATTAAGCTGGAGTATTAACCAACCAAGCCTCCATTCTACAGAATGATTCACATAGATTGTCTCAATCTTGTCACAGACCTCTTTCACATAGTCTTCTGCGCAGTTAATCAATGTAGTTAAATAAAGATAATAACAGTTTTGGAAAATATTTCCTACATCTTTTTCCAACCGCTGTTCCAACATATCAAGATACCACTTGGCCTCGTTAAAACGTTCCTTGAGAATTAAAAGCTGTATTCTATACAGATTAAAGAGAATATTGTCCTCATCCAAGTCCAAAAGACTGTTAAGTCCTTTCTCAAACTGACTAATCCACTGAGACGTTGTCAGACAATTTAACCTCATATTGACATATCCGTTTACCAAATCACATAACGCCTGTTTTTGTTTTCTGTTATCTGTTCTTTTCTCTGGTTCTTCCTCTATCAAAATATCAAATGGAACCGTATATTCATTGCAGGCATCCGAAAAAATAACAGCCCCACTGTTCACACCATCATGTAGTTTTGACGCATCAATATAAATATTAAAATTACACTTATTGCTAATGAAATCTGTATTTGTAAGTTGTTGTCTATCTGTACTTAAAAATTCACCGACAATCCAAATATTAACATAACTGTATCCCCAACCACTTTTAGTGATTACAATACTTTTGACCATGCTGTCTCGAATATCCTCGAGTAAAAAACCTTCTATATCAAAACTATAAATAATCGGTGTTTTTTTACTGACTTCTATTAAAAACTCCTCTACATTCTGCTCATTGCCTTCAAAACGAGACTGCCCTATATAAGACATATAAGCATTTTTATCATTTTTTTGTATGATAGAAGTAAAATTTTTAGAATAAAAAAGTGCGACTGCCTCTTCCCAGTTTGCCTGTGCCAAATTGGTAAAGTGAAACAGATTCTTAATTACTCCCATAGAACTCCGAAGCTGTGGCTTCAAAACACTAATTTTGTAAGGAATCATATACTCGCCACGATTACTTATAATTACAAACTCTCCCCGAATGCTTCCTCCTGCTTCAGTAGCAGTCCCATCAAAACAATATGAAATCTGTGACTCCTCGCCACGAAATTCTGCCTCGTAAATTCGCATCCTAGTATCAGATGAATATATTTTCCCCTCTGCATATTTATCAGCGGCATGTATGGTAAAGCTGTCCTCGATTATTTCTCCTGGCTCCGTACTAAGCACAATATCTTGACAAGAAAATTCGAGATATTCCGGCTTCTCCCTATTGTCACCCATTGTTTCACTTCCTTAAAAATTCATTATCTTTTAGTATACCCCATCAGGTAACATTGTGTAAATGTATATTTTAATTTTACCGGAACAGATCCTCACTATTGTCCATTAAGAGAATAAAATTTTGCACCAAAGTCTTTGGCAGACAAAAATACTCTCTCTAAATACCGGCATTCCCAAAATACACTCAAAAACATAATTTCTTTTGCTATTATTAACAAAGAGTTTAATACAAAAAGTAATTATACCATATCATTTATAAATTTAGAATATTCAATTCAAACTTTCCTGTATAAATGTACAACACTTTATTCCAGTTTAAATAGGACCTAGCAAGCGCTACCAAATTCTATGTAAAAGCATATTGGCAACAAGAAAAATCCATTTGCAAAACAATTTTGTTCGTACTGCAAATGGATTTCTGCGTATTCCTAAAAATACCTTATATTTTCACCCCAAAGCAAATCTCTTGTCCATCGGTCTGCTCCAACAACTCTACTGTAATCTCCCCGTTATGGCGCTTTGCAATTTGATTTGCTTGATACAACCCAAGTCCTCTATCCTCGCGGTTATTTTTGGTCGTAAATCCTTTTTCAAAAAAATGTGAAATCTCACTCATGGTTAAATTTTCCACCTGATTTGTAATCATAAAAATTAACTTATCATTTTTTGCATCTAGCACCATCTCTACTCTGTTTCTTTGTGGTGTTGCTGCCTCGAATGCATTGTCGGTCAACGTTCCAATAATTTCGACAAGTGCGTGTTCAGACACAGGTGTCACAATTTCCTGACTCAGCACTTGGATATCAATATCAATATAAACGGGCGCACTAATAATCTTGCTATACAAAAATCCCGCCAATATCTTGTCCGATATCCGTAGCAACGCCGGATTGCAGCGTGATTTATCTCCATATATGTCTTTGCAGTACGCCGATTGCGCTTGCACAAGTTCGTTATAATTGTCAATGGTGACATGCATATTCAAAATCGCATTCATATGATTGTCAAACTCATGCTGTCGCGCCCTAATGTCTTTTGTCAGCTCCTCCATCGGCTTGATGTACAGCTTATAAATTTTCAGTTCTTGTTCTTGTCGCCGCAGCGCCGCATAGTTTTGTGCCCAATCAAAAAAGCCAAATATAATCACGGAAAAAACAATACCAAACAATACTATTACTTTAATATTCAACGTTTGACTTAAATACAAATCAATCAACAAATATAATGCAATCATCAGCGCGACTACGCAAAAGATTCTGTACAAAAATTTTCTGCCAAGCTCTGCCATTGCAATACACCCCTTTTTTCCGCTCACCCCTATTAATATCACCTAAATCTTACACAGGTTTGTTCTCACAGTTCCCACTGGTATACTTTGCCAAATCTTCTATATTAATACCAGCGATTTCATACTGACTGATATTCTATTTTCCCATGTAGTATATAATACGATTATTCCTGCCTACTTGCCGCAACTAAGCTGACTAGGAATATTCATTTTTTATATTCCTTTCTGATATTACCAAGAAACTACATACACAATCTTTTCTTAACATTACTCTTGTATGTAATGCCAATTTCCACTTGCTCCCCATTTTTCATATGGATAAATCCGTTCACGATATCTACATAATCAATATAGTCCTGATTTACAACACACATGCGATGCACTTGCAAAAATTTGTCGTTCGGCAGTTTTTCAAGCAATTGTTTTATAGAAAGGTACAAAACCTTCATTTCGCCTTTTAATAATATCAGTTGAATCCCGCGCGGTACTGCTTTTATACACACAATGTCCTTACAGAATATCTTGTAATTAATTCCATCCTTTTTTACCACTACAAATGTGTTCCGTGTTTCCCCTTGCTGAGATAAAAATAACAACTTTACAGCAAGCTTCTCAATATCCTGTTCGTTGTAGGGTTTTATAAGGTACTGATAGCAATGCAGTTCCCTGTACGCTGTCAGCTCCATATTTGCCAGTGAGGTAATCATCACGATTGGCGTGAACGCATACTCTCGTCTCATGCGAACCTCCCGCGCAAAGGTTATCCCTGAGATGTCATCTTTATCATTCATATTTAGATTAATATCCAACAAAAAAGCCTGAAAGGGCAGCGCTTTTTCCTCAAGCGCCGCCCTTGCTTCCTCCAGACTGTTTACAGGAACGACGCACACCCTATTCGATACCTTTTCCAGCATCACAGTAATTGCATTTAAGCAATCCTTACTGTCCTCTAGTACCAATATCCTTGTCATGGGTATAGCTCCTCCTGTTATTCGCTCTATATCAGCACTTTAAACCAGTCACCAAAAATAAAGAAAGTTTCCTAAATGCTGTTTTGGAAATATTTTTACTTCAATATTTCCCCAACAGATTTTGTAAGTCCCGCTACTCCTTGAATTTCCGAAGGAATGATAATTTTTGTCGCATTGCCATTTGCAGCTTTCTCAAACGCTTCAAGCTTTTTGATTGTAAGTACCGCTTCATCAGCCCCTGCTTCCCTCAGAAATTTAATTCCTTCTGCATTTGCCATCTGCACAACACGAATTGCCTCGGCCTGACCTTCAGCCTCTCGGATTCTCTTCTCTTTCTCAGCCTCTGCACGAAGAATTGCCGCCTGTTTTTCTGCCTCTGCTTCAAGAATTGCAGACTCTTTCTGACCTTCTGCCACAAGAATTGTCGATTTCTTCTCACCTTCTGCACGCAAAATTGCTTCACGGCGCTCGCGCTCTGCTTTCATCTGTTTTTCCATCGCGTTCCGAATGGCCTCAGGTGGGATAATGTTCTTTAACTCGACACGGTTTACTTTGATTCCCCACGGATCTGTGGCAACATCTAGCGCCGAGCGCATACTTGTATTAATTGTTTCCCTTGACGTTAGCGTTTGATCAAGTTCCATCTCACCAATAATATTTCTCAATGTTGTCGCTGTCAACTTTTCAATTGCCATAATGGGATTATCTACACCATATGCATACATTTTCGGATCTGTAATTTGAAAAAACACCACTGTATCAATTTGCATTGTTACGTTATCTTTTGTAATAACAGGCTGTGGTGGGAAATCTACAACTTGCTCTTTCAAATTTACCTTTTTTGCAACTCTGTCAAGAAAAGGAATCTTAAAATGTAATCCAACTCCCCATGTGGTGTCATATCCGCCAAGCCGTTCTATAACATATGCATACGCTTGTGGAACAATCCGTACATTTGTCGCCAGAATCACAATCATAATAAATAATATAATCAATAAAATCTCTACCATACAAAAACCTCCTCATACATTACAAGCATTTTTTAGCCATCTTCATACTTCTCTACAATGAGTCGTACTCCTTTAATGTCCACTACCTTCGCAAGACTTCCTGCTGCAATTTTGTTCTGATCCTCCACAGCGCGAACTGTCCACTCCTGACCATTTACCACTGCGCTGCCTTGCCCTGCAATGTTGTCGACATCCTGTGTAATTCTCACTACTTTTCCAATGATTCCCTCGTAGTTTGTCCTTGTGCGTGTATTGTTTATGTATCGAATCGCCAAGGGTCTTGTAAAGATTAGCATTCCGAGTGATACCAGCAGAAATACTGTCATCTGAAGTATGATCCCGCCTCCTAACATTGAGACAATAATTGCAACCAATGCACCAATTGCAAACCAGATTGTTGTGAGTCCTACTGTCACAATTTCAATGATGATAAGTACAATCATAGCAGCCAACCACACCATTGTGTTTGTCATGAGATCTCCTCCTTTCTTTTTATCAGGAGTCTTTGCAACTATCTTCCCTTCCTGATAACTATACCTTACTGCATTATTGGAGTTCACACAATGGTTTTTGCGTGAATAGAGTGATTTTCGTATTTAACTGTTTATTCCTTGCCGATAGGCTATCACTTCCTCTTGGAAAGCTTCTGTCTTATCATATCCACAGGAGAACATTTCTGGGCAAAATCCCCTATAAATACATTCTTTCACCATACAGCTTGCAAGTTCTGGTTCCGTCTTTGCCACCTCTTCCTTGACCATTTGCCAGGCCTCCCGCGTCTCAGGACTTGCACAGCTACACAAACGTTTACGACTAATATTAATCAGTGCCTGCGCATCCGCTTCACATGCATGATTCACCAACGCCCCCTGCAAAAGCGCATCCCGATCAATACCTGTTCGGTCACTGCGCTGTGTTGATACCCAATGTTCAATTCCTATTTTATGTCGTACTATGTGTACGCTTACCCAAGATTTTAAATCTTTCCAACGCCAGTAGAATTTCATACGTCGAATGGGAGAATGTTCCGACAAAATAAGTTTTCGTTTCCAGACGGTATCTGGATACTTTCCTGTTGTCTTATTAATAGTATTCATAGCAGCATCCTTGATATCCTGCCAGTTATCCTCATGTTTAAATTGATCTATCTGCATTTCTTATTCCCTCACTTTTTTTGCTTGTGACAATCTCTTTACTGTCCCTTCAATCTGAGTTCTTTCAGAAGAAAGCTCTCTAATCAACTGATACAGTGTCCAATTGATATTTTTAGGCGTAGTAACTGCCTTTAGTTTTGTTGGGGGAATCCCAATATTTTTATAAGAAAGCAAAAATTCATCTAAACTTTTATTTAGTATCCCTGAAAAAATGATAATCTCTGGCATACAGAAAATCACTGGTGGTTTCTCAATCTGTGTCAAATCAAGCGGCGTGATATTCTTCAAGCCGGCTAGTTTTCCAACCTGCGTATTGAGGTCTGACGGCTTCAACTGTTTTGTCGTAATCGACATACTCATGCCAATCACCTCTAACTCTATTTTTTTCTTTTCATCTTGCACATAATATAAAATCATACCATTTTTTTCCATCCTTATCGCCTACCCTTCTTATAAAAATTTATCGATTGCCTTTTTTAGCTCCTCGATAGACGCTATATCATTCTCCCGCACTGCATCGACAATACAGTGATCGATATGATCTTTTAGTATTACACGGCTTACACCGCCAATTGCAGATTTTACCGCCGCCAATTGAATCAATACCTCACTGCAATCTCTGCCGTTTTCAACCATTGTTTTCACCGCTTCCATATGTCCTATAATCTTGGACATTCTATTTAAAACTGCTTTGGTTTCCTTATGGGTATGTGTATGCGCAATTCCTAATTCATGCATCTCATTATGTGTCAGTTGTTCTTCCATTTTAATCCCCTATGCCACCTCTGGCGACTGTCTTGATTTCCTTTTTAATTTATTAAGACTTAAAGTATCAGAACGCGCCAATCTCTTATCATCCATCACGTAAATTCCACATCAAACTAATATAAAACTTGATAACACAGTATTACTGACATCAATCCCTGCATTTGTCAACATAACCATATCCCCCTTTTGCACCATCATTCCCATCTGAAGCCACTTTTGGAGTTCATTTTTATACACATCATCGATATTCACCCCAAAACTGTCAGCAAACTCTCGTTTCGAGATGCCTTCCATCATACGCAACCCCAGAAACATAAACTCTTCCATCTGTTGCTCAAAAGAAAGTGTTGTCACAGCCTCCTTCACACACACTTTGCCGCTGTAACTGTCTGTCAACCGACTATCATACTGTTTTATTTTTTGTTTCTGAAACACAGAAAGATACCACTCCATATCCACTGTGTTTTCCCACCGCCAGTTTCCTACAGTAGAACTAGCACCAAGTCCAAAACCAACAAAATCTGCTGTATGCCAGACTCCTCGCTGCCAATAAATTTTATTATGTCTGCACTCATACCCAATTTGAGCATAATTTGAGATTTCATAGCGGTGATAACCATGCTTAGCCAAGATTCGTTTTGTCTCTTGGTACATTTGTCTGTCCTCATCCTCATCGGGAACAGATGCCCAGGCATCTCGATTCTCATATAATCGAGTTCCTTCTTCTATAATCAAACTATATGCCGATAAATGCTCTGGCCGCAACACCAAAACCTTTTCAAGTGTTTGAATCCAGCGATCCATATGCTGTCCCGGAAGTGCAGACATTAGATCAATATTGATATTGGCAAAGCCTGCCTCTCTTGCCTGGTAATATGTCCGCTGAAAATCTTCATACGTATGAATACGTCCAAGCATTTTTAGCTCAGCATTATCCGCAGATTGTAAGCCAATACTCAACCTGTTTATTCCAGCCTTTTTTAATTTCAAAAGCTTATCCCACTCTGCTGTTCCTGGATTCATCTCCAATGTAACTTCCGCTTTTGCATCTATCTGATAATATTCTCTCACACAATCCAAAATTTTTGCAATTTCCTCAGCTTCTAAGATAGATGGTGTGCCACCGCCAAAAAATATTGTCTGTATCTTATATTCCGTATAATATTTGGATTCCCACGCAATCTCTCTTAACAATGATTCCACATATTCTTTCTGCCGCTGTTTTGTCGCTGGTCCTGAAAGAAAATCGCAGTAGGCACACTTTTGCACACAAAAAGGAATATGAAGATACACACCGATTGAACGCATTGCATTTGCTCCTCTTTTTGGAAATTATCAAACCTACGTTGTTATTATTTTGTATCATCCAACTTGAGCACTGACATAAATGCTTTTTGCGGAATCTCAACATTACCAACCTGTCGCATACGCTTCTTACCCTCTTTTTGTTTCTCAAGAAGCTTCTTTTTGCGTGTAATGTCACCGCCGTAGCACTTCGCCAAAACATCCTTGCGCATCGCTTTTACGGTCTCTCGTGCAATGACCTTGCCACCCACTGCCGCCTGTATAGGAATCTCAAACAGATGCCGCGGAATCTCGTCCTTGAGCTTCTCACACATTCGTCTTCCCCTATCGTAAGCAGACTGTTTATGCACGATAAAAGACAACGCATCAACCTCCTCCTTGTTAATAAGAATATCCAGCTTGACAAGCTCAGACTGCTCGTAACCTTTAATATCGTAATCAAAAGAAGCATATCCTCTCGAGCGCGACTTGAGTGCATCAAAAAAATCATAAATAATCTCATTGAGCGGAAGTTCATATCGCAGTAACGCTCGTGTTTCTTCTACATACTCCATACCGAGATAGCGCCCGCGCCTTTCTTGGCAAAGCTCCATAATAGAACCGATAAATTCTGTCGTGACCATAATTTCTGCTGTGACAATCGGCTCTTCCATGTAGTCAATCTCCGACGGATCAGGTAGGTTAGAAGGATTTGTCAACTCTACCACATCGCCGTTTGTCTTATAAACCTTATAGACAACACCAGGTGCCGTTGTCACAAGATCAAGATTATACTCTCTCTCAAGACGTTCTTGTATAATTTCAAGATGCAGTAATCCTAAAAAACCACATCGAAAACCAAATCCTAACGCAACTGAAGTTTCTGGTTCATAGAACAATGATGCATCATTTAATTGCAGCTTTTCCAGCGCATCTCTCAAATCAGGATATTTTGCACCGTCCGCAGGATATAAGCCACAGTAAACCATGGACAGAACTTTTTTATACCCCGGAAGTGGCTCTGCGCAAGGATTCTGCGCATCTGTAACTGTATCTCCAACTGCAGTATCCTTCACATTTTTAATAGATGCTGTTAGATAACCTACCATTCCGGCCGACAGTTCGTCACATGGAATAAACTGTCCTGCCCCAAAATATCCGACTTCCACAACATCGGCGAAAGCCCCTGTTGCCATCATCTTAATTTTTGTCCCTTTAGAAACTTTACCTTCCATAATACGACAAAATACAATAACACCTTTATAGGAATCATAGACAGAATCAAAAATAAGTGCTTGTAATGGATTGTCCACACTGCCTGTAGGCGCTGGTATCTTGGCGATAATTGCCTCTAAAACATCCTCGATACCCACACCATTTTTGGCAGAAATCAACGGCGCATCCTGTGCCTCAATTCCAATAACATCCTCAATCTCATTTTTTACCCAATCTGGGCGCGCACTCGGCAAATCAATTTTGTTGATAACTGGAAATACATCCAAGTCATGATCCAGCGCAAGATATACGTTTGCCAATGTCTGCGCCTCAATTCCCTGTGCAGCATCCACAACAAGAATTGCCCCATCACATGCTGCCAGCGCACGACTGACTTCATAATTAAAGTCAACATGCCCCGGCGTGTCAATCAAATTCAAAATATACTCATTTCCATCTTGTGCCTTATAAACAGTACGTACTGTCTGCGCCTTAATTGTAATGCCCCGCTCACGCTCCAAATCCATATTGTCAAGAATTTGATCTTGCATCTCACGGCTTGTCAAAAGTCCTGTTTTTTCTATAATTCTATCCGCAAGTGTGGATTTACCATGATCAATATGTGCCACAATACAGAAATTTCTTATCTTACTTTGATCTATACTTGACATAATCTTTTCATCTCCTTCTACCCTATAAATGCAACATCTTAGATGAACTCTTTCGAAAACGCATCCATACCAACACAAGTAGGACTACAAGCAATGCAATCCATATTCCCATTGGTACATCAGCAATGTTAAAACATCTAACATTGATCCACATTTGATTGATCGCCTTGTTTGCATCTGCGTCAAAATATCGCATAATTGCTGCTCTCTCTATAATTTCCTGCGGCGGATACTGGCTATAAAGCTGCCTGCCTATCTGACTGCTGGCGGATTGCAATACATAATTTTTATCACTATTATCCCCGCTGAAAAAATAGCCGACTGGATAATCCATAATATCTTCTTCCTCATCCTCCGCCCCATAGCACCACTTCATATACTCATATATCGTATTATCCTGCGCATTTCCGGCAATCGATGAAGTATAACCAATATAGTACATATTTCTTACAGCATTGTCGGTTCTTGACATAAAATTAACAAACGCCTCTGCTGCATGCTGCTTGTCAGTATCTTCACAAATACCATTTTTAAGCATTACCCAACCGTCAAACCACAGATTTGTACTCTCCTTAGGCACAGCAAATCGCAACTCAAAATCATCTTCGTCTGCCTGGTCCATCGCGTATACTGCATCCCCTGACCACTGATAGTTGGCAACAATTTTACCTGTAATCATATCCGCTTTTCCACTGTCTGTCTCAAGCGAATATACATTGTCCATCAGCTGATTTAAAAGTTCCTGTGCCTGTGCGATTGTTTCTGGACGCACGTCATTCATCGCATCTGCTAACTGTTCAGAATAGTTTGCCGCATGGAGCAAAGTCTCATCTGTCAATTCATCTGCCTTTAAAATACCAAGTGCTGCAAAATAGGAGTCGCGCACATTGTCTTTCAATGTAATCTGTCTGTTAAATTTTGGGTTTCCAAAGATTTCCCATGTAGCAGCTTCCTCCTCTGTCACAAGTGCTGGATTATATAACACACCTGTAATACCCCACATATACCCCGCAGCATATTGACTCCAACTTTTACCATTTATTTGATTCATTTCCAAAGTTTTCTGAATATAAGGAGATACATTGCGAATATAAAAATTATTGGTATTTTTCTGGTCATAAAAATTATCTGAGTATGGAATTAACTTATCTTCTGCAATCAACTTCATAATCATATACTCTGAAGGACACACCAAGTCATATGTATCCCCCATATTTAACTGATTGTACAAATCTTCATTTGTGCCAAAACAAGAATATTCCACGCGCACTTCTCTGCCATAAGTCTCTCTGTACCAATCCTCAAAATCCTCATATAACGGATTCTCTCCGTAGATTACGGTGCCATTGTCAAGTTCGATAGTTTCCTCTGCATCCCATTCACCAAGATCAATATACTCCTCCCAACTACACACACGCAGCACAATAGGTTCTTCCTCACCAGCATATATAGTTTGCCCCGAAAAAAAGCACAGTGCACTCGTCGCAGCAAGGCCAAGTATTATCCTACTCTTTTCCATTTTCTGCACCTGCCTTTTTACCATTTTTGATATTTTTGTTTTCAGTCATGTTCATTATCATCACCATCAGAACCACAACGACAAAAATAATTGTAGAGAGCGCCCACAATGCCGTCTTAATCTCTGTCTGAGATCCTCTCGTCGCATTTACTACATACGTACTGATTGTATCAAACGTCGCAGGTTTTGTGTAACTTGTGATAAAGTAATCATCTAGTGATAATGTAACTGCCAATGCAAAACCAGATACAACACCAGGAAAAATCTGTGGAAATACAATTCGGCATAATGCCACTGCCGGAGATGCTCCTAGGTCAAGCGCTGCCTCATAAAGGCTATTATCCATCTGTTTTAATTTGGGTACCACTGACAAATATACAAAAGGTGCTTCCAAGACAATATGACCTATTAAGAGTGAGACAAAACTACTTTTATCCACACCACATACACCAATCAGCAAAATACACAAGGAGAACGCTGTAACAACTTCTGCATTTACAACTGGAATCTGATTTAATGAACCAACTACCGCATTGCCAAACTTTCCAGAATAAAACACACCCACAGCCCCAAGTGTCCCAAGTATCGTTGAGATAAAAGCAGAACCGATTGCTAGCACTAATGTTCCTACTATCATCGCCCTCAAATCAGGCTTTGTAAAAAGTGTCTCATAATTTTTTAACGAAAATCCATGAATTACACCAATATTTGCCGAATCGGTAAAACTGTAGATTGCCAAGACAAAAATAGGTAAATATAATACAACCATCATAAGCACTAAAAATGCTCTGCTAAAAACTTTTTTCATTATCCAAGTACACCTCCTCTACTACTGCCTGCATCCTCATCCGAATAACGGTTTGTAAAGAGAGTAAAGACTAAGATAATCACTAATAAAATCAGCGCAATCATTGAACCATTGTGCCAATCATAGGCGCTAAAATATGCTCCGATTAGGCTTCCCATAATATACGTACTGTTATAGAGCATGTCCAATACAACATAGTTGGTCATAGATGGCAGAAACACCATCACAATACCGCTGATAATTCCGGGAATAGATAGTGGAAATGTGACCTTTAAAAATGTCTGAATTGTATCTGCCCCAAGGTCTGCCGCTGCCTCCAAAAGGCTATTATCCAACTTTAACAGTGTAGTATAAATAGGAAGAATCATAAATGGCAAAAAATCATATGTCATGCCAATCAATGTATTTAAAAACGGGTGATACGCAAGATTTCCTTCAATCACTGTTAAAATTTCTTTTAACGCTGTGATTCTAAGAGTAAAATTAATCCACATGGGCATTACAAAAACCATAAGAATTACCGCCTTATGTTTCATTTTGCTGCGCGCCAAGATGTACGCAATCGGATACGCCAGCAGCAAGCAAACACAGGTCGTAGACACCGCAATACCAAGACTGTAGGCAAGTGTTCCAATCGTGTTTGGACTGGAAAAAAAACCTGTCAGATTTTCAAACGTAAACTGTCCTTGTCCATTTGTAAACGCATAGTATATAATGACCACCAAAGGCGCTAGCACAAAACATACCAGAAAGAGACCATATGGTATGCAGAGCTGAGATCTCTGAAAACGAAATCGATTCATTTGGTAACCTCCATTCAGTAAATTTACAGTCGAGCACTCTAATCAATATGGTAAAATTTTTTATTTCTTCAAGGTATAATGAAACTTCTCCTTCGGTATCAATAGACTTACATAATCATCCATATTCCAAAGGTATTCGTCTGACACAATAAAGTCCTCGTCTTCCTCTGTCCGAACAACATAACTATAGTGATCCCCTTTGTAAATCAGATTGATAATATGCCCGCGCAGAATTCCTGCCTCCTTATCGTCACTCATCGTAATATCATCTGGTTTCACAGACACAATCACCTTAATGCGGTCAGGCTCAATCACATCTCCATGCGCATCGACAAGCATTCCCTCTGTATTAAAAGCAGCTCCTGATATTAAGGAAGCGACATCACAGTCCAACATTCCTCCAAGGAAGTTTAACCGATACTCCTTGTCTACACCAGACTCAATGCGATTGATAATATTTTCTGCCAACATAATGTGAATTCCTTCCGGCTCAATATACAAACCAACTTCAGCGTTCAAATCTGCTTTTCTGGTCGATTGTACTACAATTTCATTCTTCCCAGATTGAACAGTAATCTCATAATGTACCCCTTTAAAAATAACAGACGTTACTTTCCCGCGTATAATTCCTTTCTCTGGAGTTGTAATGGTTACATCCTCCGGTCTCACCACTGCATCAATCATTGTACCATGCTCAACATCATCCACACACACAAATTCGGCACCGCAAAAACGCACTCTGCACTTTCCTGTCATAATACCACTAAAAATATTGCTATCTCCAATAAAGTCTGCTACAAAAGCATTCTTAGGCTCATTGTAGATATCCTCTGGTGTCCCGATTTGTTGTATTTTTCCTTCCGACATCACAACAATTTTATCGGACATAGTAAGAGCTTCCTCTTGGTCGTGCGTCACATAAATAAACGTAATTCCAAGTTTTTCATGCATTCCCTTTAGTTCCAACTGCATCTCCTTGCGCATTTTTAAGTCCAACGCTCCTAACGGCTCATCTAGCAGTAAAATTTCTGGCTCGTTGACAATTGCTCGCGCGATGGCAATGCGCTGCTGTTGACCGCCTGAAAGTGTCTGTATCCCTCTGTCCTCAAAGTCTTCAAGGTCTACCATCTCCAGTGCTTTCTTGACTTTTTTCACAATATCCATCTTAGGAAGCTTTTTTAACTTCAGTCCAAACGCCACATTTTCAAATACATTTAGATGCGGAAATAATGCATACCGCTGAAATACTGTGTTAATAGGACGTTTGTTGGGCGGCAAATCTCGTATATCCTCGCCGTTGAGCAACAATTCTCCCTCTGTCGGTTTATCAAACCCCGCAATCATACGCAACGTTGTAGTTTTGCCGCACCCCGAAGGTCCCAGAAACGTGACAAATTCTCCTCTTTGTACTGTCAAATTAAAATCGTCCACCACACGAAAGCCGTCGTCAAAAGTTCGGCTAATATGCTTCAATTCTATAATATTTTCCTTTGTGGTATTTCTATCCAACGTAAATCCTCCTCATGTATTGTATATTTATTAAACTCTTAGTGCTTGTTCCTTTCCGCCTGCGATAAAATACCTTATATTTTATCGTTTATTTTATCTATCATGTCTGTCTTAAAATGACGTTATTTCTCGTTTTAAATTCCTATAACGAATCACTTTGTAGTGTATCATATCCTTAATATAAATGCTACTAAAATATTTTTAGCCACAAAATCTATCTTATAGCTTTCTGCCCAGCTTATTTTCTTATTCTTGCGCCTACTTTAAAATAATATTCTAGCCTTAAATAATCGACTACCAAAATTTTCTATCTCGCACTACAAATTGATATCTTTTCTAAAAATCGAGTAGGAAAGACTTCTTCTACTTACACGCGACCTGTACGCCGCTTTAGTGGCCTATTTCCTCTGCATGGGTCTGTGCAGAAAAACGGCGCAAGTACCAAAGAATAGTGTACTTACGCCGTTTGTTTTGTTCTGTATATCAATATGTATCTTATTCTGCTGAGATAGCTTCTATATACTGTGCGCCAAGTTCTGCGACAGTGCCGTCTGCAAGCATTGTTTCAATCGCTTTATTAATTTTGTCAAGTAACTCTGTATTCCCTTTTTTCACTGCAATAGCATACTCTTCAGACTCAAATGCAGAAGCATCCTCGACAATCTTCAAGCCCTGATTATCAAATACATATTTTTCTGCTGTCGCAGAGTCGATCACAACAACGTCACACTTTCCATTTACCAACTCCATGATGGCATCTGTTCCCTTTTTAAATGCCTCGTAGGGATATCCTAAATCCTTCACACAAATTTCTCCAGTATAGCCCTGAATAACACAAATCTTCTTATCTGCCATATCTGCTGCCGAAGTAATATCGGAATCTTCTTTTACAATCATAACCTGAGTCGCCGTATAATATGGAGTAGAAAAATCAGCCTCTTCTTTTCTGTCCTCTGTCACAGTCATGCCAGCGATAGCGGCATCAATCTGACCATTCTGCAATGCAACCAACAAAGAATCAAATTCCATATTTTCAACTACTGCTGTCATACCATTGGCTTCCGCAATATTCTTTGCAATCGCCATGTCAATTCCATCATACTGATCAATCACACCGCTGCTTGCTACATACTCAAAAGGTGGAAATTCTGCATTTGTCCCAAAAGTCAATGTTGTTTCTGCTTCTGGAGTTGCCTTCTGTGTATCTGTCTCATTCTGTTTCTCTACCACTGTACTTTCCTCTGTCTTCTGTGGCTGTCCACTAACTGCTGCATCATTGGCTTGCGTTGTATCTGGCTTGCTGCCACATGCTGTCAATGACGCCGTCATCATCACTGTTGCAAGCATAAGCGCTGCTGCTTTTGCTACCTTTTTCATAATGTTCCTCCTCTAAAATATAATTTTGTATATTAAGCCATTTGGCATAATATTTGTATACTATTCACCCACGGTAAAATACAAATATTTTATGTATTTACAAAACCTTGCTTAAAAAAAGTTTTGTCCGCTCATTTTTTGGATGATTAAACACTTCCTTTGGTGTACCGCTCTCCATAATTATACCCTGATCGACAAAAAGTACCCTTGTTGCAACTTCTCTTGCAAATCCCATCTCATGCGTGACAATCACCATTGTCATACCAGATCTTGCAAGGTCCTTCATTACGTCAAGCACCTCCCCAACCATCTCTGGATCAAGCGCCGATGTTGGCTCATCAAAAAGCATAATCTCAGGATTCATAGCAAGTGCCCTGGCAATAGCAACACGCTGCTTCTGTCCGCCGGATAGCTGTGCCGGATACGCTTGTGCCTTCTCTTCCAGATTAACGCGCTTTAACAAATCTAACCCTCTCTTAACGGCTTGCTCTTTTGTCATCTTTTTTAAGAGAACTGGTGCCAGTGTAATATTTTCCATAATGGTTAAATGCGGAAACAAATTAAATTGTTGAAATACCATACCCATTTTCTGTCGCACTTCATTAATATTAACCTTGGGTGTATTAATCATCTGATCATCCACATAAATTTCACCTTCTGTCACATCTTCAAGTAGATTCAGGCATCGCAAAAACGTACTTTTACCGGAGCCAGACGGACCAATTACCACTACAACTTCGCCCGGAGAAATGTGCTCATTGATCCCATTTAGAACACTCAAGTCTCCAAATCTTTTATGTAAATTTTTCACTTTGATCATATCAGCCTATCCATATCCTTTCTGCATTTGAATGCAACTTAAGAAATTATCACAAATTTTAAGACAACTCTTAACGAATATCAGACTTTCTTAGAACTTTTTCTATTCTGTGTAGCAACAACGTTAATATCTTAATCAGCACATAATAAATAACAGCTGTTCCGACAAGTGGCATAAACGCAACAAATGTAGCACTCTTAATGAAATCACCTGCTTTTTGAATATCCATCAATCCCACATAACCAACAATTGCTGTCTCTTTAATCAACACAATAAATTCATTGCACAATGCTGGAAAGATATTCTTGACTGCCTGCGGAATCACAATCCGCGTCATAGTCTGAAATGCATTCAATCCTAATGATCTGCCTGCCTCCGTCTGTCCGTGATCGACCGACATAATACCTGCTCTAATAATCTCCGACACATAGGCACCAGAATTAATACCAAAGGCAATCGCGGCAATAATCCATTTATCTAAGTCCACGGTGGCAAATACTACAAAGTAAATAATCATCAACTGTGTAACAGATGGTGTTCCTCTTATCACATCTGTATACAGACTTCCAATAAACTTAATCGGTTTTCTCTTGGATAAATTGCACAACGCAATCAACATTCCAATAAATATACCAATAAAAACTGCCAGCAGAGATACCTTGACCGTCACCCCGACACCGCTAATTAAAAGCTTATATCGGTCTTCCTTTATAAAACACTTATAAAATTCACTAGAAAAATCAGAAGTCCATTGCTGAATTGCTGTCATTTGTCTGTCATCCTTTCGCCCATTGGGAGAATTCCTAAATCATTACGCACACAATACCAACGCCCATTCTATCATAAAGAACACAAATTGAAAAGTATTTTTTCAAAGGAATTTCTTCTCTTTCTTAGACAGGCAAATAGAAAATAACTTTAATATTCCTTCTCCAACGCTTCCACCCCATATTTCTGTTTAAATTCTTCTAAATCGATACTGTTCTTTATAAACATAATCTCCTCAAACTTTCCAGTGTGGATATCCTTAAAACCCGCAACTTGCTCCCCATTGCAGATACTACATTTAAGAATAGGAATCTGATTTTCTTTGTCATAGGAATTTTTTTGTGTTGGTGCCTTTTTCCAAAACATTTTCTATCCCCCTTAAACACACAAATCACAGTGATAAAATCTTTTTAAGAATATTATAAAGATCTCCTCTTGTCTCTGCATTATTCGTATAATCCCTAGAAATAACAGGTGCATTCTCTGTAGGTGCCGTTGCCAAAGCGACACATTTAAACTGCCCCCACGGCAACAAAGAGACATCTTTACTATAAACTTCCCAGATATCTTTTTTATTCCATGTATACTTTCCCAAAAGTTTATTTTCTTTTTTAGAATAATAAAACTTCACTGGGTTCTCTGAATAGTACATCATTACTGGGCGTTTTTCATAATATGTATAAATTTCTTTGCCTGCTTCATCAAATATTTCAGGAATACCATCCCCCGTCACATCAATCAAAGCAAAATTTTTACTATAACTTTCCATAAATTCCAATTGCATCCGATAAGCTTCTACCAAGTCATTCAAGTTATCTATCGCTTTCTGCTTTTCTGTCTTTGCCGGTTCAATCTGAGTTACCAAATATGCCCCTGGTATATAATAAGTACCATTCAAATCAACTTGAAAAAAACCATTGTCTGTAATTCCAAAAACCCGCACATTTATAAATCTATCAAGATAGACTACCACCGGCGAATACACATCTGGAGTCGCGTACACAGGAGTGGCTGATGTGGAATACATCTCTATCATGTCAATCGGTATCACATTAAATGCAAACGCTGTGGCAGGTGGTTTTATTACAGTCACAAAAACGGCCAATATAGCCAACAAGATTCCAGTCTTACATTTTTGCCAAAGTGAGTTTTTCTTCATTATAATATTCCCCCTTAATTCAACTATAATTTTACTACTTTTTACAATCTTTAAAATGAAATTCTTTTTTTCCTGAAGCATAGTCCGCGACTATCTGACCATTTCCATAAAGTTTATATTTATAGGTTAATAGCCCTTCAATTCCTACTGGTCCCCTCGCATGAATCTTTCCAGTGCTAATTCCTACTTCAGCACCAAAACCATAGCGAAATCCATCTGCAAAGCGCGTTGAACAATTTTGAT
The DNA here is from genome assembly GCA_011959805.1 of Lachnospiraceae bacterium. GTDB lineage: Bacteria > Bacillota > Clostridia > Lachnospirales > Lachnospiraceae > COE1. The sequence continues at coordinate 14,387 of BLMC01000007.1, read as the reverse complement.
ACACTCCAGCAGAATCCACCATTCTCATAAAATACTCCGCCGCTTCCTGATTCTCCGTAATAATGCAATCCGTATGGTGAGAACCATATTTATTGATATGCACAATTGCCTCATCTATATTTTCAACGGTCTTTGCAGAGAGAATTAAATCAAGATATTCTGTCCTAAAATCTTCGTCTGTCGCTTCTATGCTACCATATTGTTTGACGATATCAGCAGTAGCACGCAACTCAATATGATGTTCCTGAAATACCTTGTTCAACCGCGGCATTAAAATACTTACCGCATCCTTGTGTACCAATAGAGTCTCCACCGCATTACACGCAGCTGTATATTGTGTCTTGGCGTCAACGATAACCGGAATCGCTTTGTCAATGTCAAATGATTCATCTACATAAATATGACAGATACCATCAGCGTGTCCCATCACAGGAATTTTGGTATGATTCATAATATACTGTACAAAGGCATTAGAACCTCTTGGTATCAACAAATCAACCGACTCATGGCATGACAATAACTCTGAAATTTCGTCGCGCTGCTCTGCCTGAAACAGACAATTCTCTGGCAAACCACTTTCAATAGCTGCATGCCAAATCAAAGAAAATAATATTTTATTTGTATTTTTTGTCTCGCTTCCGCCTTTTAATATTGCGCAGTTGCCACTTTTAATACACAGACTAGCAATCTGTACCAGCGCGTCGGGTCGCGCCTCAAAAATCACGCCAATCACACCGATTGGACAACTTTCACGAATAAGAACCAAACCCTCATCCAACTCACGAACAAGCTGTGTCTCATAAACTTTATCGGGCATCGCAATCAGACTTTCAATACCATTCACCACATCTGAAAGCTTCTGCGGTGTAAATTTTAACCGTTTTACAACTGCCTCTGGAATATGATTCTCTGCCGCTTCTGCTAAGTCTTGTTCATTTGCCTGGAAAATATCATTCTGATTTTGTTGTAATGCCGTTATTATTGCCGAAAGTGCAAGATTTCTTATCTTAGCAGACTTGGAGGCCATCTGTGTGCTGTCTAGCTTCATTGCCGCTGCTTTTTCTTTTATTGTCATAGTTTAAACTCCATTCTTATATTCTTAAAAACGAATAGATAATTTCCTCTGTCACAATTTTGTCCATCTTAATATCATGTGTATCCCGCGGAATTTCATCCACAATCTGACATGCAAATGCTAACGCCATCGTTGAAATCTGACGTCTGCTTGCCAGAAACTTATCATAAAATCCTTTTCCATATCCTAATCGATAACCCGATGTATCAAACGCCACCCCTGGTAAAACTGCCAATGTGTCTTCCTTCGGTTGAAATTTATAACGCATCTTGATATCTTCTTTTGGTTCTAAGATATCCATATATCCTCTCTCAAGTTGCCGAATAGAGATTATCTGATAAAATTCCATGGTATTTGTCATTTTATCTACCTTTGGAAAAAAAATCTTTTTTCTGTGGAGAAGGGCATCTTCAAAAATACCACGTGTTACAACTTCTTGACAATAATCAGCATACAACAATACATTGTTAGCCTCTCTATACTCTGGTGTTTTCACTACCTTCTGCACAATCGCCTCACTTTTTGCGGCAATTTCCTCATCTGTCATCCCTTGTCGAATCTCAAGTATTCGTTTTCTTATTTCTGCTTTGGTTTCCATTTCGTCACTCCATAATGCTCATTCTGTCGTGCGTTCTTCCATCTTTTTTACTCTCTTTTTTGCAAGATTTGTAATACTTCCATCCTGCTCTTTTATACAAATATTATCCAGTTGTCCTTTTAGATTAGCGCGTATATTTGCCACATATTCCGCTCGCAGCGCCGCCTGTTCTGCTTTTTCCTCCTCAGTAAGACCTTCCGCCTGCGATTTATGATACAGTTCATTAATTCGTTTTATTTTTTCCTCTATCTCCATATTAACCTCACTATATACCCTTTGCAACATAAAAATTTAAAAAAGTAGCTACCAACTTTTAATCATAGCAATCTCTTTGATATATCCTGCATCATCATTTGGTGTTTCCAAAATAAACGGTTTATCTTTTAACAAAGGATGTTTTACTACTGCTTTTAACGCCTCCGCGCCAATTTCACCCTGACCAATCTTTTGGTGACGGTCTTTGTGGGAACCACATACATTCATGCTGTCATTAAGATGAATCGCTTTAAGTCGGTCAATCCCTATAATATCATCAAATTCTTTCAAAACACCATCCAAATTGTTGACAATATCATATCCTCCATCCCACACATGACAGGTATCAAAACATACTCCAACGTTTTCCTGTTGCTCTACCAAATCAAGAATCGCTCGCAACTCCGCAAACGTTCCGCCAATCTCAGAACCCTTTCCCGCCATTGTTTCTAGCAAGACAATTGTAGTATATTCCGGTTTTACAGCGTAATTAATAGCATCTGCAATCATTGGAATTGCTACTTCTGCTCCTTGTCCTACATGAGAACCCGGATGAAAATTATAATAGTTTCCCGGCAAATATTCCATGCGTCTTAAATCTTCTGCCATCGCCTCGCGCGAGAAATTTCTAACTTTTTCCTTGTCTGAACATACATTCAATGTATAGGGTGCATGCGCAACTAGTTTTCCAAAACTATGTGCTTGCATAAACTTGCACAATCTTGCTGCATCTTCTGGATCATGTTCTCGAGCTGCACCGCCTCTTGGATTTCTAGTAAAAAAAGCAAAAGTATTTCCTCCCAATTTCAGTTCTTCCCGCCCCATAATCTCATAACCACTTGCACAAGACAGATGATTTCCTATAACCATATTTTATTGTTCCTTTCTTTCCTGAAATATAAAGCTTACAAAAAGCTGTCTATCATCCTTAACATTAACACTATAAAAACAGTTTTTATACTAACGGTGCAAAGATACGCAACATACCATCAATGATACCATGTACCAGCCCTTTTTTTTCATGCAAAAGTGTACGTTCTCTGCTGACTTTCATAGAGACTTCCAAATCTTTTTTCAAATCAGTAAGAATAGAAGCTCTGTAAAATAATGCATTACATTCATAATGTAGATACAAACTCCTATAATCAAGATTAACTGTTCCGACAGAACCAATACAGTCGTCGACAAGACACGCCTTTGCATGTACAAATCCTGGTGTGTACTCAAAAATTCTAACGCCTGCCTCTAACAAATCGCGATAGTAACTTCTTGACATGCGATATACAAGTTTCTTATCAGGGATTCCAGGCATAATAATGCGGACATCCACACCACGCTTTGCCGCCCGCACAAACGCATCGCGCAAACCATCACCCAACAATAAATAAGGCGTATAAAACCATGCATAATCTTTTGATTGACCAAGTAAATCTATGAAAAGATTATTGCTCACTGCATCTTCTCTGTTCGGAGAATCATAATACGGCTGCACATAACCATCAAAATTATATTCCTTTTGCACTCGCATAGGAACATAATCCTCACCAATTAGTTCTTTTGTAATCTTGTCAAAAGAAGAAGCATTCCAAAACTCTATAAACATATAGGCATAACTTCTGATAGCATCTCCTGTTATCCGAAAACCAATATCTTTCCAGTGTCCAAAAGGGTGATCCTCATTGATATATTCATCTGCCAAATTGATGCCCCCGCTAAATGCCACAACACCATCCACCACCATAATCTTACGGTGATCTCTGTTATTTAACGCCCCGCTAAGCACAATCATTGGATTAAATTTCTCACATTTTATGCCCTTTTTTAAAAGAGAAATTCTGTTTCTGTGAGAAAACGTACCAATACTTCCAATATCATCATACAGCACCCGAATATCTACGCCCTCTTGCACCTTCTGTTCCATCACATCAACCATTGCCTGCCACAGAACACCCTCCTGTACAATAAAATATTCAATAAATACATAGCGCTTTGCTTCTTTTAACGCAGAAAGCATCTCTTCAAACAGGAGTTCTCCTACGGGATAATACTGTGCTGTATCATTTCTCAACACTGGAAAACCTGTAATCTTTTTGACATAAGTACACGTTTGTGCAACGCGTTTGTCTTCCTGTCTTAACTGTTCTTGAACTTCTGTATCCTCCATTAATGTGATGGGAAGACTGTTTTTGACTGCCTTCAGTCTTTGCTCTAGCGCCTTACCTGTCCGCTTATTGCCATAGAGTAGATACATCAGTGCGCCTGGCAACGGTGCCACAAACATCACCAGAAGCCACAGCATTTTGTAAGCCCCCTCATCTCGCTTAGAGATTAAAAACAAAACAAACAACGCAGACAGAACAGACAAAACACTATAAAATAGCGTGGCAAATGGCACAAGCCACTTTGCAAGTGCATAGATAATCAGACCTTGTAATAACACCACAGGCAGTATGGAAACAATCCGTCCAGTGACAATACTTCGCACGCTTGTCTTTTTTACTTTATGTATTGTGTCCTTTATTTCTTGCTTTATTTGTGTTGATTTATCTGACAATAATATTTCCTCCTTATCGTTTGTATAGCCGCTTGCAATATTCAATACAAAAAGACTCCAAAAAAATTATTTTAATCTCATGCAAAGTCAACTGCTAAGGGGCTATTGTACCGCTATCGATGCAAATTATCAATAAAATCAGTAAAGTTAAATGTTTCATCCTTATTTGCCCGAAAGATTGTCCCGTAATTTCTGCCTTCCATAATGCGATGAATCACACGCACATCACCGCCGTTTGCAATCACCATATCTGCGCCAGAACAAGTCGCAATTCGCGCGGCATTGAGTTTTGTCTCCATGCCACCAGTCCCAACGCTGCTTCCAGTCGAAGATTTCCCCATCTGAAGTAGTTTGTCCGTAATACAGTCTACCTGCGCAATAAACTGTGCATCTGGATTCTGTCTTGGGTCATCTGTATATAACCCATTAATATCTGACAGCAAAATCAATAAATCTGCTCCGGTCAATGCTGTGACAATCGCTGAGAGTGTATCGTTATCTCCTATCACATCCTCCACCTCAAATGTAGAGATTGTATCATTCTCATTTACAATGGGTATCACTTCCATAGCAAGCAACTCATGAAAAGTATTTTGTGCGTTTCGTCGGTTTAAATCCGCCTCAACTGTATTTTTCGTGAGTAAAATTTGTGCTGCCTGATGGCTGTATTCCGAAAAAATACGTTGATAGGTAGTCATAAGTCTTGCCTGTCCAATCGCTGCACATGCCTGCTTTTGTGCAATGGTAAGCGGCGGCTTAATATGTAAAGATTTTCTGCCACATCCAATCGCGCCTGATGTCACAAGAATCACATCCTTTCCTTGATTCCTAATATTACAAAGCTCACGCACCAAAATATCCATTTTAATATAATCAAGGTCCCCTGTCTCTGAGTGCTGCAAAGAAGAAGAACCAATCTTTACAACCACTCGTTTCTTATCTTTTAATTTTGCACGTAAATCATCCACAGTCTTTTGCCTCCATTTTATCCTTAATCGATTCTCAAAATCTTTTGTGACAGGTTTTAAGTGTCTATCTTTATTATTTTAAGTCTATTTCTTATATAAGTCCAGCCTTTCTCAAAGAAATGGACAGAACTCCTGTGCGATCTTCTCTGCAATTAAGATGCCATCCATTGCTGCAGAAGTAATGCCACCAGCGTATCCAGCTCCTTCTCCACATGGATACAACCCCCTTATGGCAGGGCTTTGTAGCGTCTCATCTCTGTGTATTCGTACTGGTGAGGAAGTCCGACTCTCAATTCCAGACAAAATTGTCTCCTTTCCAGCAAATCCTGGTATTATTTTGTCAAACTGCTCCATTCCCTCCAAAAACGCCACTTCGCAGTCAGTTGGTAATAATCCTCTTAGATTTGTCAATTGATATGCACCCTTCATACATGGCTTCTCACGATTTTTTATATTTTCAGACGACACATTCTTTACATAATCTTCATAATACTGCACCGGAACCTTGCCACTTCCAAGCAAATAAGCCTTTTTTTCAAGCTGTCTCTGAAATGCAATTCCAGCAAGCGGACCGTTCGCCCCATAATCTTTTGGTGTAACTTGCACAATAATGGCACTGTTTGCATGTTCTCCGTCTCTGTCTGCATAACTCATGCCATTTACAGCAATTTGCCCTAATTCGCTCGACGCATTAACTACAAAACCACCTGGACACATGCAAAAAGAATAAACACCGCGCCCTGTACTTGTCTGTGCCGTCAGTTTGTACGGTGCTGCTGGTAATTGATTGCCTTGTTCTTTGCCATACATACTTTCATTGATAATACATTGAGAATGTTCTACTCGCATTCCGACTGCAAAAGCTTTTGCTTCCATTGGCACATGAATTTTATCTAAGTATATAAATGTATCTCTAGCGCTGTGCCCAATTGCAAGTACCGCCTGAGTTGTCTGAATCCACTCACTATTATTGACTTCAACAGCGCATAAAGTACCCTCTTTTACCTGAAATCCTGTCATCTTTGTTCCAAATCGAACTTCACCACCACACGCTATAATCGCGTTGCGCAGATTGATGACAACCTGCCCCAAAACATCCGTTCCAATATGTGGTTTGCTTTCGTATAAAATGTGCTCTGGCGCGCCAAACTGTACAAAAATGCGCAACACTTCTTTATTTCTGCCGTGTTTATCTTTTACCAATGTATTAAGCTTTCCATCAGAAAAAGTGCCTGCACCTCCCTCGCCAAACTGTACGTTAGAGTCAGGATTGAGGCTGCCGCCACTCCAATACGCCTCCACATCTTTTGTGCGCGTGTCCACATCAAAACCACGCTCTAACAAAATGGGCTGATAACCGTACTTTGCGAGCATATATCCACAGAAAAGTCCTGCTGGTCCTGTGCCAATTACCACAGGACGAAAAGATAACTTTGTTTTGCCTGTTGACGGAAAAATATATGGATTCTGTATATAAGGAACAACTGATTTATCTTTGCAATACTTTATTACTTTTTCTTGCAGTTTTTTATTTCGTAAAGTCACACCTACTGTATAAACTTGAAAAAGTTGTGGTTTCTTTCTAGCATCTATAGAATGTTTTAAAATACATAGCGCTGAAATATCTGTTTCTTTAACGCCCAATATTTTCGCAGCTTTTTTGGTAAGAACTGCGCTATTGTCAATTATATCTGGCAATGTAAGCCTGTCCACTATATTTTCTTTGTTTAAGTTCACATTTAAAGCAATCTTAAACTGGATTTTAAGTGAACTTTCATTCTCAATATGTTTCATTTTCTTTTATCCTATTCTCAATCATTATAGAATCCCTCTGCGCAGCATCTGTCCCGGCAATTATTCCAGTTGCCCATGCCCACTGCAAATTATAACCGCCACAGATACCATCACAGTCCAACAACTCCCCAACAATATAGACCCCTTGGCTTTTTCGCGATGCAAAATTTTTATCAACTTCCATCAAAGGAACTCCACCACAACAAACCTGCGCATTCTCAAACGAATTTGGCGCTATAATTTGCACTCTAAAATCCGCAAGCATCTTTATACAATTCCATAAACGTTCAGTTCCTGCCTCATTGACTGTCATACCTGATGCAATCCCTTTTTGCTTACAGACAACTCCAACAATCTTTTTATGTACCAGTCCCGACAGAAACTCCTCGACAGTCTTATGACCAAAATATTTCATAGCATTCCTTTTCAATGCTTCCAGATGATTACTCTTTTTGTCCTCACCCCAAATATAAGAAATAAAATCCAATGACGCCTCACAATATTTTCCGTCATAAAGTGCTCTGGACGCCAATCTACTAATCTGAAAAACAGGAATCCCCGATATCCCATAGTCTGTCAATTGTAGTTCCCCTTCCTCGAAAGCAGTTTCCACGCCATCAATTAACAGCCGAATCTTTCCTTGTGCCCGAACCCCTGATAACGCTTTAAAAAAGGGTTCCTTGCACTTTAATTGTACTAACGCTGGAAGTGGTTCTATAATACTGTGTCCCAAATGCTTTGCAAGCAGATATCCAGAACCATCAGAACCGGAGACAGAAGCTGCTTTTCCCCCTGTGGCTAAAATCAATTTATCATAAAAAATCTGTTCTTCCTTTCCACTATAAAGATGTTCAGAATTTTTTGCAGACAATTTTTTCTTTTTTAATGGCTCTTGTATATTATGTTCATGCTGTGTTACACAAACCATTCCACCCTTCTTTCTTGGTTTAATAGAAATCACATCACAATTCGTTCGTATTGCCACATTAAGTCGATCACATGCGCTTCGCAGCACATCCAGCACAATAGATGCTTGTTCCGAAACGGGATATACACCACCATCTTTTTTCTCTTTTGTATATAATCCAAGACGTTGAAAAAAATCTCTTGTTTGAACTGCATCAAATCTGACAAGTGTATTATAAATCTGGTTTAGAGAAATTGCGTCACTACTATAATACTGGTTGTGTACTGCCTTCATATTTGTAAGATTACACTTGCCATTCCCTGTCATCAATATCTTTTTTCCCACTCTATCCTTATGCTCAATTACTGTGACCACAGCTCCATTCTCCGCCGCAGCTATTGCAGCAGCAAGACCGCTTGCCCCACCGCCTATCACAACCACCTTATTCTCCATATATCCTCCATTTTCAAAACGAAGAAACTGCTCCAAAATACTTTATAACAAGAATACTGTATTCAATATTTATTCACAAAAAAGACAATTCCTAACTACTATAGGATTCAATAAAATGATACACTTGCAATTCATTATCCATAAATTTCCCCTCTCGCAACTCGTATCGTACCTCTGCTGGAAGACTTTCTGGGTGTAATCCTGTCTTAAAGTAAAGTGTTTTTTTATCATATTCAAACACACAGACTTCACCTTCTACTTCCATAATATAAAATCCAAACTCTCCCTGCGTTGTATCATAAATACGAAGTACCTTAATCTTATCCGCTGAGAACAATTCTAAATGCTGTGATTTAAACCCCTTTTGCTTTTCCTCAAGTGTAGGAGCCAAACTGTCCTGTGCAAGCATTGTTTCGAGTTCCTCACGATTTAAGCCAATATACTTTATGGGAATTTTTTCTTCTTCCATAAAAACTGAGCCATCTTTTTTATCAATATTTTCATAAATACAAACTGTATCAACAGTCGTCTGAACATTCATTTTCTGAACTTGATAAATCTCCTCTGCTGTCTTAGACTGCTGATCTATCTTCGACAAATCATCAATATTCAAGCGTTGCTGCTCCGCAAAGTTTCTCTCTTTTGAGAATCTATCTATATTATTTCTTCGATACAACAAAATAACTACCAATACTGAAATCAGCAACAATACAAAAAATAAGCCAATCTTATATCTCTTTTCCATCATGAGCCTCCTCGTGAAACTTAACACTTTGGCGTCTTTGATATAGTATCAGCTTATTTTTGCTTTTTATTCATAGAATTACATCAAGCGTAATTTCTTTGCAATCGTTAAAATTGTCCTACCTCCTGGCATACTTCTTAAGTCACGCTCATTAATACCCTTTAATAGTATTAATATCGCAAAATACACTATTGCACCAACACTAATGCCCACAAACACTGTGACAACATTACCTGCTGACTTCGCAAGCAGTAGATTTAAAAGTCCAATTACAATCCCCATTGCAGCAGATGCAATTGCTGGAATAATAAAGGTGCGCACTATCTCTTGTTTATACCGCAAATATTTACGAATTGCAACCGCATTCAGCAAACAAACTATAACAGCAAACAAAATGTACGCATACACCACTGCATTGATTCCCATATCCATTTGAAGCATTGCATATAGAATCGCAATATGAATAACAAGTGAGATTGCCGCGTTACACACAGGAATCTTCATTTTATTAATTCCTTGGAGCACACCATTGGTAAGTGTAGACATTGTATAAAATACAACGGATATCGAACCGATATGGAGCATATCGACTGCCATATCAACCTCGCCTTTAAACAGCATAGAAACAATTGGCTTGGCAAGCACAGAAAGTCCCACTGCACTTGGAATAGCGACAATCATTGTAAAACGCATCGCTTGTCCAACTTTTTCTTTGGCACGACCATATTCTTCCCGCACCATTAGTTGTGTCAACATTGGTACAATCGAGGAACACATTGCATTGGCAAGCGCAATTGGAACATTTACTAACAATTTATATTTTCCCGAATATACCCCCCAAATATCAGTTCTAACATTTCCAAATCCTTTTTCTATCATCACACTTCCAAAGATTTTAATATCAATTACACCGCTAATATTATAGACAGTTGTACTTAGAAGCACTGGAAAAATTGTCCATAAAATCATACTAAAAATCTGCGGATAGCTATCTACTTTTCCTCCTGTATTATGCGCATGTTTTTTTGCACCTTTTTTGTATGCCGCAAATACAAAGATAAGAAACAGTAATCCAATCACTGCGCCAATCACAGGACCGATTGATGCTCCTGCCGCACCATATGCTGGAGCATAATCTTTGTTATGCAGCAGTGCCCCAACTTTATCTCCATAATTATAAAGCACAGAAGCTCCAACAATACTTCCAATCAGCACAAAAATCTGTTCGAGCACCTGTGAAACCGCTGTTGGCATCATTGTCCCTAGCCCTTGAAAATAACCTCGAAAGACCCCCATCACAGATACTAACAACAGCGCTGGACCAAGTACCTTTAACGCCATCGCACTCATTGGTTCTTCCATCACATCCGCCGCAAAAAAATCTCCTAAAAACTCGCAGACCAGAAATGTGATTCCCCCTGCTGCCACAGCAAAAAACATAGCGCACTGAAATGCGCGCTCCGCACTTTTGTACTGTCGCTTACTCATCTTGGAAGACACCACTTTAGACACTGCAAGTGGAAGACTATAACAAGATATGATCAACATAATAGAATAAATCTCATACGCTACAGAATAATAACCATTTCCCTTATCGCCGATAATATGTTGCATGGGGAAACGCCGCGCTATCCCTATAATTCTGGAAAGGATTCCCGCCATTGCAAGAATTCCACCCTGAACAATGAAATTAGACTTCTTTTTCTTCATTTAACTGTTCTCCTCAGCCCAAACTACTCTTTCCTCGTTATTCCCAGTCTGTTCAGGATTTCCTCCTGTTTCTGTTCCATCACCGTCGCCTCCCCAGGCTCTATATGGTCATATCCCAAAAGATGAAGCATACTATGTGCAATCAAAAAAGCATATTCCCGCATCAAAGAATGTCCGTACTCCTCGGACTGCTCATACACCTTGTCAACGGAAATTACAATATCACCAAGACACAACTCACCATTCTCAGGGTCAAAGTAGTCTTCTATTGTATCCTCAATTCCTGTAAAATCAGCTGGATTCTCATAATCCACATTGGGAAAAGACAATACGTCTGTCGGACGGTCAATCCCCCGATACTGCTTGTTCATCTTGTGAATCCCCTGACTATTTGTAAGAAGCACATTTACTGACACCTCATAAGGACATTTCTCAAAATCCAATGCTTCCACAATTACTCTGCCTGCCACCTCCTCCACATCAAAAGGAAGTGTTTTATCTGTCTCACTCTCTACATAAAAAGTCATAGTATCATTTATCTCCTGTATTATTTGTTATTTGCGAAATGGTTTTCCACCCCTTCTGATTCGTGATTCGTCTTTGTGAATTGTCTTGTTTTGATTGCTGCCAAGCCTACTTTCATAATCTTCATATGCTTTGACAATCTTCTGTACAAGAGGGTGCCGCACAACATCGCGGCTTGTCATTTTAATAAAAGCGATATCACTGATTTTTGCAAGTACCTTCTCCGCCACATCCAAACCAGACTGTGCACCAACCGCCAAATCTTTTTGCGAAGCATCCCCAGTCACAATAACTTTGGAGCCAAAACCAATTCGTGTCAAAAACATCTTCATCTGTGCAGGGGTTGTATTTTGTGCCTCATCTAATATAATATAGGCATTGTCGAGCGTCCGCCCACGCATATAGGCAAGCGGTGCAACCTCAATCAATCCTTTTTCCATATTTTTTTGAAAACTGTCCACTCCCATAATCTGATAAAGTGCATCGTATAAAGGTCTTAAATATGGGTCTACTTTGCTCTGCAAATCCCCAGGCAAAAATCCAAGCTTTTCTCCTGCCTCTATCGCGGGACGAGTCAATATAATACGCTCCACTTCATGATTTTTAAACGCTGTAATTGCCATCGCCATTGCCAGATAAGTCTTGCCTGTACCTGCTGGCCCCAGCCCAAAGACAATCATCTTATCCTTAATTGCATCGATATACTTTTTCTGTCCTAATGTTTTTGGTTTGATAGGTTTCCCTGATATTGTGTGACAAATACACTCCGAATCTATCTCAAGAAGTGCTCCCTCGTCGCCTTCATGAGATAGTTCCAGCGCATAGGACACGTTCTGTTCTTGTATCCTATTTCCTCGTTTAGAGAGTTCAACAAGCTCACGCACTAGCTTCGCTGCCTTATTTACCGCTGTTTGTTCTCCACTAATCCGAACCTCTCCATTGCGGTCTGTAATAACTACATTTAAGTCCTCCTCAATTTGTTTGATATATGCATCATGACTCCCAAAGAGATTCTGCATATGTTCCGCTTCAATTTGCATTCCAACCCGAAATTCTCCCACTGTAATATTACTCCTTATTCTCATCTTCCTCAACAATGTTTCTTGGTATCTCTACTGTTTCGCCTGTCTGTTTGACTACTATCAAACTTCCATTTAATTCCATTCCAATACTACTCTTTTCCATTTTAACATTTTTTTCAACAATTTGTACCCCTTTTTGTTGTAAACCAAAAATAAATTTTTCAAAATTTTCTGATAACTTATTTTTCATCTCCTCATCTGTATATGTAAAATATTTTATGTAATACTCTTTTCTGTCAATTTTTCCATAAAAGATTGGAAGATAGATATTATCAAGCAAAATTACCTGATGTTTTTCTGTGGCAATCTCATATAATGTTTCATCTTTTTTCGGAGAAAGATATTTTCCAATACAATCCCATAAACTTAATCCATCAATATAATACTTGCCAATCTGGGCAAAACCAGTATTCACCCGATTCCCTGTGTAGATCATAACTGGATAGCCACTGTTAATCGAACTTGTGTACTCAATTGGTGTTCTAATAAAAATATCCGCATCTGCATCATAAATTTGATAATCAATAACACTCTGACTCTCGTCATAAACGGGTACACCGCCTGATACAAGCACCTGTCCTTTTTCAACTGTGTCCCCTGCTTTCACGCGCGGCACCCCATTTCTGGTGACAATCGACGTAATTGTACCTGCTTCATTGGCTATAATATCTGTCCCTTTTGTTTCAAACTGAACGGGTTCCGATTTCTCATTCTCTTTGATTTCGATATATAGTTTTGTTCCCTCAAAATAAATGGAAGTCCATGTAACATTTTGAAAGGTCTCCCGCAGCTTTTTTTCCTTCTCCTCACAATTAATACTGTTTTTTTTCATTCCATAATGAATGGATTCCTGCTCCAAAAAATCCGATAATTCGTCGTCACTCACCTGCAAATTACCAACATACTCAATTGCCCACACATATTTTGTCACATAATTCAACATAGTAAGGCACAATAGAACGCCCGCAAAAAAAATAATCCTTTTTTTAATAAAAGGAAAGTAAAACGGCAGTCCCTTCTTTTTGACTACGTGCGCTTTTATACCTGTCTTTTTTAACAGAGGTGGCATTTTCAGAAAATCTGTGGCATATGCTTCACACATGCAGATATCCTGTTCTTTTTTTATCTCCCACAAGTCAATGCCATGCATTCTGCACATATTAAAGAAACGTTCCATGTAGTCGCCATTAATTCTGATAACCAGAAATCCTCTGACAAAGCGTATCCATCTATTTTGCAAGAGTCCCACCTCAAGTTTCCCTTATCACCTTTATCTCCTTAATTTGTCCTGATATCTTCATGTCCTCATTCGAGTAATGCTCGATTGTAAGACAATCTCCACAGACACAATATTTCATATGATTTCCTTTGATTAAAACTTCATGACAAGTGTAGGAAATAATGCCTTTAAAATTTTCTACAAAAAGTTCTGATGCCCCCACCATATGCAACAGTGTGGCATTCACCACCATATCCTTAGGCAGTGAAAAAGCATCTGCAAAACGCTCTCCTGCACTCATAATATCTTGTTTAAATATATCGTGTCTATTCATATCAACACCCAAAAATGAAGTATAGGTTTTCTATACTTCATTCTATGTCTTTTATTCGATTACTATTCCCTTGCTGTTTGGCTTTTTTATTTGATTGCAGTCCCTTTTCATTATTTTATAGATTACAGAAATACTTCATGGTAAGATGTTGGGGTCAAAAGGTATTTT